>NZ_CP028035.1:3600000-3928779 GCF_005491205.1 Nissabacter sp. SGAir0207
CCGACTTGACAGTAAGCATTTCTTGCAGCGTGTAGGCGGCACCGTAAGCTTCCAGTGCCCATACTTCCATCTCACCGAAGCGCTGACCACCGAACTGCGCCTTACCACCCAGCGGCTGCTGAGTAACCAGGCTGTAAGAACCGGTAGAACGCGCGTGCATTTTGTCATCGACCAAGTGGTTCAGTTTCAGCATGTACATGTAGCCAACGGTAACCTGGCGCTCGAACTGCTCACCGGTACGACCGTCGAACAGTGTGATCTGACCGGAAGTCGGCAAACCACCCAGCTGCAACAGCTCTTTGATCTCTTTCTCTTTTGCACCATCGAAGACAGGCGTCGCGATCGGCATACCCTTTTTCAGGTTCTCTGCCAGGCGCAGTACTTCGTCATCGCTGAAGGTATTCAAATCAACCTTCTGACGGGTATCGTCGCCCAATTCGTACGCTTTCTGGATGAACTCGCGCAGCTTGGAAACTTCTTCATGTTTCTTCAGCATAGCATTGATCTTTTCACCAATGCCCTTCGCGGCCATACCCAAGTGGGTCTCCAGAATCTGACCGATGTTCATACGAGATGGAACGCCCAGCGGGTTCAGAACGATGTCAACCGGCGTACCGTTTTCATCGTAAGGCATATCTTCGATCGGGTTGATCTTGGAGATAACACCCTTGTTCCCGTGGCGGCCTGCCATCTTGTCACCCGGCTGGATCTGACGTTTAACGGCCAGATACACTTTGACGATCTTCAGCACGCCCGGTGCCAGATCATCACCCTGGGTGATCTTACGACGCTTGGCTTCCAGCTTCTTCTCGAAGTCGGATTTCAGTTCGTCGTACTGCTCAGCCAACTGCTCGAGTTGGTTTTGCTTCGCTTCGTCAGTCAGCGACAGTTCCAGCCAACGGTCACGCGGCAGTTTGTCCAGCTTCTCAGCTTCAACACCACCAGATACCAGTGCGGCATGGATACGCGCAAACAGACCGGCTTCCAGGATCTGCAGCTCTTCAGTCAGGTCTTTCTTCGCCTGCTTCAACTGCATCTCTTCGATTTCCAATGCACGTTTGTCTTTTTCCACGCCATCGCGGGTAAAGACCTGTACATCGATAACCGTACCGGAAACGCCGTTCGGTACACGCAGGGACGAATCTTTCACGTCCGATGCTTTCTCACCGAAAATCGCACGCAGCAGCTTCTCTTCTGGCGTCAGCTGGGTTTCACCTTTCGGCGTTACCTTACCAACCAGAATGTCACCGCCGGTCACTTCAGCACCGATATAGACGATGCCGGATTCATCCAGTTTGGAGAGCGCAGCTTCACCCACGTTCGGGATGTCAGCGGTGATCTCTTCAGGCCCCAGCTTGGTGTCACGGGACACGCACGCCAGTTCCTGGATGTGAATCGTGGTGAAGCGATCTTCTTGTACCACGCGCTCGGAGACCAAGATGGAGTCTTCGAAGTTGTAGCCGTTCCACGGCATGAACGCGACGCGCATGTTCTGACCCAGTGCCAGTTCACCCAGATCGGTAGACGGGCCATCAGCCAGCACGTCGCCGCGCTCGATTGGCTCGCCCAGCGAGACACACGGCATCTGGTTGATGCAGGTGTTCTGGTTGGAACGGGTGTACTTGGTCAGGTTGTAAATGTCGATACCTGCTTCGCCCGGGTACATCTCGTCTTCGTTGACTTTAATCACGATACGGGATGCATCAACGTACTGAACAGTACCGCCGCGTTTCGCTACGGCTGTTACACCGGAGTCAACCGCTACCGCACGTTCCATACCAGTACCTACCAGCGGCTTATCAGCGCGCAGGGTCGGAACTGCCTGACGTTGCATGTTCGCACCCATCAATGCACGGTTGGCGTCATCGTGTTCCAGGAATGGAATCAGGGATGCACCAACAGAAACAACCTGCTGGGTGGATACGTCCATATAGTCAACCTGATCGCGGCTAAACAGGCTTGATTCGCCTTTGCTACGACAGGTAACCAGATCGTCTACGAAGTGGCCTTCTTCATCCAGGTTGGTGTTCGCCTGGGCAATAACGAAGTTGCCTTCTTCAATCGCAGACAGATAGTGAATCTCGTCCGTCACCACGCCATCAACCACACGACGGTACGGGGTTTCCAGGAAACCGTACTCGTTGGTCTGTGCGTACACAGACAGGGAGTTGATCAGACCGATGTTCGGACCTTCCGGCGTTTCGATTGGGCACACACGACCGTAGTGGGTTGGGTGTACGTCTCGAACTTCAAAGCCGGCGCGCTCACGGGTCAGACCGCCCGGGCCCAGTGCGGAGATACGACGCTTGTGCGTGATCTCAGACAACGGGTTGTTCTGGTCCATGAACTGGGAGAGCTGGCTGGAGCCGAAGAACTCTTTTACCGCCGCCGAAATAGGCTTGGCGTTGATCATGTCCTGAGGCATCAGGGTGTCCAGATCGCCCAGAGACAGACGCTCTTTCACCGCACGCTCAACACGCACCAGACCGACGCGGAACTGGTTCTCCGCCATCTCACCGACAGAACGGATACGACGGTTGCCCAGGTGGTCGATATCATCGACTTCGCCTTTGCCGTTACGGATATCGATGAGCTTCTTCATCACCTGAATGATGTCGTCTTTGCTCAGGATACCGGAACCTTCGATCTCGTCGCGCAGCAGAGAACGGTTGAACTTCATCCGGCCAACGGCAGAGAGATCGTAACGATCTTCGGAGAAGAACAGGTTCTCGAACAGCGTTTCCGCTGCTTCACGCGTCGGCGGCTCGCCCGGACGCATCATGCGGTAGATCTCAACCAGCGAGCTCAGACGATCGTTGGTTGGGTCGACGCGCAGCGTCTCAGAGATGTATGGGCCGTGATCCAAGTCGTTGGTGAACAGCGTCTCAATGCGCTTGTGACCAGACTGGCTCAGCTTGGCCAGCAGATCCATGGACAGCTCCATGTTCGCCGCACAAATCAGCTCACCGGTGCTCTCGTCGATGTAGTCTTTACCGACCACTTTACCCGCAATGTACTCAACCGGGACTTCGATGCGCTCAACGCCATCTTTCTCCAGCTGACGGATATGGCGAGCCGTGATACGGCGGCCTTTTTCGACGTAAGTTTTGCCATCAGCTTCGATATCGAAGGAGGCAGTCTCACCGCGCAGGCGCTCAGGCACCAGTTCCATCTGCAACTTGTTGTCACGAATTTCGAAGACAACTTTGTCGAAGAACAGGTCGAGGATCTGCTCAGTGGTGTAATTCAGTGCACGCAGGATGATGGTCGCTGGCAGTTTGCGGCGACGGTCAATACGTACAAACAGGTTGTCTTTCGGGTCAAACTCGAAATCCAGCCAGGAACCACGGTAAGGGATGATACGTGCGTTATAGAGCACTTTACCCGACGAGTGGGTTTTACCCTTATCGCTGTCAAAGAAGACACCAGGACTACGGTGCAGCTGAGATACGATAACCCTCTCAGTCCCGTTGATTACAAAGGTACCGTTTTCGGTCATGAGCGGAATTTCGCCCATGTAGACTTCTTGTTCCTTGATGTCTTTAACCGTACCTTCCGGTGCTTCGCGCTCATAGATAACCAGGCGCAATTTAACGCGCAGTGGCGCAGAATATGTTACACCGCGGATCTGGCATTCTTTAACGTCGAATACCGGCTCACCAAGACGGTAGCTAACGTATTGCAGCTCCGAATTACCGCTATAGCTCTGGATGGGAAAAACAGAACGGAATGCCGCTTCAAGCCCGTACTGCCCTTCTGGATCTTGCTCGATAAACTTCTGGAACGAGTCAAGCTGGATAGAAAGGAGATATGGTACGTCCAGAACTTGTGGACGCTTACCAAAGTCCTTACGAATGCGTTTTTTCTCGGTATAGGAGTAAACCATAGGGTTCCTCAGCTCGCTGATCAGTGACCCACTCTGTCCGTCCTAAAGGACAGTTCTACAACACCATTTATGTCGATCGGAAAGCGAAAGACTTTCCGCAATATTCGTTTCTATCACTCTTAAATCATTTCATTGCACTTTGATCGAGAAGCGGTCTGTCACAGGGAGCGGCAGTATATTAAGGCGTCGATAGAAATAAATATTGAGGCTGTTCAGTGGTTAAACAGTGTGAAAGACCACTGACGCCTAGAGCGCAAAAAGGCTGGTGACCAAAAAGTCACCAGCCATCAGCCTTTTAAGTCAGGCTGCAACCTGGGAAGTTAACTTATTTAACTTCAACAGAAGCACCAGCTTCTTCCAGGGATTTTTTCAGAGCTTCAGCGTCGTCTTTGCTGATGGCTTCTTTCAGAACTGCCGGAGCAGATTCTACCAGGTCTTTAGCTTCTTTCAGACCCAGGCCAGTTGCGCCACGTACTGCTTTGATAACAGCAACTTTGTTAGCGCCAACAGCAGCCAGAACTACGTCGAACTCGGTTTTTTCTTCAACAGCTTCAGCCGGGCCAGCAGCTACAGCTACAGCAGCAGCAGCGGAAACGCCGAATTTTTCTTCCATCATGGAGATCAGTTCAACAACGTCCATTACGGACATTTCTGCAACTGCGTCCAGAATTTGTTCTTTAGTGATAGACATAACAATTGTTCCTAAAATTCAGAAATAGATTATACGTTAGCAACGCGATGGAAAAGCGGGCGATTAAACCGCGTCTTTCTGATCGCGCAGTGCAGCCAGAGTACGAACCAGTTTGCCAGCAGAGGCTTCTTTCATGGTTGCCATCAGGCGTGCGATTGCTTCTTCGTAAGTCGGCAGCGTTGCCAAGCGGTCGATTTGCGCCGCAGGGATCAGCTCACCTTCAAAGGCCGCAGCTTTAACCTCGAATTTTGCATTCGTTTTAGCGAACTCTTTGAACAGACGAGCAGCAGCGCCCGGGTGTTCGTTAGAGAATGCAATCAAGGTCGGACCGACAAACGTGTCTTTCAGGCACTCGAAAGGAGTACCTTCAACGACGCGACGCATCAGGGTGTTGCGAACAACACGCATGTATACGCCAGCTTCACGGCCTGCTTTACGCAGTTCGGTCATTTTGTCAACGGTAACGCCGCGGGAATCCGCAACAACCGCAGACAGCGCGCCTTTGGCTACTTCGTTGACTTCAGCAACAATCGCTTGTTTGTCTTGAAGATTTAATGCCATTAGCTTTTGCTCCTGGATTGGGCCGGGGAAAACCCCCGGAACTCACTTCGCCTGCTATCGAGTATCGATGACAGACGTTCAAACACGGTGAGCAGAATCCAGCAAAGACAATTAAAAATTTTCTTTAGGCTCTGTCACCGTCTACGCAGGAAAATTAAGCCCCTGACGAAGCACCTGCGGTCTTGGACGGAGGCCTGGATTAGGCCAGGCTCCAACCGAAAAAATCTTGGTTTCGCACTTAGCGAAACAACGGGCGTCAGATTTTATACAAAACCAACGCCCGCGTAAAGCGTTAAATACAGCGCGATTAGTTCGCTGCTGCGTTCAGGCCGCTTTGGTCAACCGCAACGCCAGCACCCATGGTGGTGGAGAGGCTAACTTTCTTGATGAAAACGCCTTTAGCAGTAGACGGTTTTGCTTTTTTCAGCGCAACCAGCAGTGCTTCCAGGTTCTCTTTCAGTTTGTCAGCGTCAAAGTCCACTTTACCGATGGTGGTGTGGATGATGCCGTTTTTGTCGTTACGGTAACGAACCTGACCTGCTTTAGCGTTCTTAACCGCTTCAGCAACGTTCGGAGTTACAGTACCAACTTTCGGGTTCGGCATCAGGCCGCGCGGGCCCAGAACCTGACCCAGTTGACCTACAACGCGCATTGCATCCGGGGAAGCAATCACTACGTCGAAGTTCATTTCGCCTTTCTTGATCTGGTCAGCCAGATCTTCCATACCTACCAGCTCAGCGCCTGCAGCTTTAGCAGCTTCAGCGTTTGCGCCCTGGGTAAATACGGCAACGCGAACAGAACGACCGGTGCCGTGCGGCAGAACGGTAGCGCCACGAACGTTTTGGTCAGATTTACGAGCATCGATGCCGAGGTTAACAGCAACGTCAACGCTTTCTACGAATTTAGCAGTGGCCAGCTCTTTCAGCAGGGCAACGGCTTCGTTGATGTCATACTGTTTAGTTGCATCAACTTTGTCACGGATCACGCGCATGCGCTTGGTCAGCTTAGCCATCTCTTAATCCTCCACTACCAGGCCCATGGAACGAGCAGTACCTTCGATGGAGCGAGTCATCGCTTCAACGTCAGAACCAGTCATGTCCGCAGCTTTGGTCTCTGCGATTTCACGTACCTGAGCACGGGTCACAGTACCCACTTTATCTTTGTTCGGCTTGCCGGAACCAGATTTGATACCAGCCGCTTTTTTCAGCAGCACTGCTGCCGGCGGGGTTTTGGTAACGAAAGTGAAGGAACGGTCAGAGTAAACAGTGATAACAACCGGAATCGGCAGACCTTTTTCAATGCTGTCAGTCTTAGCATTGAACGCCTTACAGAATTCCATGATGTTCACACCCTGCTGACCCAGAGCCGGACCTACCGGTGGGCTCGGGTTAGCCATGCCAGCTGCAACTTGCAGCTTAACGTAGGCTTGTACTTTCTTAGCCATCTAAATATCCTCGATTTGGGTTATATCGCCTGGTGACAGGCTCCCCGTTCTTTTACGAAGCCGCCGCCATAATGGCGACGTCTAAAAACAAAAGGCGCGAAATTGTAGTTCAATTTCGCGCCTCTTACAACTAGCAAATAGAGAAAATTGGGTGAAACGTAATCAGCCCTTCTCTACCTGACTAAAGTCCAGCTCAACCGGTGTTGCGCGACCAAAGATAGAAACAGACACCTTCAGGCGGCTCTTCTCATAGTCAACGTCTTCAACCACACCGTTGAAGTCAGCGAACGGACCATCGTTAACACGAACCAGCTCACCCGGCTCAAACAGCGTTTTCGGACGTGGCTTGTCACCCACCTGTTGCAGGCGGTTCATGATCGCATCCACTTCTTTATCGCTGATCGGCGCAGGACGATCGGAAGTACCCCCGATGAAGCCCATTACACGCGGTACGCTGCGAACTAAGTGCCAGCTTGCATCGTTCATAACCATCTGGACCAGAACATAGCCAGGGAAGAACTTGCGCTCGCTCTTACGACGCTGACCGCCACGGATTTCAACAACCTCTTCGGTCGGAACCATGACGTCGCCAAACAGCTCTTCCATGTCATGTAATTTGATATGCTCACGCAGCGATTGGGCTACGCGGCCTTCAAAGCCGGAGAACGCCTGAACGACGTACCAACGTTTTTTTGGAGCTTCAGACATCTTAGAACCTCAGGCCAGTAATAAATGATACCAGGCGGACCAGAATACCATCCAGGCCCCACAGAATCAGTGACATCACGGCAGTAACCGCGGCGACGATGAGTGTGGTGTGCAGCGTTTCCTGGCGGGTCGGCCAGATTACTTTGCGTACTTCAGTACGCGCTTCGCGGGCGAAAGCGACAGTGGCTTTACCTTTCGTCGTCGTCAGTGCCAGCGCGCCCGCCAGGGCGATCAGGATGACAACAGCCAATGCTCGCAGTGGCAGGCTATACTCACGGTAGAGATAGTTACCGACGATGGCGACGACCAATAATAGGGCGACACCCAACCACTTTACCGCTTCCAGGCCGCGTCCGCTCCCTTGAGCTTCGGTATTCGCACTCATAAACCAACCTGTCACAATGATTTAGAACAAACAACTTTGCCTCGCGTCGCGAGGCAAACCAAACCGATTGATGCTCGTAGAGCGCAAACTCGGTATTTACGCTATTGCCCAGAGCCCATCTCACCAATGATTATGACATAAAATCGCTGATGAGATAGGTTCTAACGTCACAGCGTAGAAAAGGGCATCGAATGATGCCCTTTCAGTACGTATTGCGTCAAATATTATCAGCGATTAAGCGATAACTTTAGCAACAACGCCCGCACCAACAGTACGGCCGCCTTCACGGATTGCGAAACGCAGACCGTCGTCCATCGCGATCGGGTGGATCAGGGTAACAACCATCTGGATGTTGTCGCCCGGCATTACCATCTCAACGCCTTCCGGCAGTTCGATGGTACCAGTCACGTCAGTTGTACGGAAGTAGAACTGCGGACGGTAGCCTTTGAAGAACGGAGTGTGACGACCGCCTTCTTCTTTGGACAGGATGTACACTTCAGATTCGAACTTGGTGTGCGGCTTGATGGTGCCCGGCTTAGCCAGTACCTGACCACGTTCGATCTCTTCACGTTTGATACCACGCAGCAGAACACCTACGTTCTCGCCTGCACGGCCTTCGTCCAGCAGTTTGCGGAACATTTCAACGCCGGTACAAGTGGATTTCGCGGTGTCTTTGATACCAACGATTTCAACTTCTTCACCCACTTTGATGATGCCGCGCTCTACACGACCGGTCACAACGGTACCACGGCCGGAGATGGAGAACACGTCTTCGATCGGCAGCAGGAACGGCTTGTCAATCGCACGCTCTGGTTCCGGGATGTAGCTGTCCAGTGCTTCGGCCAGTTCTACAATCTTGTCTTCCCACTCTGCTTCGCCTTCCAGCGCTTTCAGAGCAGAACCACGGATTACCGGAGTGTCGTCGCCCGGGAAGTCGTACTGAGACAGCAGCTCACGCACTTCCATCTCAACCAGTTCCAGCAGCTCTTCGTCATCAACCATGTCACATTTGTTCAGGAACACGATGATGAAAGGAACGCCTACCTGACGACCCAGCAGGATGTGCTCACGGGTCTGCGGCATCGGGCCGTCAGTCGCAGCAACAACCAGGATCGCGCCGTCCATCTGAGCAGCACCGGTGATCATGTTTTTCACGTAGTCGGCGTGCCCTGGGCAGTCAACGTGTGCGTAGTGACGGCTCGGGGTATCGTATTCAACGTGAGAGGTGTTGATGGTGATACCACGTGCTTTTTCTTCCGGTGCGTTATCGATCTGGTCGAAAGCACGAGCCTGGCCACCGAATTTCTTAGCCAGTACGTTAGTGATTGCAGCGGTCAGCGTTGTTTTACCGTGGTCAACGTGGCCGATAGTACCGACGTTAACGTGCGGTTTTTTACGTTCAAACTTTTCTTTAGACATCGATTGTCCCTCTAATACACGAGTAAATCGGTGGTTTCACCACATTAACCAAGCAAGTGCTTGCTGAATCCACAACAGAAAGATAATCAGGGGCGAGAAAAAAAGAAGTGGTGCTGATAGGCAGATTCGAACTGCCGACCTCACCCTTACCAAGGGTGCGCTCTACCAACTGAGCTATATCAGCACATCTTGGAGCGGGCAGTGGGAATCGAACCCACATCATCAGCTTGGAAGGCTGAGGTAATAGCCATTATACGATGCCCGCATCCTGGAACTCGGCTACCTGATTTTTCTGTAGATTGTTAAAGCTGAAAGAGGATTGGTATCGTTCGTCTCTTCCAACTTCACCTGAAGCCTTTTGAGTGGCTCCAAGCTTACCCTATCGCTAGGGTGAATTTGGTGGTGGGGGAAGGATTCGAACCTTCGAAGTCTGTGACGGCAGATTTACAGTCTGCTCCCTTTGGCCGCTCGGGAACCCCACCTGAGTACTTGATAATGGTGCCGGCTACCGGAATCGAACTGGTGACCTACTGATTACAAGTCAGTTGCTCTACCTACTGAGCTAAGCCGGCATCAAGTGCAGCGCATTCTAGGGAGACATCGGCACCTATGCAACAAAAAAATTGCTTTCTGTGTGCTTCCGCTCAGTTTTCATCCAAAACAGGCTGATTTGTTATCGAAGCTGCCCTGTCTTGTTGAAATAATACTCAAAAAATCATTTTTACCCGTCTGCACCAGACCCGTTATTGCTCAAAATCAATTCGTCCCGCTTCTCTATTTACACGCCTTTCTGCACCCCTAAGGTCGAGTGTTCGCTCTTATCTTACTGGTGATACCGCGTTTTAGAGTGGTTACGTTACACTCTTCTGGTAGCAATCAATCAAGCTGACTTGTGGATCTGCATAAGGAGTTGTAATCCAGCTCCCAAAGAAAACATGTGCTTGTGAGAAAATTGTCTACGGAAAAAACGAAGGTGTTTATAATGGTCGGCTTGTTTACTGTCTGGGCTGGCTATTACGCCTCTCCCGACCTGCGCTAACAGGCAGACGTAGCTTATGACCAAGAAAGACCAATCGCTGGCGACGCCCTATCTACAGTTTGATCGAACCCAATGGGCGGCGCTGCGTGATTCAGTCCCCCTCACGCTGACGGAAGAAGAGATCGTCAAGTTAAAAGGGATCAATGAAGATTTGTCTTTAGAGGAAGTGGCACAGATCTATCTGCCCCTTTCACGACTGTTAAATTTCTACATCAGCTCTAACTTGCGTCGTCAGGCGGTGCTCGAGCAATTCCTTGGTACTGATGGGCAAAAAATTCCCTATGTTATCGGCATTGCCGGTAGTGTGGCGGTCGGGAAAAGCACGACAGCTCGCTTGCTTCAGGCGTTACTCAGCCGGTGGCCTGAGCATCGTACTGTTGAACTCATTACCACCGATGGCTTCTTGCATCCGAACAAGGTATTGCAGGAACGTGGATTAATGAAGAAGAAAGGCTTCCCGCAATCCTATGATATGCACAACCTGGTGCGTTTTGTTTCTGAAGTAAAATCTGGTGCCCAGAAAGTCACTGCGCCTGTTTACTCGCATCTTATTTACGACATCATTCCTGATGGCAATAAAACAATAGAGCAGCCAGATATTTTGATCCTTGAGGGATTGAATGTCCTACAGAGCGGCATGGATTATCCGCATGATCCACATCGTGTATTTGTCTCTGATTTTGTGGACTTTTCTATTTATGTTGATGCCCCGGAAGCGTTGCTGCAACGGTGGTATATCAATCGTTTCCTGAAGTTCCGCCAAGGCGCATTCTCAGATCCCAACTCCTACTTCCATAATTATGCGAAGTTGCCAGAACCGGAGGCGATTAATATCGCTACGCAGTTATGGCAGGAGATTAATGGGTTGAACCTGCAACAAAATATATTACCGACCCGGGAACGCGCTAGCTTAATTATGACGAAAAGTGCCAATCATGCCGTCGAATCGGTACGCTTAAGAAAATAGAGGCGGGGGTGTCCCCCACCCTGAGTTATGCGCTGCGCAGGGAGATTTCGCCACCAATAAAGGGCTTGATCTCCCCTTCACGTTCCAACAGCAGCCCGCCCTGATTATCGATTCCTCGTGCAATGCCGAATATCTCCTGTTCGCCAATCAACAGTTTTACCTGGCGATCCTTGAAATTATCCAGCCGATTCCAGCGCGAAATAAATGGCACTAAGCCCTCAATCTCAAACTGGCGTAAGGCCTGACGCAACTCTTTTAAGATCATGGCTGTCAGTTGATTGCGATCAATATTCACGCCCGCCTCTTGCAGGTTAATCCAGCCCTGATTGATAGCCTGACTGGATGATTCACGCATTGCCAGATTGATACCGGCACCGATAACCAGTTGAGCCGCATCACCGGTTTTTCCTGTCAGTTCTACCAGAATTCCAGCCAGTTTCCGGTCACGCAGGTAGAGATCATTAGGCCATTTGACCCGCACATCTTCTGCACCCAGGTTCTGCAAGACTTCCGCCATCACGATACCGATAACCAGGCTCAATCCCATGGCGGCAGCAGGCCCCTGCTCCAGACGCCAGAACATCGATAGATAGAGGTTTGCTCCAAATGGCGAAACCCATTGCCGGCCGCGCCTTCCCCGGCCTGCTTGCTGATATTCAGCCACACACGCGTCACCCGATTTCAATTGGTGAATGCGTTCCATCAAGTATTGGTTGGTGGAGTCGATGACGGATAACACCGTCACTTGCCCTTCCGCCAGGGTCGTCAGAATCTTCTCTTCATCCAGTAACTGTATGGGTGCAGGCAAGCTATAGCCCTTACCTGGAACGGTAAAGATATCCAAGCCCCATTCGCGGATAGTGTGGATATGCTTGTTAACCGCAGCGCGGCTCATGCCCAATGCTGTGCCCAGCTGTTCGCCAGAGTGGAACTCGCCGTCAGCAAGGATCGCGATCAGCCGTAAAGGGGTGGTGTAATCTTTCATGCCAATGCTCCTACTGCGTCCACTTCTCCATGAGCCGCAATAAAACGCACCTCAGGCTCCAACCAAATACCAAAGCGTTCTGCTACCGTTTCACGCACATGCCGGGCCAGGGCCTTAATTTCTGCACCTGACGCTCCACCCTGATTAATCAATACCAGCGCCTGATGACGGTGAACAGCTGCGGCGCCTTGGACATATCCTTTCAAATGGCACTGGTCAATTAACCAGCCAGCCGCCAATTTGATAGCCCCATCGGGCTGAGGGTAGGCCGGCACGGTCGGAAACTCTTCTTTAATTTTCTCAAATGCCGCCGGCTGCACAACGGGGTTTTTGAAGAAGCTACCTGCATTCCCAGTGACAGCAGGATCAGGTAATTTACTGCGCCGCATTTGGCAGACCGCTTCAAACACCTCTTTTGCGGTAACCGTGGTGCTGTCCAGATTACGCAGATCGCCATAGGCCAATACCGGCTGCCACTGTTTGGTGAGTTTGAAACCAACGGCAATGACCGCGTATCCTTGGCGATAATGATGCTTGAATACACTTTCACGGTATCCAAATTGACAGGCTTCGTTACTTAAGCGGAATGTTTTACCGTTCTCCAGATCGAGCACGTCCACATATTCACATACCTGTTTTAATTCGACGCCATAGGCACCGATATTTTGGATTGGCGAGGAGCCTACACATCCTGGGATGAGCGCCAGATTCTCCAGGCCCATAATCCCCTGTTCCAGGGAATAACACACCAACTGATGCCAATTCTCACCGGCACCAACGTGCAGATGCCAATCAGTGGCCGTCTCAGTCAGGGCGATACCCATGATGCGGTTCAGGATAACAGTGCCACCAAAATCCTCGAGGAAAAGCATATTGCTCCCCTCGCCCATCAACAATACATCGTGTTGTTGATGCCTGGCTTCCTGCCATGCCGCGTGCAGCTGCTCCACAGTCGTCGCAATAACCAGCTGTTGGGCGCTGGCTGCTATATGGAAAGTATTATAGGGATGCAAAGATACCGGATTAGCCATTACGAAAAACTCATCTCAACGTGATCCCAGGTAGTCTACCCGATCCTCATCAATGCAGATCGCTTGTTTATCAGTTATCGCTTCTGTAATGGAAATATTGAATTGATCAGCAGTGATTTTGGCGGGATAAACTAAACAAATAGCAGGAAAAATAAGCAAATTGCTGATTTTAAGACAACAAAAAAGCCCCATGCTTTCGCATGAGGCTGTTTTGTGAATGGATGCCTGGCAGTTCCCTACTCTCGCATGGGGAGACCCCACACTACCATCGGCGCTACGGCGTTTCACTTCTGAGTTCGGCATGGGGTCAGGTGGGACCACCGCGCTCGTGCCGCCAGGCAAATTCTGTGCTCTGACCGCCCAGGGGGCCATCAGATATCTGAACCAAGCTGAATATTGTGTCTCTGAAAACACCTTCGGTGTTGTAAGGTTAAGCCTCACGGGTCATTAGTACCGGTTAGCTCAATGCATCGCTGCACTTACACATCCGGCCTATCAACGTCTTCGTCTTAAACGTCCCTTCAGGGGACTCAAGGTCCCAGGGAAGACTCATCTTGAGGCAAGTTTCGCGCTTAGATGCTTTCAGCGCTTATCTTTTCCGCACTTAGCTACCGGGCAGTGCCATTGGCATGACAACCCGAACACCAGTGGTGCGTTCACTCCGGTCCTCTCGTACTAGGAGCAACCCCTCTCAATCTTCCAACGCCCACGGCAGATAGGGACCGAACTGTCTCACGACGTTCTAAACCCAGCTCGCGTACCACTTTAAACGGCGAACAGCCGTACCCTTGGGACCTACTTCAGCCCCAGGATGTGATGAGCCGACATCGAGGTGCCAAACACCGCCGTCGATATGAACTCTTGGGCGGTATCAGCCTGTTATCCCCGGAGTACCTTTTATCCGTTGAGCGATGGCCCTTCCATTCAGAACCACCGGATCACTAAGACCTGCTTTCGCACCTGCTCGAGCCGTCACTCTCGCAGTCAAGCTAGCTTATGCCTTTGCACTAACCTCACGATGTCCGACCGTGATTAGCTAACCTTCGTGCTCCTCCGTTACTCTTTAGGAGGAGACCGCCCCAGTCAAACTACCCACCAGACACTGTCCTCACCCCGGATAACGGGGCCGAGTTAGAACATCAAACATTAAAGGGTGGTATTTCAAGGTTGGCTCCATGCAGACTGGCGTCCACACTTCAAAGCCTCCCACCTATCCTACACATCAAGGCTCAATGTTCAGTGTCAAGCTATAGTAAAGGTTCACGGGGTCTTTCCGTCTTGCCGCGGGTACACTGCATCTTCACAGCGAGTTCAATTTCACTGAGTCTCGGGTGGAGACAGCCTGGCCATCATTACGCCATTCGTGCAGGTCGGAACTTACCCGACAAGGAATTTCGCTACCTTAGGACCGTTATAGTTACGGCCGCCGTTTACCGGGGCTTCGATCAAGAGCTTCGCGTTGCCGCTAACCCCATCAATTAACCTTCCGGCACCGGGCAGGCGTCACACCGTATACGTCCACTTTCGTGTTTGCACAGTGCTGTGTTTTTATTAAACAGTTGCAGCCAGCTGGTATCTGCGACTGGCTTCAGCTCCGGGAGCAAGTCCCTTCACCTACATGCCAGCGTGCCTTCTCCCGAAGTTACGGCACCATTTTGCCTAGTTCCTTCACCCGAGTTCTCTCAAGCGCCTGAGTATTCTCTACCTGACCACCTGTGTCGGTTTGGGGTACGATTTCGTGTTACCTGGAGCTTAGAGGCTTTTCCTGGAAGCAGGGCATCAGCTACTTCACCACCGTAGTGGCTCGTCATTGCGCCTCAGGGTTAACAAGAAAGCGGATTTACCTGCCTTCTCCCCCTACACGCTTAAACCAGGACAACCGTCGCCTGGCCAGCCTAGCCTTCTCCGTCCCCCCTTCGCAGTAACACCAAGTACAGGAATATTAACCTGTTTCCCATCGACTACGCTTTTCAGCCTCGCCTTAGGGGTCGACTCACCCTGCCCCGATTAACGTTGGACAGGAACCCTTGGTCTTCCGGCGAGCGGGCTTTTCACCCGCTTTATCGTTACTTATGTCAGCATTCGCACTTCTGATACCTCCAGCAGACCTCACAGTCCACCTTCGCAGGCTTACAGAACGCTCCCCTACCCAACAACGCCTAAGCGTCGCTGCCGCAGCTTCGGTGCATGGTTTAGCCCCGTTACATCTTCCGCGCAGGCCGACTCGACCAGTGAGCTATTACGCTTTCTTTAAATGATGGCTGCTTCTAAGCCAACATCCTGGCTGTCTGTGCCTTCCCACATCGTTTCCCACTTAACCATGACTTTGGGACCTTAGCTGGCGGTCTGGGTTGTTTCCCTCTTCACGACGGACGTTAGCACCCGCCGTGTGTCTCCCGTGATAATATTCTTCGGTATTCGCAGTTTGCATCGGGTTGGTAAGCCGGGGTGGCCCCCTAGCCGAAACAGTGCTCTACCCCCGAAGATAAATTCACGAGGCGCTACCTAAATAGCTTTCGGGGAGAACCAGCTATCTCCCGGTTTGATTGGCCTTTCACCCCCAGCCACAAGTCATCCGCTAATTTTTCAACATTAGTCGGTTCGGTCCTCCAGTTAGTGTTACCCAACCTTCAACCTGCCCATGGCTAGATCACCGGGTTTCGGGTCTATACCTTGCAACTAGACGCCCAGTTAAGACTCGGTTTCCCTACGGCTCCCCTATACGGTTAACCTTGCTACAAAATATAAGTCGCTGACCCATTATACAAAAGGTACGCAGTCACCCTGATAAATCAAGGCTCCCACTGCTTGTACGTACACGGTTTCAGGTTCTATTTCACTCCCCTCGCCGGGGTTCTTTTCGCCTTTCCCTCACGGTACTGGTTCACTATCGGTCAGTCAGGAGTATTTAGCCTTGGAGGATGGTCCCCCCATATTCAGACAGGATGTCACGTGTCCCGCCCTACTCATCGAACTCACAACTTGTGTATTTTTGTGTACGGGACTATCACCCTTTACTGTGCGACTTTCCAGACGCTTCCACTAACACACAAACTGATTCAGGTTCTGGGCTGTTCCCCGTTCGCTCGCCGCTACTGGGGAATCTCGGTTGATTTCTTTTCCTCGGGGTACTTAGATGTTTCAGTTCCCCCGGTTCGCCTCACTGCACTATGTATTCATGCAGAGATAGTGTGACGTATCACACTGGGTTTCCCCATTCGGGTATCGTCGGGTATAACGCTTCATATCAGCTTACCGACGCTTATCGCAGATTAGCACGCCCTTCATCGCCTCTGACTGCCTAGGCATCCACCGTGTACGCTTAGTCGCTTAACCTCACAACCCGAAGATGTTTCCATCAGGGTGTGATTATTTGAGAGACTCTCTTACATGCGCCATCTCTCAAGACTTCTACGGAGAGAGACAGGGCTGTAAGGTTTCAATTTTCAGCTTGTTCCAGATTGTTAAAGAGCAAATATCGTAAACCTGACTCGTAAGTCAGCTTTAAGATATCGGTTGATAATGTCTTTCACCCATCATCAGCAAGTGGCGTCCCCTAGGGGATTCGAACCCCTGTTACCGCCGTGAAAGGGCGGTGTCCTAGGCCTCTAGACGAAGGGGACACATGGTCAGCTTCGCAGACGCTTTGCTCGTACATCTATCAGACAATCTGTGTGAGCACTGCACAGTCAAATATCTCTAGGTAAGGAGGTGATCCAACCGCAGGTTCCCCTACGGTTACCTTGTTACGACTTCACCCCAGTCATGAATCACAAAGTGGTAAGCGCCCTCCCGAAGGTTAAGCTACCTACTTCTTTTGCAACCCACTCCCATGGTGTGACGGGCGGTGTGTACAAGGCCCGGGAACGTATTCACCGTGGCATTCTGATCCACGATTACTAGCGATTCCGACTTCATGGAGTCGAGTTGCAGACTCCAATCCGGACTACGACGCACTTTATGAGGTCCGCTTGCTCTCGCGAGTTCGCTTCTCTTTGTATGCGCCATTGTAGCACGTGTGTAGCCCTACTCGTAAGGGCCATGATGACTTGACGTCATCCCCACCTTCCTCCGGTTTATCACCGGCAGTCTCCTTTGAGTTCCCGACCGAATCGCTGGCAACAAAGGATAAGGGTTGCGCTCGTTGCGGGACTTAACCCAACATTTCACAACACGAGCTGACGACAGCCATGCAGCACCTGTCTCAGAGTTCCCGAAGGCACCAAGGCATCTCTGCCAAGTTCTCTGGATGTCAAGAGTAGGTAAGGTTCTTCGCGTTGCATCGAATTAAACCACATGCTCCACCGCTTGTGCGGGCCCCCGTCAATTCATTTGAGTTTTAACCTTGCGGCCGTACTCCCCAGGCGGTCGATTTAACGCGTTAGCTCCGGAAGCCACGCCTCAAGGGCACAACCTCCAAATCGACATCGTTTACAGCGTGGACTACCAGGGTATCTAATCCTGTTTGCTCCCCACGCTTTCGCACCTGAGCGTCAGTCTTCGTCCAGGGGGCCGCCTTCGCCACCGGTATTCCTCCAGATCTCTACGCATTTCACCGCTACACCTGGAATTCTACCCCCCTCTACGAGACTCTAGCTTGCCAGTTTCAAATGCAGTTCCCAAGTTAAGCTCGGGGATTTCACATCTGACTTAACAAACCGCCTGCGTGCGCTTTACGCCCAGTAATTCCGATTAACGCTTGCACCCTCCGTATTACCGCGGCTGCTGGCACGGAGTTAGCCGGTGCTTCTTCTGCGAGTAACGTCAATCGGTAAGGTTATTAACCTTACCGCCTTCCTCCTCGCTGAAAGTACTTTACAACCCGAAGGCCTTCTTCATACACGCGGCATGGCTGCATCAGGGTTTCCCCCATTGTGCAATATTCCCCACTGCTGCCTCCCGTAGGAGTCTGGACCGTGTCTCAGTTCCAGTGTGGCTGGTCATCCTCTCAGACCAGCTAGGGATCGTCGCCTAGGTGAGCCATTACCCCACCTACTAGCTAATCCCATCTGGGTTCATCTGATGGCGCGAGGCCCGAAGGTCCCCCGCTTTGGTCTTGCGACGTTATGCGGTATTAGCTACCGTTTCCAGTAGTTATCCCCCTCCATCAGGCAGATCCCCAGACATTACTCACCCGTCCGCCGCTCGCCGGCAAAGTAGCAAGCTACTTCCCGCTGCCGCTCGACTTGCATGTGTTAGGCCTGCCGCCAGCGTTCAATCTGAGCCATGATCAAACTCTTCAATTAAAAGCTTGATGTGCTACACAAGGTAGCGATGCTCAAAGGTTACTGTTTGAATTTTACTTCAGTTAGTCACTCTTCAAGACTTAATATTTTGTGCATCCGAAGATGCTTGATATCGTCTTGTGAGTGCCCACACAGATTGTCTGATAAATTGTTAAAGAGCAGTCGTTACCGTTTCGTTTCGGTAACGTGGGAGGCACATATTACGCTTTCCCACCGGAGAGTCAAGCACTATTTTCTAGTGTTTTCAGCGTTTCCGCTGAGGGCCTCTCCGCTGACCCGGCGACGTGTTGGTCGTTGTTCCCGGTCAGTGGAGGCGCATTATAGGGAGTTCTCGGCGGGCCGCAACCCCTAATTTTAAAAAATTATCTGACCGCAGTTTTTTTCACCATAACGCGGCAATAAACGGCGATATGCCTACTATTTACCCGCGATTCGCGCGATTTCCTGGGCAAAGGCGGCCACATCGTTCCAGTCGGTGTACTCCACCTCTTTACTGGTGTCCGTCTCACCGCCAGTCATTTTCATAATAAAGCGGATCATCACCTTATCCAGCCAGCGGTAGCGAGGGTAACGCAGGGCGCCAGCAAACACCGCGCTGCGTGTAGGCTGCCAGGGGGAAGCCAGCAGGAACTTGCGGACATAGGGATTGGTCTGCGGCGTACGCTTTTCCGGTTTGCGTGCGGTGAGGTTCACGCCATAAAAAGCAGTGGGTAGCCGGTTCAGCATTTCGGCATGTTGTTTTACGAACTTATCCAGCGC
This sequence comes from Nissabacter sp. SGAir0207, assembly GCF_005491205.1. Taxonomy (NCBI): domain Bacteria; kingdom Pseudomonadati; phylum Pseudomonadota; class Gammaproteobacteria; order Enterobacterales; family Yersiniaceae; genus Nissabacter; species Nissabacter sp. SGAir0207. Next base: position 3,619,122 of record NZ_CP028035.1, read on the forward strand.
CGGATTGAAGTGCCCATAGCGAATCGATGCGCCAATCACCACCACGCCATACTCTGCCAGCGGCAATTGCCCAGCGTCCTGAAGATCCACCACGTCGCATGGCAATGTCTCTTTCAGGCAGCTCGCCAGATAAGAGGCGATGGCACGGGTTTGTCCATCAGTAGTGGAATAGAGAAGGAGTGCTTTCATCTGTTGCTCCTGTTTTGGTTAGTCACGCCAGAAGGTCGGGGTGAACAGTACCAAAAGGGTAAAAACTTCGAGCCGGCCGAACAGCATGGCAATCATCAGTATCCACTTTGCCGGCTCATTCATCGTATTAAAGTTGTCGGCGACCCCGCCCAGCCCTGGGCCAAGGTTATTCAGCGTCGCGGCAACCGCAGAAAAAGCGGTGAACTCATCCACGCCGGTGGCGCACACCGCCAGCATACAGACGATGAACACCAGCGCATACGCGGAAAAAAATCCCCAGATGGCCTCAATGATGCGATCCGGCAGCATCCGGTTCCCCAGCTTAATGGTATAGACCGCATTGGGATGCACCAACCTTTTCATTTCACGTGAGCCTTGCAGGGAGAGCAGCAGCACGCGGATCACTTTCATCCCGCCGCCGGTCGAGCCAGCGCAGCCACCGATAAAGGAGGAGCAGAGCAGCAAAATTGGCAGGAACAGTGGCCAGCCCGCGATGCTGACCGTGGTATAGCCCGCGGTGGTGGACATGGAGACCGCCTGGAAGAAAGCCTGATTCAGCGCCAGCAGGCTGGATGGGTAGAGTTCATGCCGCCACAGCACCAGCGTGCAGATCGCCGTCAGGGTGCACTGTATCAGAATAAAGATGCGGAACTCCGGGTCACGCCAATAGACACCGATCCGGCGATTGGTGATCAGGGCGAAGTGCAGGCCAAAATTGCAGGCGGAGATCAGCAGGAACAGCGCCACCAGCGTATTAATGGTGGGATTGTTGAAGTAGCCGATGCTGGCATCGTGGGTGGAGAACCCGCCAATGGCGATGGTCGAGAAGCTGTGGGTAATGGCATCGAACCACGGCATCCCGGCACCGCGCAGCGCCAGCGCACAACTGATGGTCAACAGTAAATAGATAAGCCAGAGCGTTTTGGCGGTCTCCGCGATGCGCGGGCGCATTTTATTGTCTTTCAGTGGCCCCGGCATCTCTGCCCGGTAGAGCTGCATTCCCCCGACCCCCAGGATCGGCAGGATAGCCACGGCCAGCACGATAATGCCCATCCCACCAAACCATTGCAGCATCTGCCGGTAGAAGAGGATGGCCTTCGGCAGGTGGTCCAGCCCCACCAGCACCGTAGCCCCGGTAGTGGTTAACCCGGAGAAGGATTCAAAGAGGGCATCGGTCAGTGAAAGCGCTGGCTTGTCAATAAAGAGGAAAGGGAGTGCCCCGACGCTGCCGAGCACTGTCCAGAACAGCACGACAATCAGGAAGCCCTCGCGCGCTTTCAGCGGCTGCTTCTGGGTTCGGTTGGGTAGCCAGAGCAGCACACCGATCAGCAGCGCGGCGACAAACGTTTGGATAAAGGCACGTCCCGCGCCGTCACGGTAGATCAGGGCGACCGCGCCGGGCACCCACATGGTGCCGGAAAAGAGCATGACCAACAGCCCGACGATCCGGGTAATGGTGCGATATTGCATGGCGCCTCTCCGTAGGCGATTTATGACGGCGGAGAGGATACCGGTTTTAGTGTGAGCGCCCCCCGGCTCAGATCACGCAAACGTGCGGAAACCGTTTCGGTCACGGTTTGCGGCAGCGCCACCCGTAACCTGACCTGCGCGCCATACTCGCCCTCCAGCAGCGTGCCCTGATACTGCGCCAGCAGCGTCTCAATCATGGAGAGCTGCGCATAGTCACACAGCAGGAAGAACTCGGCCTGCGGCACCTTCTGCTGGGTGGGCAGGCTTTTCAGCGCCTGTTGTACGCCGCTGCCATAAGCTTTCACCAACCCGCCGGTGCCCAGCTTGATGCCGCCATAGTAGCGCACTACCACGGCGACCACCTCCCCTACCCCGCTGCCGAGCAGTTGGGCAAGGATTGGCTTGCCCGCCGTGCCGGAAGGCTCGCCATCATCAGAGAAGCCGAGCTGCTGGGAATCCCCCGGCGCGCCCGCCACAAACGCCCAGCAGTGGTGCCGGGCGTCGGGGTGTTCCTGTCGGCACTGCTGGACGAACGCCTTGGCGGCTTCCGTTCCCTCCGCATGGGCCAGCAGAGTGATGAAGCGGCTCTTTTTAATCTCTTCGCTGACGGTGACCGTTTCAGCGGGTATTGGGTAGGGTTGCATCAGGCCAGTTTCAGGTCGCGGGTCATGTTCTCAATGCGATCCGCGTGGATGACCACGTTGTCCTCAATGCGGATACCGCCGTAAGGCTTCAGCGCCTCAATGCGCGACCAGTTGAAGTGCTGGCTGAACTCCCCTTCCCGCCACGGTGCCAACAGGGAATCAATAAAGTAGAGGCCCGGCTCGATGGTCAGCACCATGCCCGGCTCCAGCACACGGGTACAGCGCAGGAAAGGATAGCGGGAGGGCGCGGCGAGATGGGTGCCGTGGTCATCCTGCATAAAGCCGGCGACGTCATGCACCTGCAACCCCAGCGGATGTCCCAGTCCATGTGGCAGGAATGGCGTGGTCAGCCCCTGCTCCACCATTGCTTCCTCACTCAGCCCCTGCACCAGATCGTGCTTTTTCAGCAGGCTGGCGATGCGGTGGTGCATCTGCACATGGTAATCGGTGTAACGGGTGCCCGGCTTGAGGGTGGCGATCACCGCCAGCTCCTGCTCATTGAGATCGCTGACCAGCGCCGCGAAATCGCTCTCTGGCTGGGCGGCATAGGTGCGGGTGATGTCAGCGGCATAGCCGTTATACTCCGCGCCCGCATCCAGCAGGAAACTGCGTAGCTCCGCCGGGGCGCGCTGCTCCAGCTGCGTATAGTGCAGCACCGCCGCATGCTCATTCAGCGCCACAATGTTGCCGTAGGGCACATCGGTATCGCGGTGGCCGGTGGCGGTCAGGTAGGCCATATTGATGTCGAACTCGCTAAGGCCAGAGAGGAATGCCTCATACGCCGCCTGATGGCCCGCCACCGCCAGCTTCTGCGCCTCACGCATACAGGCCAGCTCATAGCCGGTCTTGTAGGCACGGTAGTAATGAAGATAGTCAATCACGCCCTGCGGGTTGATGTTATCGGCGCTAAAGCCAAGCTGGCGCGCGCGCGGCTGGGCGTAACCGAGGTAAGCGATGCGCTCGCGGGCGGCGGGCAGCAGGCTGGCAATCTCATCGGCGCTCTTGAGCGCGATGACTTCGACCTCTTCCGTCCAGAAGCTCTCCGGCAGCGGTTCCACCTTGTGCCAGTAATCCACCGGCGCGTAGAACCACAGCTTCGGCTTGTTCACGCCATCCACCCACAGCCAGCAGTGCGGCACCTGGGTGACCGGCACCCACGCCTTGAACTGGGGATTGACCTTGAAGGGGTAGTCATGGTCATCCAGGAATACCGTCAGCGGCTCGCCGGAGTGGATCAGCAAACCGTCGAGCTGATGGCGCGTCAGCGCCTCGCGGGTCCGTTGCTGGAGGGTAGCGATATGGTCTTTATAAAGCGAAGAGAGCGTTTCCATCACAGTATCCTTTTAGCTTCACATGATCCGGGCATATTACCACAGCCGCAGTAGGGGCGTAGCCTCCAGAGGTTTGTGATCCCCCCGGCAAATAAACAACGTTTCATTTGCAAATTATTAACATAATCACCACACTCCCTGACATCTGGTCATACCAGTTCATGCGCTGATTCAGGAGAGAGAGATGCTCTATCAAGGCGATACCCTGCACCTACACTGGCTGGAGAACGGCATTGCCGAGCTGGTGTTTGATGCCCCAGGCTCGGTCAATAAGCTCGACACCAAAACGGTCGCCAGCCTGGGCGAAGCCGTTGCGGTACTGGAATCCCTGCCCAATCTGCAAGGTGTACTGCTGCGTTCCAGCAAGGCCGCCTTTATTGTTGGGGCGGATATCACCGAATTCCTGTCACTGTTTGACGCGCCGCCAGAGAAGCTGACCGCGTGGCTGGGCTTTGCCAACCAAATCTTCAACCGGCTGGAGGATCTGCCCGTCCCGACGCTGTCGGCGATCAATGGCTATGCCCTTGGCGGCGGGTGTGAGTGCGTACTCGCGACCGACCTGCGCGTCGCCACGCCAGACGCCCGCATCGGCCTGCCGGAGACCAAGCTGGGCATCATGCCGGGCTTCGGCGGCTCCGTCCGCCTGCCACGCCTGCTGGGGGCGGACAGCGCGATGGAGATCATCACCGCTGGCAAAGATCTCCCGGCGGCGGAAGCATTGAAACTGGGGCTGGTGGATGCAGTGGTCAGCGACGAGAAGCTGCTGCCAGCGGCCTTGCAGATGTTGCGTCAGGCGATCGACGGCCAGCTCGACTGGCGTGCGGCACGCCAACCAAAGCTGGAGCCACTGAAGCTCTCCAGGATTGAGGCGGCGATGAGTTTCAATGTCGCCAAGGGGCTGGTGATGCAACAGGCTGGCCCGCACTACCCGGCCCCGCTGGCGGCGGTCAAGACCATTGAGGCCGCGGCGAAGCATGGCCGGGAGGAGGCGCTGAAGTTGGAGACCGCCGCCTTTGTGCCGCTGGCTGGCTCGCCGCAGGCGCGCGCGCTGGTGGGCATCTTCCTCAACGACCAGTATGTGAAGGGCGAGGCGAAAAAGCGGGCTAAGCAGACTCAGGCACCGACCAAAGCGGCAGTGCTGGGCGCGGGCATCATGGGCGGCGGCATCGCTTACCAGTCAGCGCTGAAAGGCGTGCCGGTGCTGATGAAGGATATTAATGAGAAGTCCCTGACGCTCGGCATGAATGAAGCGGGCAAATTGCTCAACAAGCAACTGGAGCGCGGCAAGCTGGATGGGCTGGGGCTGGCAAAAACCCTCGCCGCCATCCAGCCGACGCTGGCCTACGCCGGTCTGGATCAGGTGCAGGTGGTAGTGGAAGCGGTAGTAGAGAACCCGAAAGTCAAAGCCGCGGTGCTGGCCGAAGCCGAGGCGCAACTGGACGCACAGTGCGTGCTGGCCTCCAACACCTCCACTATCCCCATTAGCCAGCTGGCGCAGGCGCTGAAGCGGCCAGAAAACTTCTGTGGTATGCACTTTTTCAACCCGGTGCACCGGATGCCGCTGGTCGAAGTGGTGCGCGGCAAGCAGACCTCTGACCGCACGCTGGCGACGGTGGTGGCCTACGCCCTCCAGATGGGCAAGACGCCGGTGGTGGTGAATGACTGCCCCGGCTTCTTCGTCAACCGCGTGCTGTTCCCCTATCTGGCCGGTTTCAGCCTGCTGCTGCGCGACGGCGCGGACTTCCGCCAGGTCGATAAGGTGATGGAGAAACAGTTTGGCTGGCCGATGGGGCCAGCTTACCTGCTGGATGTGGTCGGCCTCGACACCGCCCACCACGCGCAGGCCGTGATGGCGCAAGGCTTCCCGGATCGGATGGGCAAAGATTACCGCGATGCGGTGGACGTGCTGTTTGAACAGCAGCGCTTTGGCCAGAAGAGCGGCGCGGGCTTCTACCGTTACAGTGAAGACAGCAAAGGCAAGCCGCGCAAAACGCCGGATGAGGCGGTTGATCCGCTGCTGGCGGCGGTGCGTGGCGCGGATCGTGATTTTGGCGGTGAGGAGATTATCGCGCGCATGATGATCCCGATGATCAACGAAGTGGTGCGCTGTCTGGAGGAGCGGATTATCGCCAGCCCGGCCGAAGCGGATATCGCGCTGGTCTACGGTCTGGGCTTCCCTCCCTTCCACGGCGGGGTGTTCCGCTATCTGGACACGCTGGGCAGCCGCCACTATGTGGCACTGGCCGACCGCTACGCCGCGCTGGGGCCGCTCTACCAGGTGCCCGCCGGGCTGCGTGCCAAGGCGGAGAGCAATGGCCGCTACTACCCTGAAACCACGCCGCCGGTGGATATCGCCGCCGGCACGCCGGCATGAGGTGAATGATGGAAAATGTCGTAATCGTAGATGCACTCCGCACGCCGATGGGCCGCTCCAAGGGCGGTGCCTTCCGTCAGGTGCGGGCGGAAGATCTCTCGGCGCACCTGATGCGGGCGCTGCTGAACCGCAATCCGGCGCTGGATCCGGGCGAAATAGATGACATCCACTGGGGCTGCGTGCAGCAGACGCTGGAGCAGGGTTTCAACATCGCCCGCAACGCCGCGCTGCTGGCGGAGATCCCGCACCGCGTGCCTGCCGTGACGGTCAACCGGCTGTGCGGCTCCTCCATGCAGGCGCTGCATGACGCCGCCCGCGCCATTATGGTCGGCGATGCGCAGGTGAGCCTGATTGGCGGCGTCGAGCACATGGGCCACGTGCCGATGCACCACGGCGTGGATTTCCACCCTGGCCTGAGCCGCACCGTCGCCAAAGCAGCGGGCATGATGGGGCTGACGGCGGAGATGCTGGCGAAGATGCACCACATCAGCCGCGAGATGCAGGATGAGTTTGCTGCCCGCTCCCACCAGCGCGCCCATGCTGCCACGGTGGCTGGCCGCTTCAAGCGTGAGATCGCGCCCACCGGCGGCCATGATGCCGATGGCGTGCTGTTCCGCCTCGACTATGACGAGGTGATCCGGCCGGAGACCAATGTGGCAGCGCTGGCGGCGCTGAAACCGGCATTCGATCCAGCCAACGGCACAGTCACCGCTGGCAGCTCGTCCGCCCTTTCGGACGGCGCGGCCGCGATGCTGGTCATGAGCGAGTCCCGCGCCCGTGCGCTGGGACTGGCCCCTCGGGCGCGCATCCGCGCGATGGCGGTGGTGGGCTGCGATCCCTCGATCATGGGCTATGGCCCGGTGCCAGCCACCCAACTGGCGCTGAAACGCGCCGGGCTGAGCGTGGGGGACATCGGCCTGTTCGAACTGAATGAGGCGTTTGCCGCCCAGACGCTGCCTTGCATCAAGGATCTCGGCCTGTTGGAGCAGCTGGATGAGAAAGTGAACCTGAATGGCGGCGCGATTGCCCTCGGCCACCCGCTGGGGTGCTCTGGCGCACGCATCTCCACGACCCTGCTGCACCTGATGGAAGATCGTGACGTGCAGTTTGGCGTGGCCACCATGTGCATCGGACTGGGACAGGGGATCGCGACGGTGTTTGAACAGCTGGCCTGACGGCAGACGAAAAAAAACCGCCCACTTGGGCGGTTTTTTTATGGCGCGCAATCAGCAATCAGAGGAAGGAGAAGGCATCGCCAAACATTTGGGCAGCAACAGCCCCGCGCTCATTGCAGAAGCGCTCACGCGCAATTTTCGCCATCTCAAAGCGGCCCGCGATGTAGATATCATGGCCAGCCAGCGAGGCGTGATCCTGCAACACCGCGCTCAGCACGGTGCCAGTGCGCCCCTGCCAATCCTCGGCAGGCTGCTCCACCACCGGAATGACTTTCAGGTTCGGGTACTGCACGCTCAGCGCTTCCAGCTCGTTCAGGTCATACAAATGTGACAGCTCGCGCCCGCCCCAGTAGATGGAGATGTCGCGCCCCGGCTGCTGCTCCAGCGCGGTGATCAGGATCGAGCGCGCATAGGAGAAGCCGGTGCCGCCAGCGATCAGGATCAGCGGGCGGGTGCTGTCGTCGCGCAGCCAGGCATCGCCATGCGGAATGTCCACGTTAATGGCGCGCTCTTGCAGGATGCGATCCATCACCGCCATCGCATACAGGTTCAGCTCGGATGCGCCAATGTGCAGCTCAATATAGGCGTTTTCCGCTGGGGTGGACGCGATGGAGAACGGGCGCTTGTCACGCTCATCCATCACCACCATCAAATATTGCCCGGCGCGGAAAGTCACCGGCGTTTCAGGCACCAGCCTGACCCGGTATACGGTATCGGTAATGGCCTCTACGGAGGCCACTGTACAGCTTAATATCGTCATGCGTTCCCTCTGTCGGGTCAATAGTGCAACACTAAGGAGAGGCCGGCCTAGCGCCCCGGCTTCCTGTCACTGAAAATCGCCAGCTCGTCCCAGATGGCATCCACGCGGGCGGTCACCGCCGGGTCTTTGACGATCGGGCGGCCCCACTCGCGCTGGGTTTCGCCTGGCCACTTGTTGGTAGCGTCAAGGCCCATCTTCGAGCCGAGGCCCGACACCGGTGAGGCGAAATCGAGATAGTCGATGGGGGTGTTTTCCACCAGCACCGTATCACGCGCTGGGTCCATGCGGGTGGTGATGGCCCAGATCACATCATTCCAGTCGCGGGCATTAACATCATCGTCACACACGATAACAAACTTGGTGTACATAAACTGCCGTAAAAATGACCATACACCCATCATTACGCGCTTGGCATGGCCAGCGTACTGTTTTTTCATCGTCACCACCGCCATACGGTAGGAGCACCCCTCCGGCGGCAGGTAGAAATCGACGATCTCCGGGAACTGTTTTTGCAGGATCGGCACGAACACTTCATTCAGCGCCACGCCCAGCACCGCCGGCTCATCCGGCGGGCGGCCGGTGTAGGTCGAGTGGTAGATGGCATTCTTGCGCTGGGTGATGTGGGTGACGGTGAAAACCGGGAAGTGATCGACCTCATTGTAGTAGCCGGTGTGGTCGCCATACGGCCCTTCGGGCGCCAGCTCCTGCGGATCGATATACCCTTCCAGCACAATCTCGGCGCTGGCCGGCACTTCCAAATCGTTGGAGAGGCACTTCACCACTTCGGTCTTGTTGCCGCGCAGTAGCCCGGCAAAGGCATATTCAGAGAGGGTATCTGGCACCGGCGTTACCGCGCCGAGGATGGTGGCCGGATCGGCACCCAGCGCCACTGACACCGGGAAACGCTGGCCGGGGTTGGCCTGGCACCACTCCTGGAAATCGAGCGCGCCGCCCCGGTGGGAGAGCCAACGCATGATCAGCTTGTTACGGCCCAGCACCTGCTGACGATAGATGCCGAGGTTCTGGCGCTCCTTGTGCGGGCCACGGGTGACGGTCAGGCCCCAGGTCACCAGCGGCGCGGCATCCTCCGGCCAGCAGTGCATTACCGGGATGCGGCTCAGATCGACCGCATCGCCCTCCCACACCTGCTCCTGACAGGGCGCGTTGCCCTGGCGCTTGGTCGGCATGTTCAGCACCTGCTTGAACTTCGGCACCTTGTCGAACAGGTCGCGGAAGCCCTTCGGCGGCTCCGGCTCTTTCAGGAATGCCAGCAACTTACCGACTTCACGCAGCGCGCTGACCTCCTCTTGCCCCATACCCAACGCCACCCGCTTCGGCGTGCCGAACAGGTTGCACAGTACCGGCATCTGGTAGCCCTTCGGGTTCTCGAATAACAGCGCCGGGCCACCGGCACGCAGGGTGCGATCGGCAATCTCGGTCATTTCCAGGTAGGGGTCGATGGGCTGGCTGATGCGTTTGAGTTCGCCCCGCTGCTCGAGCAAGGCGATAAAGTCACGTAAATCCCGGTATTTCATGCTGATCCACAGTATTTGATACTGATAATTATTGTCGTCAGTGAGAGGGCATTATAGGCGCTATCGAGGGGGGATGCTGCAATTTTGTTGCAGCATTCCCCGCCCCGCTGGCCGTCAGCAGCCGAAGGGCACCAGCCCGGCCAACGCCTGTGCGTCATGGTGTTCAGTGGCGGCGCGGCCGTGGCGGAACAGTTTGTAGCCCTCGCCACGCGCGCTGAAGTACTCCAGACGGTTGCCGCTCACCTGCAGCAGGCTCCCCTCGCGCAGGCCGATGACGCTCTCTGACGGGTTGACGGCGCAGAACTCCGCGATGCGTTCATCGCGCGTCTCGCCCATATGCCCCTCGGGATGGGTATCGATGTAGTGCGGGTTGATCTGCACCGGGAACAGCCCCAGCGCTGGCAGCACCACGTTGTTGCGTACTGGCATGTCATTGGTGGTGCGGATGGAGGGGGTCGCCACGTTGCAGCCAGCGCTCCAGCCGATGTAGGGGGTGCCGCGCTCGCGCACTGCCTGCTGGATCGGCACAATCAGGCTGTGCTCATGCAGCATCTGGTTCAGCATCCAGGTGTTGCCGCCGCAGACAATGATGCACTGGGCGTGGCTGAGCGCCTCGGCCGGGCTGCCAGCGTGGTGGATGCTACTGACGCGGATGCCGAGCGCCGCCTCCAGCTCCTGCGCCCGCTGGCTGTAGTCGCCCCGGATCAGCGCATACGGGATCAGGATGGCCGACTCCACGCCCCGGCGGGCAATCATCTCCGCCAGCCGCTCATGCGCATAGCCCAGCAGCCGGTCATCCCCGGCCAATTTTCCATTGCTCAGCAGAAACAGCTCCATTTTCATCGCCCTCATCTTATCAATCGTGACAGCAAGAGAGCCGTGCAGAGGGCCACTCCTTGGAAAGGTGCGCCTGCCCGGCCGGTTCCCCCTACGTTAATGGAAATCGCCCCGCGCCGCACCTTACCGCGATCAACGACGCGCGCCGCGCCACATCCGGCCGCTGCTATTTATCCGCCATGGCTTTTGCTATGCTTGCTTCCATAGCAGAAAGGCGTGTGAAACTATGGAATCTTGGTACTTATTGTATTGCAAGCGCGGACAGCTCCTGCGCGCGAAAGCGCACCTGGAACGGCAGGCCGTCAATTGCCTCAGCCCAATGATCACCTTTGAAAAGATGGTCAGAGGACGCCGTACCGCCGTCAGTGAGCCGCTCTTCCCGAACTACATGTTCGTCGAGTTTGACCCGGCGCGCATTCACACGACCACCATCAGCGCGACGCGCGGCGTCAGCCACTTTATCCGTTTCGGTAACCAGCCGGTGATTGTCAGCCCGACGGTGATTGGCGAACTGGCGCGCCAGCCGACACAAACGGTCAGTGACCCTGACATGCCGCAGCCCGGCGACAAAGTGTTGATCACCGATGGCGTGTTTGAGGGGCTTCAGGCCATCTACACCGAGCCGGATGGCGAGGCGCGTTCGATGCTGCTGCTGACGCTGCTCAACAAACAGGTGCACCAGAGCCTCGACAACCGCCAGTTTCACAAGCTGTGACGGTGTTCAGGCAATAAAAAAGGCACGCCGGAGCGTGCCTTTTTTGATCGCGCGGTTTAGCGCTGCATCTCTGCGTCATGCAGCCATTGGGCGACACGCTTGGCAAAGTAGGTCAGCACGCCATCGGAGCCAGCGCGCTTGAAGCACATCAGGGACTCCAGCACCGCGGGCTTCTCCTGCAACCAGCCATTCTGGAAGGCAGCCATGTGCATCGCGTACTCGCCAGAGACCTGATAGGCGAAGGTCGGCACACCAAAGGTGTGTTTCACGCGGTGGATGATATCCAGGTACGGCATCCCCGGCTTCACCATCACCATATCCGCCCCCTCTTGCAGGTCTTGGGCAATCTCCTGCAACGCCTCATCGCTGTTGGCCGGGTCCATCTGGTAGGTCTTTTTGTTGCCGCCCTTCAGGTTGCTGCTGGAACCGACCGCATCACGGAACGGGCCGTAGTAGCAAGAGGCATATTTCGCCGAGTAGGCCATGATCTGGGTATTGATCAGGCCCTGCGCCTCCAGCTGGTCACGGATGGCACCGATGCGGCCATCCATCATGTCGCTTGGCGCGATGATCTCTGCACCGGCTTCCGCGTGGGAGAGCGCCTGACGCACCAGAATCTCTTTGGTCACGTCATTGATGACGTAGCCATCGGCATCAATGATGCCGTCCTGACCGTGGGTGGTGTAGGGATCCAGCGCCACGTCCGTCAGGATGCCCAGCTCCGGCACCGCATCTTTCACCGCCCGGATGGTGCGCTGCACCAGACCATTGGGGTTGTAAGCCTCTTCCGCATGGAGTGACTTCAGGTCACCCTCAATCACCGGGAACAGGGAGAGCACCGGCACGCCAAGCTTGGCGATGGCTTCCGCCTCTTTCACCAGCTCGTCAATCGTCATGCGCTCCACGCCCGGCATGGAGGGAACGGCCTGACGGCGGTTGCTTCCTTCCATGACGAACACCGGATAGATCAGGTCGTTGACCGTCAGCTGATTCTCGGCCACCAGACGGCGGCTGAAATCATGGCGGCGCACACGGCGCATACGGCGACCCGGAAAGGTGCCCGGAAATGCATAGCTCATCGTATTTCTCCTACTCAGGCCAGTCGGAACAGCCGACGGGCATTGTCATCAGTTTTCTCACCGAGCCATTTAGGGTCTTCCTGGCGCCAGATGGCGACCTGCTGAACGATATGGGGCAGAAAACAGGGTTCGTTGCGGCGGGATGCAGGTTTGGGGGTTAAATCCCGGGGCAACAGATAGGGGGCGTCCGTCTCCAGCAACAGGCGATCCGCCGGGATCAGCGGCAGCAGCGCCCGCAGCTCCAGCCCGCGGCGCTCGTCGCATACCCAGCCGGTGATGCCAATGGAGGCGCCCAACGCCAGACACGCTTCCAGCTCCGCTTGGGTGCCAGTGAAACAGTGCACCACCACGCCGGGCAACTGCGGCACCCACGGCGCCAGCAGGGCGATGAAACGCGCGTGGGCGTCACGGCAGTGCAGGAACACCGGCTTTTGCAACTCGGCGGCCAGTGCCAGCTGGGCGGTGAAGGCGCGCTCCTGGCTGGCCGGATCGGAGAAGTTGCGGTTGAAGTCCAGCCCGCACTCGCCAATCGCCGCCACCTGCGGCAGGGCAGCCAGCTCACGCAGCCGGTCGGCCGTTGCCTCGCCCCAGCCGGAGGCCGCGTGCGGATGTACGCCCGCCGTGGCCCAGCAGAAGCCAGGGTGCTCCGCCGCCAGCGCGGCGGCCTCGGCGCTCTCTTCGGCATTGGTGCCGGTAATCAGCATACCGCGCAGGCCAGCGGCGCGGGCGCGGGCCACCACGTCCGGGCGATCCTTGGCAAACTGTGAACTGGTCAGGTTGACGCCAATATCAAACATCAGGGTGTCCAAAACAGAAGCCGCCCTGTAAGGGCGGCCTGGTCAATCGTCAGCGCCTTACGGCGCGCTGGATGAGGAGTCTGACTCATCATCAAGGGGATCGCGGCGTTTGCCCACGTAGTAGCGGCCAAAGAATACGCCGATCTCAAACAGCAAATACATCGGGATCGCCAACAGCGTCTGGGAAAAGACATCCGGCGGCGTCAGCAGCATCCCCACCACAAAGGCACCCACCAGCACGTAGGGGCGCTTAGCCTTCAGGTCTTCCGGCGTGGTCACCCCGCTCCAGCAGAGCAGGACAATCGCAATCGGCACCTCAAACGACACCCCAAACGCCATAAACAGCGCCATGACAAAATCGAGGTAGTTATTGATGTCAGTAGCAATCAGGACGCCGGCTGGCGCGGTTTTGGCGAAAAAGCCAAACGCCAGCGGGAAGACGATAAAGTAGGCAAATGCCATCCCCATATAGAACAACAGGGTGCTGGAGAACAGCAACGGCATCATCAGGCGGCGCTCGTGCTTATAGAGCGCCGGCGCGATGAAGGCCCACACCTGATACAGGATGATCGGGGCGGAGAGAAACACCGACACGATCATGGTCAGCTTGATCGGCGTAAAGAAGGGCGAAGCCACATCTGTTGCGATCATACTGGCGCCATTCGGCATCTGTTTAATTAATGGTGCGGAAACTAATTGGTAAATGTCATTGGAGAAATAGGCCAATGCCAGAAATACAACCAGTACAGCAATGATGCAGTTCAGCAGGCGCTTACGCAGCTCAATCAGGTGGCTGATAAGCGGCTGGGTATCTTCAACAGCCATGTTTTAACGATCGCCCGTTGGTTGAGGAGAAGAGGCCGACTCGGCCGGTGCCGCCGCTGGGGCTGGCGCGTTGACTTCAGGTTTGGTTGCTGGAGCCGGCGCGTCAGCCTTGGTCAGGGTAACCGGTGCCGCTGGGGCGGGCGCGGCGGGCGCTTTCGCCGGGGCGCTGGCGACGGTCGCTGCCTCCGCGGGCGTCACGCCATCATGGATGGCTTCCGGATCGGTCAGCACCGGATTGTGGATGGTCTGCGCCACCTCGTCCACGCCCTCTTTGTACCCGCGCTTCATCGATTCGGCCGCCTCTTTCAGCTCCTCCATCGACGTCTTCAGCTCCGGGGTGAGGTTCTTCAGCCCAGCCTCTTCAGCCTTCTTCAGGCTGTCCTGCAGCTCCTGCAACTTCAGCTCCTGCGACAACTCGTTCTGGACAGAGGCTGCCAGCGAGCGCAAGGTGCGGATCCATCCCGCCACTGTTCTGACTGCCACCGGCAACCGTTCTGGCCCAAGCACCACCAGACCAATCACCAGCACCAGCAACAGTTCACTAAATCCAATATCGAACACGGTTTACACCTGCTCTTTGTCTTTGCTCTTGGCCTCGTCTGACTTCACCTGCGTCGGTTTGTCAGTCAGGGTTTTGGTAAAGTCAGCGTCATTGGAGGAGTGTTCAGATTTTGCGGCGGGAGTCTGGTCATCGCCCATGGCTTTCTTGAAGCCCTTGATTGACGTCCCCAAGTCTGAACCCAGATTACGCAGTTTGTTGGTACCAAACAGCAAAACCACGATCACTGCGATAATCAGTAACTGCCAAATGCTAATGCCACCCATCGTATTTACCTCTCAGAGTCTGGGAAAAAATCATACTGCCGCATTATACGGCAGCTTTGTAAGCTTTCCTGCTAAATTCACTTGCCGGCACGCTGCCAGCCAAGTAGCCAGGCAATCACACCGCCGACCATCAGCCAGGCCGGGTAGGTCTCCTGATCGCCCACCAGCATGATGGTGCCGCTCAACAGCAGCGTCGCGCCAATGCCAAACAGATAGCGCGACTGGCCGTTACGCACCCGATGCTCACGCAGCTCGGCGGAGATCTTCTCCACGCTGTGGTGTAGCTGGCGATTGCGTTGCAGGTTCTCGTACACCAGATCCGGCAGCTCAGGCAGCTTTTCGGCCCAGAACGGCGCTTTCTGCTTGAAGGCGCGAACCATCGCCGGCAGGCCGACTTGGTCATGCAGCCAATTCTCCAGGAAGGGCTTGGCGGTGGTCCAGAGATCCAGCTGCGGGTAGAGCTGGCGGCCCAGCCCCTCCACGTAGAGCAGGGTCTTTTGCAACAGCACCAGTTGCGGCTGCACTTCCATATTAAACCGGCGGGCGGTGTTAAACAGGTTAAGCAGCACATTCCCGAAGGAGATATCAGCCAGCGGCTTCTCAAAGATCGGCTCACACACCGTGCGGATGGCGAACTCAAAATCTTCGACGTTGGTGTCCGGCGGCACCCAGCCGGAATCCACGTGCAGCTCCGCCACCCGGCGGTAGTCGCGATTGAAGAAGGCGATGAAGTTCTCCGCCAGATAGCGTTTGTCCGCCTTGTTCAGTGAGCCAACGATGCCACAGTCGATGCCGATATAGAGCGGATCGTCCGGGTGTTCATAGCTGACAAAGATGTTGCCGGGGTGCATGTCCGCATGGAAGAAGCTGTCACGGAACACCTGGGTGAAGAAGACCTGCACCCCACGCTCCGCCAGCAGCTTCATGTTGGTGCCCTGCGCCAGCAGGGTCGGCACGTCCGATACCGGGATGCCGTAGATGCGCTCCAGCACCAGCACCGTTTCGCGGCAGTAGTCGGAGTAGACCTCCGGCACGTAGAGCATGTTGCTGCCGTCAAAGTTGCGACGCAGTTGGATGGAGTTGGCCGCCTCGCGCAGCAGGTTCAGCTCATCGAGCAGGGTCTTCTCATACTCGCGCACCACCTCAATCGGCCGCAGGCGGCGGCCATCGGGCAGCAGTTTCGGCAACCAGCCAGCCAGACGGTTCATCAGGCGCATATCGGCCTTGATCACCGGCAGGATGTCCGGGCGGATCACCTTCACGACCACCTCTTTGCCATTCTCCTTCAGGCGGGCGGTGTGCACCTGCGCGATGGAGGCGGAGGCCAGGGCCTTCTCGTCGAAGTCCTCAAACCAGGTCTCCAGCGGGCCACCCAGCGCCTCTTCAATGTGGCGGCGGGCGCGGCGGCCATCAAAGGGCGGCACCCGATCCTGCAACAGTGCCAGCTCATCAGCGATCAGCGGCGGGAACAGGTCGCGACGGGTGGACATCATCTGCCCAAACTTGATCCAGACCGGCCCCAGCTCCTGCATTGCCAGACGCAAACGCACGCCCAGCTGCTTGTCTTTGTGGCGGTTGGGCATCCAGAACAGCAGCCGCCGGCCAAAGCGCAGCGGCAGCGTCAGGCGCATCCGGGGAATAAGCTCATCCAGACCGTAGCTCAGGAAGACGCGGACAATCAGGTAGAGGCGGCAGAGTTCACCAGGGGTCATGACTTCGCCTCCAGGGTATTCAGACGGGCATCGAGGGCCTCCAGCTGGCGCGCCAGCGCATCGGCCTCTTCATTGAACCAGACCACTTCCAGCGGGCTGGGTGCCAGACGCCACTCTTCGGTCAGCGCCTCACTGAGGTGCCCCTGCTGGCGCACGAAGGAGGAGGTGAAAAATGAGAAGCCCTTGCGCGCCGCCTGCGACAGCCCTTGCGCGGCGATGTCGCCGACGTAGGGTGCCAACAGGTCAGCGGGTTCCCACTCGGCCATATCCAGCAGCGCGACCAGTCGCTGGACGACCTGCAAGTCGCCCTCCACCACCAGTTCGCCCGCGCGCATCAGTGGCGAGAGTTGCGTGCGATCGCGCAGTTTGCGCAGCACACCCAGCCGGGTGGTGACCGTGCAGTCGGCGTCGCCGGCCCACTCCCCCACCACATCCACCTGACGCTCGCTGAACACCAGCGTGATTGGGGTATCCAGCTCTTGCAGGCGAATGCGCAGGATCTTGCCAGCCAGCCGCAGCCGTGCCGCTTTCATGCTCGGTTCGCGGTAGAGCAGCCGGTTAAGGCCAGTCTCCAGCGCCGCCGTGATTAACGGGGTCAACAACATGGCATCCCCCCGTCAGAATTTGAAACCGCGATGTAAGGCAACAATGCCTCCAGTGAGGTTGTGGTAGCTGACGTGATCGAAGCCAGCGTCGCTCATCATCCCTTTCAGGGTCTCCTGATCGGGGTGCATACGGATTGACTCCGCCAGATAGCGGTAGCTCTCCGCATCCTGCGCCACCAGCTCGCCGATGCGCGGCAGCAGGTGGAAGGAGTAGGCGTCATAGGCCTTGTTCAGCGGCTCCAGCACGGGCTTGGAGAACTCCAGCACCAGCAGGCGGCCGCCCGGCTTCAGCACGCGGAACATGGAGCGCAGCGCCTTCTCTTTTTCGGTGACGTTGCGCAAGCCGAAGGAGATGGTGATGCAATCAAAGTAGTTGTCCGGGAAGGGCAGTGCCTCGGCGTTGGCCTGCACGTAGCTGACGTTGCCGACCACGCCCAGATTGCGCAGCTTCTCGCGGCCCATTTTCAGCATGGAGTCATTGATGTCTGCCAGCACCACCTCACCGGTGTCACCCACCAGACGGGAGAACTTCGCCGTCAGGTCGCCGGTGCCACCGGCCAGGTCCAGCACCCGTTGGCCGCGGCGCACGCCGCTGCAATCGATGGTGAAACGTTTCCAGATGCGGTGGATGCCGAACGACATCAGGTCGTTCATCAGGTCATATTTCGCTGCCACCGAGTGGAATACCTCTGCCACCATGCCCGCTTTTTCATCTTTCGCCACGGTGCGGAAACCGAAGTGTGTGGTTTCCTGGTTCTGATCTACCATGTTTTTCTGCCCGTTTTTCAGTCAATCTCATGGGGGTGAGGATCACCAAACCCCGCCGGTGTCCCCGTGGTCACACCCGGGGTCGCTTCATTATGGTGCCAATTATTACGTCTGCTGCTGATTGGCGGTTGCCCCTCTGGCAGCGGATAGCCGGGCCGCTGATCCTCCTGCGGCACCTCCGGCTCTGGCCATACGCCGTCCGGCGTCTCTTCCGCCCGGGCGACGGCGGCCAGTGATGGGCTGATAGGCCGTTTTACTTCAACGCCCATGGCCCGGAAACCTTCAACCTGTCCTATAAGGTTACCACGCCCTTGTGTCAGTTTGTTCATTGCCAGCCGATAACTTAGCTGCGCTTTGTCGAGGCTCTGGCCCATCGATTCCATGTCATCCACAAATAAGCGTAGCTTGTCATACAGGCGGGCGGCGCGTTCGGCGATGCGTTGCGCATTTTGGCTCTGCTGCTCGTAGCGCCAGAGGTTGGAGATGGTACGCAGCGCCACCAGCAGCGTGGTGGGGCTGACCAGCATGATATTGTGGCGCAACGCCTCGTTGATCAGCTCTGGCTCACGGTCAATCGCCAGCAGGAAGGCTGGCTCCACCGGAATGAACATCAGCACGTAATCGAGGCAGCGTAGGCCGGGCAGTTGCTGGTAATCCTTGCGGCCAAGCTGCCGGATATGGCCGCGCAGGGAGGCGAGATGCTCATTGAGCGCCGCTTCCCGCTCGGCGTCATCAACGCTGTTGAAGTAGCGCTCGTAGGCCACCAGCGACATTTTGGCGTCGATAACCACATCCCTCTCCTGCGGCAGGCGGACAATCACATCCGGCTGCATCCGGCTGTTGCCGTCGAGGCGGATGCTGACCTGCGTCTCATACTCATGCCCCTCGCGCAACCCAGACGCCTCCAGCACCCGGCTGAGCACCAGCTCCCCCCAGTTGCCCTGGAGTTTGTTGTCGCCCTTCAGCGCGCGGGTGAGGTTGAGCGCCTCCTGCGCCATCCGGGCATTGAGTTGTTGCAGGTTTTTGATCTCATGGGCCAGGGTGTGGCGCTCACGCGCCTCCTGGCCGAAGCCCTCCTGCACCTGGCGGCGGAAACCGTCGAGTTGCTCGCGCAGCGGCAGCAACAGCCGATCTAAACTCTGGCGGTTCTGCTCATCCACCCGTCGGCCAGTCTGCTCAAATACCCGGTGGGCGAGTTGCTCGAACTGGGTGCTGAGGCGCTGCTCACTGTTCATCAGCAAACGCTGCTTCTCCTCGGCCGCCAGCCGGGTCTCCTCCAGCCGGATGGTCACCTCCCGCAGCTCCGCCTCCTGCATACTGTTGATTTCACGCTGGGCGCGTAGCTCCTGATTGAGCTGCTCACACTCCGCGCGCCAGTGCGCCAGTTGCTGGAGCCGCTCCTGCCCGGCGGCCACCTCGCCGTAGAGCGTCCGCAACTCCAGTTCGCTGTCTCGCAGTTGCTGGCGGGTGCGCTGCTCTTGGGTGGCGAGCGTCTGGCGCGCCTGCTGCTCCTGCGCCAGTGCCTGCTCCGCCAGTTGCAGCGCGGCGCCGTGCCGGGCCTGCCGCTGCTGGTGGCGCATGGCTGCGCAGAGCCAACCGCCGCCGAGGCCCGCCACTGCCGCCAGCAGGGTGTAAAGGATGCTGATCTCCATGCCGGTTTCGCCCTCAATCACCGTGAACCTGCCACGTTAAGGAAAGTGGCGGGGCCTGTCCAGAACGCATTCTTGCGCCGGAACCCGGCTCGCAAAGATTGTGGCGACCCCGGTCAGAACAGCCCGCGCAGCCAGTCGATGCCAAAAGCCCCCGGCATCAGCATCAGGCTGGCCCAGATCAGCGCCGACACGCCGTTCGCCAGTTGGAAGTGCTGCTGGCGCATCCCGCACATGCCCGCCACCAGCGGCACCACTGCCCGCAAGGGGCCGATGAAGCGGCCGAAAAAGGCCCCCATCACTCCCCAGCGGGCGAAGAAGTCGTGGCCGCGCGCCAACAACTGCGGCTGGCGGGTAAAGGGCCAGAGTTGGCTGACCTGATGCTGGTAGCGATCGCCAATCCAGAAGGAGATCCAATCTCCCAAAAACGCGCCGATAGCGGCGGCCGTCCAGATCGGCCAGAAGGCCAGCCCGGCCTCGGCAATCAGTGCGCCGACGCCCAGCAAGATGAGGGTGGCGGGCACCAGCAGCGAAAGAAACGCCATCGATTCGGCGAATGCCAGTAGGAAAACCACGGGCGCGGCCCACTGCTCATGCTGGCGCACCAGCTCCAGGGTATCGGCCACGATGCTGGCAATTGTCACAGGTCACTCCATCTGATAAACGGGCAGACCCATCAGAATACCTGCCTAACGGCCATCCTGCCTGTAACCTTGGGTAAACAAGCCTTGAGTTGTGCAAAGTTGCCGCCATAAAAAAAGGGCGCCGCAGCGCCCTGTTCATGTTGGCAAAGCAATCACACCAGACGGCGCGCCGCCTCGACCACGATTTTCACCGCGTGGCTCTCGGTCTGCTTCATGGTTTCGGCATTCGGGATCTCTTGCTGGGTGCGGTTGACGATCACCCCTGCCACCATGCCCGCACGCAGCCCCTGGCTCGCGCACATGGTCAGCAGCGTGGCGGACTCCATTTCGTAGTTCATCACGCCCATTGCCTGCCACTCCTCCATCGAGCCTTTGAAGCGGTTCACCACGCGGCCAGAGAAGGTGTCATAACGCTCCTGGCCGGGGTAGAAGGTGTCGGAGGAGGCGGTGACGCCGATATGGGTGGTCGCGCCCACTGCCTTGGCGGCCTCTACCAGCGCAGTGGTACAGGCGAAATCGGCCACGGCCGGGAACTCCATCGGTGCGAAGTGCAGGCTGGCACCATCAAGGCGCACGGCCGCGGTGGTGACCAGCACGTCGCCGACGTTAATGTGGTTCTGGATGGCGCCGGTGGTGCCGATGCGCAGGAAAGTGCGTACGCCCAGTTGCGCCAGCTCTTCCACCGCGATGGAGGTGGAGGGGCCACCGATGCCGGTCGAGCAGACCACCACGGCCTTGCCGTCCAGCTCGGCGCGCCATGACGTAAACTCACGATGGGACGCCAGCTTGACCGGGTTTTCCATCAGGCGGGCAATCTTCTCTACGCGCTCTGGGTCACCGGGTACGATCGCCAGGGTGGCACCCTGCAGGTCAGCCTTGGTCAGGCCAAGGTGGAAAACATCAGACTTAGACATAGGAAACTCCTGTTAACAACGCTTTGCCGGGAATAAAAAGAGAGTGTACTGAAAAATCAGTTAATTTTTTGTGATAACCATCACTGCCAATGCAACACGTATGCACAAGTTGCCAAATTAATGTGACAAGATTCACATTAACGCCATTATCGCACCCTTTTCCGCTTCCATACCAGTGCCTGCCACCCTACCCGGCCCCTCTGCTGGCTGAAAAATATCGCGCGTGAACAGACCTCGCCGATAGGTGGCAAGAGCTGAACAGCCATGCCCCTTACCCAGTCTACCCCAAGGTTACGCCAAGAATTGAATAATTAGAATTTAACTCATTTAGATTAAATAAATAAATTTCCTAATTGTTAGTCTCCAAATTAAACAATCCTTAATGGAAATTAAATAACAAATAAATGTTTGCTTATTTTTTTAGGAATTAGAATTTCAGGCTGCGCATTTTTCCCATTTTCTGCATAAAACTTTCTACAAGGATGAACAATTGAAAACGCTCAATACAGTACGCACCCCTCTCGCCTCAAATATACTTAAAGCCTTACCGTTAATGCTCGCCGTTGGCGGCGTCGGATTCAGCGCCACCACGCACGCCACCGAAATTAATGACGGTGGTAATGATAATGCTCCACCCATCAATATCAGTGGCAACAGCGCGGAGAGTCCGCATAGTTTAACTATCTACCCAGGTGATTTATCTATTGTTACTACTGGCAATAATTCACACGGCATTTATGTCCATGATGGTGGAAGAGTCTTCGAAGAAAATATCAAAATAATTGACGATAACGGTACTAAGAGGGGAACGACCACTAGCATTTCCACCACCGGCGAGAGTGCCAAAGGTATTTATTCTCGGAATGGTAGCACCGTAGAATTATTGAGCCCACTGACAATTAAAACCAATAATATTAATTCAGACGGTGTTTATTTGGAGGGTGATAATAATACCTTCAGCCTTATGGCGGATATGTCGGTCACCACCGCAGGCGACAACAGCGCTGGCATCAATCTCAACGGCAAAAAAAACAGCGTCGAAACCGGGAATCTGAGCGTTAAAACCGGCGGGACAGGCAGCCATGCAGTGACCGCCAGTGGCGAAGGGAGCACCGTCACTGCCACCAACGCCTCACTCTCCACCACCGGTAAGAGTGCCTCAGCCATCGCCGTTGACCAAAAAGCCGCAGTCACGCTGACAGACAGCACCCTCTCCAGCACCGGCGCTGACAGCCTGACCGTGCAGGCGCACGGCGGCAGTAGCGTCTCTCTGGCGGGCACCACGCAGGACGCCACGCTCATCACCCTCGGCGCCAACAGCCACTCCATCGAAATTGATACCCAAGCCACCGTCACCGGCAACCAGCTGAATATTGATCACCAGTCTGAAAACAGCGCCGCCATTGTGCTGCAACAGCGCACCGGTGCGGCCGCCAGCGAGCAGGGCGGCACCCTAAACCTCACCCAATCGAGCCTGACCAGCCACCAATCCTCCCCGGCTCTGGCCGCGGATGGCGGCAACTGGACAGTGGATTTTAACCATACTGACCTGAACGCAGGCCAGGGTCAGGCGATCTATGTCGCTAACCAAGCCGACGCCACCAAAAGCGCCGAGTTGCAGGCCCAGTCCGCCAAGCTGAACTTCACGGCGGAAAATGGCAGCACCGTGACCGGCAACGTGGTGGTGGAAGCGCAGGACAATCTGGCGAACCAGCTCACCATGGGGCTGCTGGACTCCACCTTCAATGGCGCGTCCCAAGGCAATATCGACCTGACGGCCAAGGACAGTACCTGGAACATGAGCGCCAGCTCCACGGTCAACTCACTGGCGATGGACAACAGCAGCGTCCACTTCGCGCCAGAGGGCGACTACAAAACCCTGACCACTCAGTCGCTGTCGGGCAGTGGCAGCTTCTACCTCAATACCGAGCTGAATGAGGGCGGTGCCAGCAGCCAGAGCGACAAGATCATCGCCGCCAATGCCGCCAGCGGCAGTAATTTCACCCTGTATATCAATGGCCGGGGCGATGGTGCCGCCACCGAGGGCAATGGCATCGAGGTGGTGGAGATTCAGGATCAAAGCCACGCCACCTTCGCACTGGGGAATACGGTCAGTATCGGCGCCTATGATTACTACCTGTTTGAAGGGGATGCTGAAGGCTCGGCTGATACCAACGACTGGTATCTGCGCGCTCAATATAACGATCCCGATGACAACGGCGACGACAATGGCGATGACGACAACGGCGGCGATGACAACGGCGGTGACGACAACGGCGGCGATAACGGCGGTGACGACAACGGCGGCGATAACGGCGGCGACAACGGCGGCGACAACGGCGGCGACAACGGCGGCGACAATGGCGGTGACAACGGCGGTGACAACGGCGGCGACAACGGCGGCGACAATGGCGGTGATGACAACCGTGTTCCTGCTGATGTGAAGCCGTACCGTGAAGAGGTGCCCGGCTACGCGGTCGCCCCTTACCTGAACCTCTACTACGGCCTGCAAACGGTCGGTACCCTGCATGAGCGCATGGGTGATGCCGAGCAGTACGCACGCAACTACAACAACCTCGCCTGGGCGCGTACCGGCGGCAACAGCACCTCCTTCAATGCGGGCTACTTCGGCTATGACACCGACTCCTGGTTTGCCCAGTTTGGTACTGACCTCTATCAGGATGAGACGGACAACGGCACCCGCGTGCATGGCGGGGTGATGGTGACCCTCGGTTACCAGAACTCTGACAACCAGGATCAGGCGCGCCGGTACGGCGACAAGCCGGTAGAGACCGGCTCGCTGCATACGGATGCCTACAGCGTGGGCGGCTACTACACCCGCTATGCGCAGGATGGCAGCTACGTCGATCTGGTAGGTCAGTTCACCTACTACCGCAACAAATATGAGAGCCGTTACGATGCCCGCCAGAACAGCTTTGGTACCCTGCTCTCCGCGGAAGGCGGCAAGCCATACGCGCTCAGCGAGAACTGGAAAATTGAGCCGCAGGGCCAACTGATCTACCAATATCTGATTAGCGAAGACTTTGGCGATGCGATCTCTACCGTCTCTGGCGTCAATGAGAGCGCGCTGACTGGCCGCGTCGGGGTGCGGTTGTTCCGCGACCAGCAGGAGAACAAAGAGCAGGAGACCTTCAAGCCCTACCTGACGGCGGACGTGTTGCACAACTTCACCGATGCCCCGACCGTGCGGGTAGCCAACAGCGACGTGCAGGCTGACCTGAGCACCACCTGGTGGCAGACTGGCGCGGGCATGACCGCCCGTCTGGCAGAGAACACCTGGATCTACGCCGACGTGCAGTACCGCAAAGGCATGGATGACGATATGGAAGGCTACGTCGGCCACATCGGCATCCAAGGCAGCTTCAAGTAATGTCCCTCCCTCCGCGCCCTTGGGCGCGGAGTTTCTCCCCCGTCGTCTACCCTGCTCGTCTCCTCCCTGCCCGTTCTGGTTTTATTTCCTATAGTTAATGCTGCACAGCGCTACCCTACGACGATGCGGAGACCGCCATGAAACATGATGAACCCCTGAACACGCAGGCCAGCGACGGTTTTGCCCCCGCCGTTGCGCCGATTGCCTCCACCACCCGCCATACGGATGAACAGGATCTGTACACCAGCGAAACCACCATCCCGACGCAGGGTGAGAGTATGCCAGCCTACATGGCACGCCCGGCCGCCGCCGCTGGCCCATTGCCGGTGGTTCTGGTGGTGCAGGAGATTTTCGGCGTGCATGAGCACATCCGCGATCTCTGCCGCCGGCTGGCGAAAGAGGGCTATCTGGCGATCGCGCCGGAACTCTACTTCCGCCAGGGCGATCCGCAGCAGTACCAGAGCATTGATGAACTCTTTAGCCAGTTGGTCAGCAAGGTGCCAGACCAGCAGGTACTGGCCGATCTGGATCACACTGCCCACTGGGCGACCCGCAATGGCGGCGCGGCCAACCAATTGGCGGTGACCGGCTTCTGCTGGGGCGGTCGCATTGCCTGGCTCTATGCCGCCCACAATCCGCAGCTCAAGGCGGCGGTGGCGTGGTATGGCAAGCTGGTGGGCGACAAATCCCTGAACCAGCCGAAGCATCCGGTGGACATTGCCGTCGATCTCAACGCCCCGGTGCTTGGGCTGTATGGCGGCCAGGATCACGGCATTCCCCAAGCGACGGTGGAGACCATGCGTCAGGCGCTGCGTGCCGCCAACGCGGAGGCCGAGATAGTGGTCTACCCGGAGGCCGGTCACGCGTTCAATGCGGATTACCGTCCCAGCTATCACCCGGAAGCGGCTGCCGATGGCTGGCAACGGATGCTGGCGTGGTTCCGCCGCTGTGGTCTGACTGGCGTGGTGTAAGCGTTATGGGCGCGAGCGCGCCCTGTTTTGCCCTTTCCGATCAGGCCGATTCAGTGCGCAGGCGCTTCGCCGCCGTCACCATGTTGGCGAGGGCCTGGCGCGTCTCCGGCCAGCCACGGGTCTTCAGGCCACAGTCCGGGTTGACCCACAAACGCTCCGCCGGGATGTTTTCGGCCGCCTTGCGCAGCAGCGCCTCGATCCACTCCACGCTCGGGACGTTTGGCGAGTGGATGTCATAGACGCCGGGGCCGATGCTGTTCGGGTAGTCGAACGCCTTGAAGGCTTCCAGCAGATCCATATCGGAACGGGAGGTTTCGATGGTGATCACATCGGCATCCAGCGCGGCGATGGCCTCCATGATGTCGTTGAACTCGCAGTAGCACATGTGGGTGTGGATCTGCGTGTCGTCGCGGGCAACGGCGGCGTTCAGCTTGAAGGCCCCCACCGCCCACTCCAGATAGGCTTGCCACTCGCTGCGGCGCAGCGGCAGCCCCTCGCGCAGGGCTGGCTCATCAATCTGGATGATGCCGATGCCCGCTTGCTCCAACTCCTGCACCTCATCACGCAGCGCCAGCGCGATCTGTCTGGCGATCACCTCACGGCTGACATCTTCCCGTGGGAAAGACCAGCAGAGAATAGTCACCGGGCCGGTCAGCATCCCTTTCACCGGTTTGTCGGTCAGCGACTGGGCATACTTCGCCCACTCGACGGTGATGGCCTGCGGGCGGCTGACATCCCCGATGATCACCGGCGGCTTCACGCAGCGGGAGCCGTAGCTCTGCACCCAGCCATTCTGGGTGAAGACGAAGCCGTCCAAATGCTCGCCGAAGTACTCCACCATGTCATTGCGCTCTGCCTCGCCATGCACCAGCACGTCCAGCCCGAGGCGCTCCTGCTCCGCGATCGCGTGCCTGATGTGCTCGCTGATGCCGGTGCGGTAGCGGCTGCCATCCAGCCGGCCCTGTTTGAACGCCAAACGCAGGCCGCGGATCTCGGGGGTCTGCGGGAAGGAGCCGATGGTGGTGGTCGGCCAGGCTGGCAGCGGGAATTTGCCGCGCTGCTTCTCGGCCCGCACCGGATAAGGGTGCTGGCGCTCGCACTCCTGCGCGGTGATGGCGGTCAGGCGCGCACTGACGGCCGCATTGTGCACGCGGCCGGAGTCGCGGCGGGCACGGATTGGCGCGCTGTAGTCGGTGATTTTTTTCAGGGTCTGCGGGTCGCCGTGGTTCAGGGCGTCGCTGAGCAGCGCCAGCTCGGCGCATTTTTGCAGCGCGAAGGCGAACCAGCTCTTCACCTCCTCGTCCAGACGGCTCTCGACGCTCAGGTCGATCGGGCTGTGCAGCAGGGAGCAAGAGCTACCCAGCCACAGGGTGCGCGATTGCGCCGCCAGCGGTTGCAGGCGGTTGAGCCAGGTGGCGAGGTCAGCGCGCCAGACATTGCGGCCATTGATTACGCCCAGCGAGAGCACCCACTCCGCCGGCAGGGCCGCTGCCAACGCATGGGGATCATCGCGGCCCGCCACCAGATCGACGTGCAGGCCCTGCACGTCCAGCGTGCGAAGGGTGTCGAGGTGATGGCCGATGCTGTCGAAATAGGTGGTCAACAGCAGCTTGGTCTGGCCATTCAACGCGGCGTAGGCAGGCTTGAAGGCCGCCTGCCACGCTGGCGGCAGCTCCAGCACCAGCGCCGGCTCGTCAATCTGCACCCACTCAATGCCGCGTTTTGCCAGTTCCGCCAGCACCTGCTGGTAGACCGGCAGGAGGTCATTGAGCAGCGAGAGGCGGTCGAACGGCTCGCCCTTCACCTTGCCCAGCCAGAGGTAGGTGACCGGGCCGAGCAGCACCGGCTTCACCCGGTGGCCGAGCGCCAGCGCCTCGTCCACCTCATCCAGCAACTGGGGCCAGGCCAGCGTGAAGCGCTGGCCCTGATGGAACTCCGGCACAATGTAGTGGTAGTTGGTGTTGAACCATTTGGTCATCTCGGCGGCGGCGGCTGGCTCGCCGGTTGGCGCGCGACCACGGGCAATGCGGAACAGGGTATCCAGATCCAGCGTGCCGGAGGCATTTTGGTGGCGCGGCGGCACATTGCCGAGCAGCAGGCTGGTGGCCAGCACATGGTCATACCATGCGAAGTCGCCGACCGGCAGCAGATCCACCCCGGCGTCACGCTGCTGTTGCCAATGGCGGGCGCGCAATTCACGCCCCACCGCCAGCAGCGCTTCTTGCGTCATATCGCCTGCCCAGTAACTCTCCTGGGCTTTTTTCAGCTCACGATGCAGCCCTACGCGCGGAAAACCCAGAGTATGGTTCAGAATTGCCATGGTCAAAACCCTCATTTAGCCGTCCAGATGTTTACACATCCATATTCCGCAGGTACTGTATGATCACAAGCGCAAAATGTTCACTGTCACTGTGAAGGACTCTCATGATCGAACTCAAACACTTACGGACGCTGCAAGCGCTGCGCAATACCGGCTCCCTGGCCGCCGCCGCTGCCCAGCTCCACCAGACACAGTCCGCGTTGTCGCACCAGTTCAGCGATCTGGAGCAACGGCTCGGCTTTCGCCTGTTTGTCCGTAAGAGCCAGCCGCTGCGCTTTACCCCACAGGGGGAGATTTTGCTGCAACTGGCCGAGCAGGTGCTGCCGCAGATCCAGCAGGCGCTTCAGGCGTGTCATGAGCCGCAACAGACCACGCTGCGCATCGCCATTGAGTGCCATAGCTGCATCCAGTGGCTGACGCCAGCGCTCGACAACTTCCGCCAGCGCTTCCCGCAGGTGATCATGGACTTCAAGTCGGGCGTCACCTTTGATCCGCAGCCAGCGCTGCAACAGGGCGAGCTGGACGTGGTGCTGACCTCGGACATCCTGCCGCGCAGCGGCCTGCACTACTCGCCGATGTTTGATTTCGAGGTGCGGCTGGTGCTGGCACCGGATCATCCGCTGGCGCGCAAGGCGCAGATTGAGCCGGAGGATCTGGGTGATGAGACGCTGATGATCTATCCGGTGCAGCGTCAGCGGCTGGATATTTGGCGGCACTTCCTGCAACCGGCCGGTGTCAGCCCGGCGCTGAAGAGCGTGGACAATACCCTGCTGCTGATCCAGATGGTGGCGGCACGCATGGGCATCGCCGCGCTGCCGCACTGGGTGGTGGAGAGTTTTGAGCGCCAGGGGCTGGTGGTGACCAAGACCCTGGGCGGGGGATTATGGAGCCGGTTGTACGCCGCCGTGCGCGAGGGCGAGCAGCGCCAACCGGTAACGGAGGACTTTATTCGTTCGGCGCGCCAGCACGCGTGCGATCACCTGCCGTTTGTAAAGGACGCTGCACGACCCAACGCCGGTGCACCCAAAGCGATGCCATTATCACTGCAGCACCCAGAATAAAGCTCGGCCAATGGGGCTGCTGTTGCCAGATCGCCAGGTTAACCAGCAGCCCGGCCGGGACGTGGAAGTTATTCATAATGCCCAGCGTTCCCGCATCCACCTGCGTCGCCCCGACGTTCCACATGAAGTAGCCGAGTGCGGAGGCACCCACGCCCAGCCACACCAGCACGCCCCACTGTAGGGTGGTGGTCGGCAGCTTATTCGGGTTGCCGAACAGCACCCAAGCCACCACTGCGCAGAGTACCGCCCCCAGATAGAACCAGGAGAAAGCGCTGTGCTGCGGCATCGGACGCGTCTCCATCAGCCGCTTGTAGCCCACCTGCCCGATGGCGAAGCAGAGGTTGGCCGCCTGCACCAGCAGCAGGCCAATCACAAAGTGCTCGCTGATGTGGTCATAGCGGATGATGGCCGCACCCGCCACCGCCAGCAGCGCGCTGAGGGCGTAGCCGATGCGCACGCCGCGGCCGCTGATCAGGTCATAGATCAGCGTCACGTAGAGCGGCGTCATCACGGTAAACAGCAGGAACTCCGGCACCGTCAGGTAGAGGTACGCCTGAAAGCTGATCAGGTACATGATGCCAAGCTGCATCGCCCCGACCGCCATGTAGAGCAGCAGGGTCGTCGCCTTATAGCCGCGCCAGCGCAGGAACGGCAGGAACACCAGCGTCGCCAGTACCAGCCGCACCAGTACCGAGAAGACGCTGTCCACCTGGCCGGCCAGGTACTCGCCAATCAGGCTAAAGGAGAACGCCCATAAAATGGTGGTGATAATCAGTAAAAACACAGTGATCGTCGCTTTAAAGGGAAAAGGGAATTGTAACGGAACAGCAGGAGAAAAATTCAGCAAAGGTGGTTGACGTCTGTTTATTATTTACACAAACAGACAGGGATTTACTGCCTCCCCGGCCAGGCTGGCGTAAACTTAAGGATGAGGAAGCCAAAAGCCCGTTCCGGGCAACGGAGGAGACGATGAAAACCCTGACCCCACTCGCCTGCTTGCTGGCACTTGGCCTGATGGCCGGGCACGCGGCAGCGGACTCTCGCGCGCTGACACCACAGCAGACCCAGCAACGGATGCTGGACAACCCGGCGCAACGCAGCACCCAGCAGCGGATGCAAACCAACCAGCAAGTCCAGCAGCGGCAGTTGGAGCTGGATCGCCGCAGCGCCACCCAGCAGCAGAACCAGCAGTTGCGCAGCCAGATGCAGACTGACCGGCAGCGCGTCCAGCAGAGCCAGCCGGGCAACCGCTGACCTGATTTAGATTCGCACGCCCAGCAGCGTCAGAATCAGCGGCGTGGTGATGCCCGACAGCGCGGTGGACATCACCAGGCTGGCCGCCGCTGGGCCGCCCAGCGTATTGAACTGGCGCGACACCAGATAGACATTCACCCCCACGGCCATAGAGCCGAGCAACACCACCACGCGCGTCTCCATCTCCGGCAGATGCAGCGCCAACGCCAGTAACCAGATCACCAGCGGCTGCACCAGTAGCTTCATCACACAGATGGCGCTGCTCAGCCGCCAGCCATCGCGGATGCGGTACTCCGCCAGCCCCATCCCCAGCACCACCAGCGCCAGCGGCGAGGCCATCTGCCCCAGCATTGACACCGGTTTGTCGATCATCTCGGGCAGCGGCAGGCCGGTCAGGCTAAATACCGTGCCGCTGAGGATGCCGATAATCAACGGGTTGGTCAGCACGCTGCGGGCGGTCTTGGTGAAGCCCTTGAGCGTCAGCGAGCCGTTGCGCGCCCACTCCACCGACACCGTAACCAGCGTCCAGAGGATCAGCCCGTTGAACACCAGCACCAGCGCCACTGAGGGCACCGCCGCCTCGCCGAGCATCACGGTGGCAATCGGCAGGCCCAGCATTACGTTATTGGAAAAGATGCCGCCGAGGGCAAACACCGAGCCAGCCACCCCATCCAGCCGGAACAGGTGGCGCGCCAGCAGGCGGCCCAGCACGAACACAATCAGGCAACTGCCGAAGAAAGCGATCAGCAGCCGGGCGTCCACCACTGGCCGCTGGCTGAAGTCACACATCATGCGGAACAGCATGGCAGGCAGCGCCACGGAGAAGACCAGCCGCGTCAGGCCATCGGTCAGTGACGACGGCCACTTGCCCCAGCGGATCAAACCGTAGCCCAGCACAATCAGGATAAACAGCGGCACCGACAGCAGGATCTGGTGCCAGAGGGAGAGGATAAAGGCAGGCATAGCGCTCCTTGCATCAACAGCCGGCGCCGTAGATTGCCGCCGGGCAACAGGGTCAGCGGCCCGCCCGGCAGATAATAAGCCTGCTAAGAGAAGTCCGCCCCGAGTAAATCTATCCGGTCGGTGCAGATGCAGTCAACGCCCCAGTTGAGCAATAATCGCGCGCGCTCCGGGCTGTTGACGGTATAGACCAGAATGCGCAAGCCAGCGGCCTTGATCTGCGCCACCCGCTCCGCGGTCAGCGCCTGATGGTCAATATGCAGCGACACGCAGCCCAGTTGCTGGGTCAGCGCGCGCCACTCCTCATCCCACGCCTCCAGCAGCAGCCCGCGCGGCAGCTCCGGCGCGGCCTGTTGCGCCGCCGCCAGCGCCACCACCGAGAAGGAGGAGAGCAGCGGCGGCGTCTGCCCCTGCCATAGCAGCCGGGCGGCAGAGGCGATCACCTTGCCGCTCTCCTCGTCGGTGCCGGTGGTCGGCTTGATCTCAATGTTCGCCATCAGCCCGTGCTGCGCGCAGCGCGCCGCCACCTCGGAGAGCAGCGGCAGCCGCTCATCGCGAAAGGCGCTGCTATACCAACTGCCAGCGTCGAGCGTCACCAGCTGGTTCCACGGCAGGTTGCCCGCCACGCCCCAGCCATTGCTGGTGCGATTCAGGGTGTCATCATGCAGCAGGAAGATCTTCCCATCCTGCGCCAGCTTGGCGTCAAACTCGATCATGGTGTGGCCGTGGCGCGCGCCGGTATCAATCGCCGCCAGTGTGTTCTCCGGTGCCAGCGAGCCGCCGCCGCGGTGCGCAACAATGCGTGGGTAGGGCCAGTCTGTTGTCTCCATCACTCCATCCGTACTCCGTCAGCCGTGTCAAAAACGTGCAGCGCCGTGGGCGGCAGCACCAGATTGAGCTGGGAGCCGACCGCCGGGCAGTGCTCATGGGAGAGGCGTACCACCACGCCCTGATCGCCCCAGCGGCCATGCGCCAGATTGTCTGCGCCCAGCCGCTCGAGGGTCAGCACCGTCAGCGGGATGCCCCGCGCGCCCGGCTCCACCCACTGAATATGCTCCGGCCGGATGCCAACGGTCAACTCCCGCCCCTGCCACGCCGGGCGCGGCGCGGGCAGCGGCAGCAGCGTGCCATCCGCTAGCCGTAGCGCACGCCCCTCGGCATCGACGGTGCCGGCCAGCAGGTTCATCGCTGGCGAACCCATAAAGCCCGCGACAAAACGCGTCGCCGGCCGCTGGTAGATCTCCTCCGGCGTGCCAATCTGCTCGGCCACGCCTTTGTTCATCACAATCACCCGCTGCGCCAGCGTCATCGCCTCCACCTGATCGTGGGTGACGTAGAGGCTGGTGGTGCGCAGGCGGCGGTGCAGCTGTTGCAGCTCCAGCCGCATCTGCACCCGCAGCTTGGCGTCGAGGTTGGAGAGCGGCTCATCAAACAGGAACACCGCTGGCTCACGCACGATGGCGCGCCCCATCGCCACCCGCTGGCGCTGGCCGCCCGACAGCTCGCGCGGTTTGCGCTTGAGCAGCGGCTGCAACTCCAGAATGCGCGCCGCCTCCTCCACCCGCTCGGCGATCTGCGCCTTGCCAAAGCCACGGATCTTCAGGCCATAGGCCATGTTGTCAAACACGCTCATGTGCGGGTAGAGCGCATAGTTCTGGAACACCATCGCGATGCCGCGATCCTTCGGCTCCAGGTCGGTCACCCGCCGGTTGCCGATGTAGATGTCGCCGCCGCTGGTGCGCTCCAGCCCCGCCACCATGCGCAGCAGGGTCGATTTGCCACAGCCGGAGGGGCCAACCATCACAATGAACTCGCCGTCGGCGACATCCAGGTCAATCTGCCGGATCACCGGCGTCTTGCCGTCATAACTCTTGCTGACGGCCTGCAATTTCAGATTCGCCATAACTCACTTCTCACTGTCAACCAGACCGCGCACAAACCAGCGCTGCATCCCCAGTACCACCAGCAGCGGCGGCAGCAAGGTCAGCAGCATCGCCGCCATCACCCGGTTCCACTGGGTGGTGCCCTCGCCGCTGGCAATCATGCTTTTGATGCCAGCCACGGCGGTGCCCATCGAGGCATCATTGGTAATCAGAATCGGCCACAAATATTGGTTCCAGCCGTAGATAAAGGTGATGACAAACAGCGCCGCCAGATTGGTTTTTGACAGCGGCAGCACCACGTCCCAGAAGAAGCGCATCGGCCCGGCGCCGTCAATGCGCGCCGCCTCCAGCAACTCATCCGGCAGGGTCATAAAGAACTGGCGGAACAGGAAGGTGGCGGTCGCCGAGGCCATCAGCGGCAGCGTCAGGCCAGTGTAGCTGTCCATCAGGTGCAGCCCGGCCATCACCTCCACGGTCGGGAAGATCCGCACCTCCACCGGCAGCATCAGGGTGAGGAAGATCACCCAGAAGAACAGGTTGCGCAGCGGAAAGCGGAAATAGACGATGGCGTAGGCCGACAGGATCGAGACGCCAATCTTGCCGAGGGTGATCGCCAGCGCCATGATCACGCTGTTGAGCAGCATCAGGCTAAAGGGCGCGCTGTGGCGGCTGACGCCCTGCTGCCAGATGGTGCTGACGTTCTCCCACAGATGGCTGCCGGGCAGCAGCGTCATCGGCACCTGGAACACCGCGCGGTCATCCAGCGTGGCGGCGACAAAGGCCACATAGAGCGGGAACAGCACCACCAGCACGCCGAGCGCCAGCATCACATGGCAGAAGAGATCCAGCCCCTTGCGGTTTTCGATCATTGGTAACGCACCTTACGTTCAACAAAGCGGAACTGAAGGATGGTCAGGCCAATCACCAGCAGCATCAGCACCACGGATTGCGCGGCGGAGCTGGCCAGATCCAGCCCGGCGAAGCCTTCGCGGTAGATCTTGTAGATGAGCGTGGTGGTCGCCTGCACCGGGCCACCGCCGGTGGCGGCGTCAATCACCGGGAAGGTGTCGAAGAAGGCGTAGACCAAATTCACCACCAGCAGGAAGAAGCTGACCGGCGAGATCAGCGGCAGCACCAGATTGAAGAAGCGCCGCACCGGGCCTGCGCCATCAATCGCCGCCGCCTCCACCAGCGAGCGCGGGATGGATTGCAGCGCCGCCAGGAAGAAGAGGAAGTTGTAGCTCACCTGCTTCCAGACCGAGGCCAGCACCACCAAAAACATCGCCTGCCCACTGTGCTGGGCGTGGTTCCAGTCGTAGCCCCAGGTGCGCAGCAGATGCTCAATCAACCCCATGCCGGGGTTGAACAGGAACATCCAGAGCACCGCCGCCACCGCTGGCGCAACCGCGTAGGGCAGGATGAACAGCGTCTGGTAGAGACGCCGCCCCCGCACCACGCGATCCACCATCGCCGCCAGCAGCAGCGACACCACCAGCCCACTCACCGCCACCAGCCCGCTGAAGATCAGGGTGGTGGAGAAAGAGGCGAGGTAGGTGTCGTCCTGCCACAGCGCGCTGAAGTTCTCCAGCCCGACAAACTCGCTGGAGAGGCCGAACGGGTCGAGGCGCTGCACCGAGTACCAGAGCGCCTCCCCCGCCGGCCAGAGGAAAAATACCGCGGTGATCAGCAGTTGCGGCAGCACCAGCGCATAGGGCAGCCAGCTACAGCCAAAGCCGGGACGGGACGGCGCCATCAGCCTCTCCTTGCGTTACTTGGTGGAGGCTTCGAAGCGACGCAGCAGCACGTTGCCACGCTGCACGGCGCTGTCCAGTGCCTGCTGCGAGGTTTTCTTGCCAGTCCAGACGCTCTCCAGCTCCTCATCCACGATGGTGCGGATCTGCGGCATGTTGCCGAGGCGCAGGCCACGGGTGAACGGCAACGGCGGCTTGTTCAGCATCTGGCGGGTGGCGATGTCCGCGCCGGGGTTCTTGTCATAGAAGCCCTGCTGGCGGGTCAGGTCGTAGGCGGCGGTGGTGATCGGCAGGTAGCCGGTCTTCTGGTGCCACTCGGCGGCGATCTCTGGCTGGGTCAGGAACTGCATGAACTGCGCCACGCCCTTGTAAGTGGCGTCATCCTTGCCATTCATCACCCACAGGCTGGCCCCGCCAATGATGGCATTCTGCGGCGCGCCCTTGACGTCGGCGTCATACGGCATCATGCCGACGCCGTAGTTAAATTTGGCGTAGTGGCGGATGTCCGCCAGCGAGCCGGAGGAGGCGGTGGTGATGGCGCAGTCGCCGTTGTAGAACTTGGCGGTGGACTCATCCTTGCGGCCGTAGTAGGTGAAGCCGCCCGATTTGTTCAGGTCAGCCAGCATCTGGATGTGCTTGACCTGCTCCGGCTTGTTGAACTCCAGCACGGCGTCGGTGCCGTCGAAGCCGTTGTTCTTGGTGGCCACCGGCAGGCCGTGCCAGGCGCTGAAGTTCTCAATCTGGATCCAGCCCTGCCAACCGCTGGCGTAACCGCACTGCATACCGGCGGCGCGCAATTTGGTGGTGTACTCGGCCAGTTGCTGCCAGGTTTTCGGCGGCTGCTCCGGGTCCAGCCCGGCTTTTTTGAAGGCGTCTTTGTTGTAGTAGAGCACCGGGGTGGAGCTGTTGAACGGCTGGGAGAGCAGGTGGCCGCTCTTGGCGTCGGTGTAGTAGCCGGAGACGGTTGGCACGAACACGGTCTCATCGAAGGGCACGCCAGCGTCACTGAAGACCTGGTATACCGGTTTAATCGCCTTGCTGGCCATCATGGTGGCGGTGCCGACCTCATACACCTGGAGGATGGCGGGCGCATTGCCGGAGCGGAACGCGGCGATGCCAGCCGCCAGGCTCTGCTCATAGTTCCCCTTGTAGACCGGGACGATCTTCACCTCGGGGTGGGACTGGTTGAAGCGGTCTGCCAGCGAGTCCACCTCCACGCCCAATTCGCCCTCCATAGAGTGCCAGAACGGGATGGTGGTGACGGCCAGCGCGTTGGCGCTACAGGCCAGTGACACGGCGGTGGCAAGGGCGGCGGTTTTGATACGGCGAGAAAACGTGAGGGAAATGAACATGCCTGTCTCCTGAAAAGGTCGGTGTGCGCCGGGCGCGCTAAGCCCCTCATGCGCTGACATATTTTTTAACCGGAGCTAACATGACATGGGAAAATGACAGAAAAATAACCAATAAATGACGATAAAGTGACAGACGAGTGAAGTGCGGGTGACGGTTAGATGGCAGCGCGGCGGGAAAAGGGCGTGACGGGAGGGCAGAAAAAAGGGGGCCAGCGGCCCCCGGTGAATGGCGTGCGGTTAGCCGCCGAGGTAGGCGCTGCGCACCGCCTCGTTGGCCAGCAGCGCGTCGCCGCTGTCTTCGAGCACCACGTGGCCGTTCTCCAGCACATAGCCGCGATCGGCCAGCTTCAGCGCCTGATTGGCGTTCTGCTCCACCAGGAAGATGGTCATCCCCTCCTCGCGCAGCTGTTGGATGGTGTCAAAGATCTGCTGGATGATGATCGGTGCCAGCCCCAGCGACGGCTCATCCAATAACAGCAGCTTCGGCTGGCTCATCAGCGCGCGGCCAATCGCCAGCATCTGCTGCTCGCCGCCGGACATGGTGCCCGCGCGCTGCGCCTGCCGCTCCTGTAAGCGCGGGAAAAGTGCGTAGACGCGTGCCAGCCGCTCGCGGTAGTGCTCACGGGCGACAAAAAAGCCGCCCATCGCCAGGTTCTCCTCCACCGTCATGCGGGAGAAGACGCGTCGTCCCTCCGGCACGATGGCGATGGCCTCGCGCATGATCTGCGCGGTCTGCCAATCGGTGATGTCCTTGCCCTCAAACAGGATGCGGCCGGTGCTGGCGCGCGGCTCGCCGCACAGCGTGCCGAGCAGCGTGGTTTTGCCCGCGCCGTTCGCGCCAATCAGCGTGACGATCTCACCCTTCTCAATATGCAGGCTGACGTTGTGCAGCGCCTGAATCTTGCCGTAGTGGGCGGAAACTTGGTTTAACGACAGCATGTTCTCTCTTCCTCGCCCTTAGGCTTCGCCCAGATAAGCCCGGATCACATCCGGGTTGTTGCGCACCTCAGCC
Organism: Nissabacter sp. SGAir0207; assembly: GCF_005491205.1. Taxonomy (NCBI): domain Bacteria; kingdom Pseudomonadati; phylum Pseudomonadota; class Gammaproteobacteria; order Enterobacterales; family Yersiniaceae; genus Nissabacter; species Nissabacter sp. SGAir0207. The sequence continues at coordinate 3,655,925 of NZ_CP028035.1, forward strand.
GGGGTGCCCTGCGCCAGCGGCGTCCCTTGGTTGACCACGTAGATGCGGTCGGAGATGCCCATCACCAGCTTCATGTCGTGCTCAATCAGCAGCACGGAGACGTTGTGGTGGTTGCGCAGCTCGGCGATCAGCTCATCCAGCTCATCGGTCTCTTTCGGGTTGAGGCCAGCGGCCGGCTCATCCAGCATCAGCACCTCTGGCCGCGTCACCATGCAGCGGGCGATCTCCAGCCGCCGTTGCTGGCCGTAGGCCAGATTGCCAGCCTGGCGGTTCGCCAGATCCAGCAGGCCGACGCGCTCCAGCCAGACGGCGGCGCGCTCCTGCGCCTCCGCCTCGGCACGGCGGAAACTGGGGGTCTTCAGCAGCCCGGCCAGCACGCCGCTCTTCAGATGCTGGTGCTGTGCCACCAGCAGGTTCTCAATCACCGTCATCTCACGGAACAGCCGCACATGCTGGAAGGTACGCACAATGCCCATGCGGGCGATCTTCTGCCCCGGCAGCCCGGCCAGTTGCTGGTCGCGCAGCCGGATGGTGCCACCGGTCGGGCGGTAGAAGCCGGTCAGGCAGTTGAACACCGTGGTTTTGCCCGCGCCGTTCGGCCCGATCAATGACACGATCTCGCCCTGATTGAGGGTCAGCGCCACGTTGTTGACCGCCAGCAGGCCGCCAAAACGCATCATCAGCCCATCCACTTGCAGTAAAGGTTGGCCGCTCATGCTCGCTCTCCCTTCTCACCGGCCTGCGCCGCCTGTTGCAGCGCCGTCGCCTTCATCTTCAACTGTGGCCGTTTCATCGGCAGCAGCCCCTGTGGCCGCCAGATCATCATCAGCACCATCAAGGCACCCAGCACCAACATGCTGTACTCATTCAAATCGCGCATCAGCTCGCGTGACACCACCAGCAGGATGGCCGCCAGAATCACCGCAAACTGCGAGCCCATACCGCCCAGCACCACAATCGCCAGCACAAAGGCCGACTCGGCGAAGGTGAAGGACTCCGGGCTGACAAAGCCCTGCCGTGCCGCAAACAGCGTGCCCGCGAAGCCCGCGAAGGCGGCGCTGATGGTGAAGGCGGTCAGCTTGATGCGCGTCGGGCTAAGCCCGAGCGAGCGGCAGGCGATCTCATCCTCACGCAGCGCTTCCCACGCGCGCCCCAGCGGCATCCGCAGCAGGCGGTTGATGATAAACAGCGTCAGCACCACCAGCAGCAGCGCCACCATGTAGAGGAAGATGATGCGATCGCTGGGGTCATAGCGCAGGCCGAAGAAATTGCTGAAGGTGTCCCAGCCGCCGTCGCGCGCCGTGCGGCTGAACTCCAGCCCAAACAGCGTCGGTTTCGGGATCTGGCTGATGCCGTTCGGCCCGCCGGTGATCTCGGTATTGTTCAGCAGCAGGATGCGCACGATCTCGCCGAAGCCGAGGGTGACGATCGCCAGATAGTCGCCGCGCAGCCGCAGCACCGGGAAGCCGAGCAGGAAGCCAAAGCCGGCGCTGATCAGCCCCGCCAGCGGCAGGCTCTGCCAGAAGCCCAGCCCGTAGTAGTGGTTCAACAGCGCATAGGTGTAGGCCCCGATGGCGTAGAAGCCGCCGTAGCCGAGCACCAGCAGGCCCGACAGGCCGACCACCACGTTAAGGCCCAGCCCGAGCATCACGTAGATCAGCGTCAGGGTGGCGATGTCCACCGTGCCGCGTGACACCAAAAACGGCCAGGCGATGGCCGCCACCAGCAGCAGCAGCGCCAGCGCTTTCTGTTTCGGCGTGGAGCCATCAAAGCTTGGCAGCACAAAGGCGGGCGCGTTGCCGCGCTTCATGCCACGGCTCAGCAGCGGGCGGAACAGTTGGAACAGGAACACCACGGCGCAGCCGATGCCGATCCACTCCCAGCGCACGTCCGACGCGCCATTGACCACCAGCCGCGTGCCATCGAGGCTCAATTGCAGCCCCATCAGCAGCGAAGCCATCACCAGCAGCGCCAGCGCGGAGACCAGCGCATTGACCAGATTGAGGTTCTTCATACTTTCTCAACCTCCGGGCGGCCAAGGATGCCGGTCGGCATCACCAGCAGCACCACAATCAGCAGCGCAAAGGAGACCACATCCTTGTACTCCGTGCTCAGGTAGGCGGAGGTGAGCGCCTCGGCGATGCCAAGGATCAGCCCGCCAATCATCGCGCCGGGAATGCTGCCGATGCCGCCGAGTACCGCGGCGGTGAAGGCCTTCATGCCAGCCATAAAGCCGATGTAGGGGTTAATCACGCCATAGAACTGGCCGAGCAGCACGCCCGCCACCGCCGCCATCGCCGCGCCAATCACGAAGGTGAGCGAGATGACGCGGTCGGTGCTGATGCCCAGCAGGCTGGCCATCTTCAAATCCTCGGCGCAGGCGCGGCAGGCGCGCCCCATGCGGGAGTAGCGGATGAACAGCGTCAGCGCCAGCATGGCGAGGAAGGTCACCACCCAGATGATGATCTGCATCGCGCTGATGGTGGCGGCGAAGCCATTGCTCTCGCCCAGCGTCCACTTGCCGGTGACGATGCTGGGCAGCGCCAGATCCCGCGAGCCTTGCGTCAGGCTGACGTAGTTTTGCAGGAAGATCGACATGCCGATGGCGGAGATCAGCGCGATCAGGCGCTTAGAGTTGCGTACCGGTTTGTAGGCGACGCGCTCAATGCCCCAGCCGTAGGTGCTGGCGATGACGATGGCGACGATAAAGCCCGCGCCAATCAGCAGCCAGCCGGTATCAATGCCCATCATCATCAGCGCGGCGATCACGATAAAGGAGACGTAGCTGCCGATCATGTAGACCTCGCCGTGGGCGAAGTTGATCATGCCGATGATGCCATAGACCATGGTGTAGCCGATGGCGATCAGCGCGTAGGTGCTGCCCAACGTCACGCCGTTGAACATCTGTTGCAAGAAGTAGAGAAACTGCTCTGACATACTCTGACCTTAGCCGGAGCGCCGCAGGCGGCAGAGACAAGAGGGGCGCGGTTCGCCGCGCCCCTCCCTGGCCTGCCTGCCCGCCGCATCCAGCGATAACGGGGCTTATTTAACTGGGGTAGACGTGCCGTCCGCGTGCCACTGGAAGATGCCGAATTCGAACCCTTTCAGGTCGCCCTTCTCATCCCAGCTCAGCGAACCCATTACCGTATCAACCGGCTTGGCTTTCAGATCCTTGACGATATCCTCTGGCTCGCGGCTGCCGCTGCGCTCCATGCCGGTGGTCAGCGATTGCAGCGCCGCGTAGGTGGTCCAGACGAACGGGCCAGTCGGGTCGAGTTTCTTCGCCTTCAGCGCGTCCACGATCGGCTGGTTGGTCGGCACCTGGTCATAGCGTTTCGGCAGGGTCACCAGCATCCCTTCGGACGCCGCGCCCGCGATGTTCGACAGCGAGGAGTTGCCCACCCCTTCCGGCCCCATGAACTTGGCGTTCAGCCCGGCCTGCCGGGACTGGCGCAGGATCTGGCCCATCTCCGGGTAGTAGCCGCCAAAGTAGACGAAATCGACGTTCTCTTTCTTCAGGCGCGCCACCAGTGTGGAGAAGTCTTTGTCACCGGCGGTAACCCCCTCAAACAGCACGATGTTGGCACCGGCCTTCTTCAGGCTATCCTGCACCGAGCGCGCCAGCCCCTCGCCATACTGCTGTTTGTCATGCACCACGGCGATACGCTGCGGCTTGATGGTGTCCACGATGTACTTCGCCGCCGTCGGCCCCTGATCGGAGTCCAGGCCGGTGGTGCGCATGATCATCTTGTAGCCGCGCGTCGTCAGGTCGGCGTTGGTCGCCGCCGGTGTGATCATGATGATGCCCTCATCCTCGTAGATGTCCGAGGCGGGCTGGGTGGAGGAGGAGCAGAGGTGGCCGATGACATAACGGATGCCGTCATTGATCACCTTGTTGGCGACCGCCACCGCCTGTTTCGGGTCGCAGGCGTCGTCATACTCCACGCCCACCAGTTTGTCGCCCTTCACCCCGCCCTTGGCGTTGATGTCGGCAATCGCCTGGCGCGCGCCGGTGAACTCCATATCGCCATACTGCGCGACCGGGCCGGAGAGCGCCCCGACGATCGCCACCTTAATGTCTTCCGCCAGCGCGGCCTGTGTCATTGCCATTGCCATGCATCCTGCCAGCACTGCCTTGCCCGTTTTGGTCAATTTCATCCGAACTACCCCTCGTGATCTCATCGTTGTGTTTGCCGCCGAAAGACACTGCACTCGTATCATTTATCTATACGGATGAAGGATTTAGTGTTTTTTTCGGCATCTTTTTGTAATAAGACTTTATTTTTCATGCCATTAAACAGGAATTTTCTTCTGCAAATCAAATCGAGAACTCAGAAACAAGCGGTATAAACAGAATAAAATTCGGAGTAAATTCGCGCACCTTGCGATCAGTATGGTCGCTTATGCTGGCTTTTGCCGCAGGCGGTGATCTATAACTCCGAAAATGCGCGCAGAAAAAAACGTAATGCGCAGTTTTTGTACAGTATTGTCATTGAGCAGCCACGGCACTTTCAGGGTTGGGAGAGCATGAGATTAAGCATTGAACGGATTGGCCCATTGAGCCAGCAGGATCGGCTCGATTTAGCCAAAATTTGGCCGCACCAGACGCCAGAGCAGTGGCAGGCAGCGGGTGCGCTGTTCGCCGCCCGCTTCAATGCGCGGCTGCTGGCAGCGGTGAAGGTGGAGTGGACGGGCGATCGCGGCGTGATGCGCGATCTCTGCGTGCGTGAGGTCACCCGGCGGCGCGGTGTCGGGCGCTATCTGCTGGAGGAGGTGCAGCGGCAACTGCCAACGGTGCGCCACTGGCGGGTGGAGGGAGCGAGTGGGGATACAACGATGCAGGCGTTTATGCTGGCCTGCGGCTTCCGGGCGGAGGGCGATGGCTGGACGCGCGATCCCGCTGCCCCAGCGGCCTGAAAAACGGCAATAAAAAAGCCCGGCAAGCCGGGCTTTTTTGTCTCTGGCAGGCGTCAGGCCTCGATCGCCATCTTCAGTTTCTTCATGGCGTTCTTCTCCAGCTGGCGCACACGCTCGGCGGAGACGCCGTACTTGTCGGCCAGCTCCTGCAACGTGGACTTGTTGTCGTCGTCCAGCCAGCGGGCGCGGATAATGTCCTGGGAACGCTCATCCAACCCCTCCAGCGCGTAGCTGAGTTTGTCGGCCGCGTTGCTCTCCCAGTTATCCTCTTCGATGCCCTCGGCAAAGTCAGAGCTTTTGTCTTGCAGGTAGAGCATCGGTGCCATCGGCTGGCCGTCGCGCGCTTCGTCATCCGGCGTCGGGTCAAAGGTCATGTCCTGCGCCGCCATGCGGGACTCCATCTCCAGCACATCTTTGCTGGAGACACCCAGTTCGCGCGCCACCAGCTCCACTTCATCCTGGTTGAACCAGCCCAGACGCTGCTTGGTTTTGCGCAGGTTGAAGAACAGCTTGCGCTGCGCCTTGGTGGTCGCCACTTTTACAATGCGCCAGTTGCGCAGCACGTACTCGTGGATCTCCGCCTTGATCCAGTGAACCGCGAACGACACCAGTCGCACGCCCACCTCTGGGTTGAAACGGCGCACTGCCTTCATCAGGCCGATGTTGCCTTCCTGGATAAGGTCAGCCTGCGGCAAACCGTACCCTGAATAGTTACGAGCAATGTGAGCGACAAAGCGCAGGTGAGACAGGATAAGCTGCTTCGCCGCTTCCAAGTCGCCCTGATAATGCAGCCGTTCAGCCAGCTCCCGCTCTTCCTCTGCCGTCAGCATCGGGAAGGCATTGGCGGCCCGCACATAGGCTTCCAGGCTACCTTGGGGAATTAAGGCTAAAGTTTGCATCTCTTTGGTCATTCAAACCCTCTCTTAATTGGAACGTTCATGCAGGTTGATTGGCCGCCGGGCTTTATTGATCGCTTTACGTCGCCGCAGACGGGCACCCTTACATTTGCTCTCTTTTTGACCGTGATCCAGGTCACAAGTTCCCTGAAGATCCTCTTCAGATAACAGACCATACGTGATGGCGTAAAGGATAGATAGGGAAAACGTGCGAAGGGAAATGCCGGAAAGGTCAGGAACCCGAAGGCGCTTCCCCTGCCTGCACGATCAGAGCAGCAGGGGAAGAGTATATCAAAAAATCACTATTGTGGTGTAAAACGGCGTAAATGTTGCACGGTTGCTAACCACGCGGCGATCCAGCCGATCATCGCGGCGATCAACAGCAGCAGCAGACCCTCATCCCAGCTCAGGCCATGCAGGGTAAAGGTGGTGCCGAACACCGACGCCACATGCACCACTACGCTCTCCAGCCGCAGCACCAGCGCCTCAGAGAGGCCGAGCGAGAGCAGCGCGCCGAACAAGCCGAGCAGCGCCCCGCCGTTGAGGAACGGGCGCAGGATAAAGCCGTCGGTCGCGCCAATCAGCTTCATCACGTTGATGGTGTCACGGCGGCTGAAGATGCTGAGCCGCACGCTGTTGCCGATCACCAGGAACACCGCCACGATCATCAGGATGCCGATCATCGCCGCCACCTGGCCCACCAGCCCGGTCAGGGCCGCCAGCCGGGCGAACCAGCTGTCATCCATCCGCACCTCATCCACGCCCTGCACCGCCGCCACGCGGTCGCGCAGGGTGTTGAGCGTCTCCTGGCTCTGGAAGTTGAGTTTCGGCGTGATGATCGCCACCGCTGGCAGCGGGTTCTCCTCCAGCATGTCCAGCGCGCCGCCGAAGCCTGACCAGTTGCGGAACTCGCCCATCGCCTCGTCACGCGTCAGGTAGTTGACCTTCTCCACGCCGCCCTCGGCTTTCAGCGCCTTGATCACGCTTTCGGCCGCGTCATCATCCAGCGCCTTGTCGAGGTAGACCGTCAGTTGCGGCGTCGGATACCACTGCTCCGCCGCGGTGCTGACGTTCTTCCACACCAGATAGCAGACGCTCGGCAGCGTCAGCGAGATGGCGATCACCATGATGGTCAGCAGCGTCGCCAGCGGCTGGCGCAGCATGTCTGACAGCGCATTGGCCCACGCGTAGCGCCACTGCTCATGCCAGCCGCCGCGCAGGGATTTGCTCTTGGCGCTGCGTGCCGCCTCGGCGCTCTTCACGCCGCCGGTGCCCTTTGGATTACTCGCCATGATGCGGCCCCCCGTGCATCCGCCCCTGCGTCAGGGTCAGGATGCGGTAGTTGCGGCGGGCGATCAGCCCCATGTCGTGGGTCGCCATCAGTACCGTCACGCCCACCCGGTTGAACTCCTCGAACAGGCGCAAAATGCCTTCGGAGAGCGCCTCATCCAGGTTGCCGGTTGGCTCATCCGCCAGCAGCACCGCCGGCTTGTTGACCACCGCGCGGGCGATGCCGACGCGCTGCTGCTCACCGCCGGAGAGTTGGATGGGAAAGTTTTTCGCTTTGTCCAGCAGCCCGACCTTGTCCAGCGCCGCGGAGACGCGGCGGCGGATGTCCTCGCTGCTGGCGCCGGCGATGATCAGCGGCATCGCCACATTGTCATACACCGTGCGATCCATCAGCAGGTGGTGATCCTGGAAAATCATACCGATCTGGCGGCGCAGGAAGGGCACCTCGCGCGCCTTGAGGCGGCTGATGTCGTGCCCGCCGAACCAGATATGGCCCGCGCTGGGCCGCTCAATGCCGCAAATCAGCTTGAGCAGCGTGCTCTTGCCGGCCCCGGAGTGGCCGGTGAGGAACGCCATCTCCGCCGGACGGAGGTGGAAATCCACCCCCTGCAACGCTTGCCGGCCGCCGAGATAGGCTTTACTGACCTGTTCAAAGCGAATCATCCGTATTAATCCTCTCGGGCAAAAAGTGCCTCAATAAAATCGTCGGCCTTGAAGGGCCGCAAATCCTCAATGCTCTCACCGACGCCGATGTAGCGGATCGGAATGCCGAACTGGTCGGCGATGGAGAAGATCACCCCACCCTTCGCCGTCCCATCCAGTTTGGTCAGGGTGATGCCGGTCAGGCCTACGGCCTCGTTGAACAGCTTCGCCTGGCTGACAGCATTCTGCCCGGTGCTGGCGTCCAGCGTGAGCATAACCTCGTGGGGCGCGTTCTCGTCCAGCTTTTTCATGACGCGGACAATCTTCTTCAGCTCTTCCATCAGGTGCGCTTTGTTTTGCAGACGGCCCGCGGTGTCGGCAATCAGCACGTCGATTTTGCGCGCCTTGGCCGCTTGCAGGGCGTCGAAGATTACCGAGGCAGAGTCCGCGCCGGTGTGCTGCGCCACCACCGGGATATTGTTGCGCTGGCCCCAGACCTGAAGCTGCTCCACCGCCGCCGCGCGGAAGGTGTCGCCCGCCGCCAGCATCACCGACTTGCCCTGTGCCTCAAACTGGCGCGCCAGCTTGCCGATGGTGGTGGTTTTGCCGACGCCGTTGACGCCGACCATCAGGATCACGAACGGCGTGTGCGAGGTGACATCCAGCGGCTGGTCAACCTTCGCCAGGATCTCCGCCATCTCCTCTTTCAGCTTGCCGTAGAGCTGCTCGGCATCTTTCAGCTCCTTGCGGCTGGCGTGCTGGGTCAGGGAGGTGATGATGCGGCGGGTGGTCTCCACGCCCACGTCGGCGATCAGCAGCTGCTCTTCCAGCTCCTCGAACAGGTCGTCATCAATCTTTTTGCCACGGAACAGGCCCATAAAGCCGGAGCCAAGGTTCTGGCGGGTCTTCACCAAGCTGCGTTTCAGGCGCGCGAAGAAGCCCTCTTTGGTCGGGCGCTCCTGCTCCTGCGGCACCACGTCCGCTGGCACGATCGGCGCGAGCGTTAGCGGGGCTTGATCCTCTTCGATCTGCGCCTCGGTCAGCGGCTCGCCACGATCTTCCGCCAGGGCCGGGATCGCCGCCTCGGTCTCCTCCACCGGTTGGTGGGCGACCTCCTGCTCAGCGGCCACCTGCTCGGTGATCGCCACAATCTCCTGCGCCAATGCCTCTTCCGGGGCTGGCTCTGCGGCCACGGCCTCCGGGGCCTCCTCCCGCGGCGTCGGCTCGATGCGCTCCGCCTTCTCAACCACTGCCTCTGGCTCCGCGACCGGTGCCTCTGGCTCAACCACCGCTGCCTCTGGTTCGGCAACGGGCGCTTCAGGTGTGGTTACCGGGGCGTCAGCCTCTGGCGTTACCGCTTCAGGTTCAGCCTGTGCTTCCTGGGAGGCGACGGCCTCTTCCTGCTCGGTTTTCTCTTCCTGACGGTTGCGACCAAACCAGGAGAAAAACCCGCGTTTTTTCTCTTTTGCCATTTTTCGACTTCACTCCTCGCCGTTGTTGCAGGGCGTCAGGACATTAAAAAGTTATAAACCCGGCAGTCTAACACTTTCTTTTCACAGCAACACGCTCCCGGCGCGGCAATCCGGCGGATTTGGCCGGCACGGCGAAACATTTGCCCTAAACCTTCACACCGGTAGAATAGCCCACCAAACTGTATGTGAGCGACGCCGCTTCGGCCGCTGAAAATTGAAACGAGATATGGCAAAGAAACCGCAATCCGCCCCGGCCGGGCAAATCCGCATCATTGGCGGACAGTGGCGTGGCCGCAAACTTCCTGTCCCGCATAGCCCCGGCCTGCGCCCGACCACCGACCGCGTGCGTGAAACGCTGTTCAACTGGCTGGCACCGGTGATCCGTGGCGCGCGCTGCCTCGACTGCTTCGCCGGTAGCGGCGCGCTGGGGCTGGAAGCGCTCTCGCGCTATGCCGGCCACGCCACCCTGCTGGAGTTTGAGCGCCCGGTGGCGCAGCAACTGGAGAAGAACCTGGCACTGCTGCGGGCGGAAGAGGCACAGGTCGTGAACACCAACGCCCTCACCTGGCTGGCGCAGAGCGGCACGCCCTACGACGTGGTGTTCCTCGATCCGCCGTTCCGCAAGGGCATTCTGGCGCAGACCGTCACTTTGCTGGCGGAACAGGGCTGGCTGGCAGAGGAGGCGTGGATCTATATTGAGGCCGAAGCGGAGGGCGAGGCCCTGGACGTGCCCGCTGACTGGCAGTTGCACCGTGAGAAGATTGCCGGGCAGGTCGCCTACCGGCTCTATGTTCGCCAGACGCCCGGCGCGTCACTGGCCCCAGAGGAGTATGCAGATGTTGATTAATATTGGCCGCGTGCTGATGCTGTGCGTGTGGGCGTTTTTGTTGTCCAACGTGATCCACCCCTTCCCCAAGCCGCTGAACATTTTCCTGAATGTGGCGATGATCTTCATGATCCTGATGCATGGGTTGCAGCTGACGCTGCTGAAATCCACGCAGCCGAAAGATGGCCCGGCGATTGGCAAGGCGCAGCAATTCCGCATTTTCCTGTTCGGGGTGTTTGAACTGCTGGCCTGGCAGAAGAAGCAGCCTGCCCTGCCGAAAAAGAAGTAACGCGCTTACTTTTTCCCCGGCAGGATCGGGAAGGGGGCGACGTTGTCGCCCAGCTCCGAGATGCGGGCGCTGCCCCGCTCGGTGACCGCATCGATGCGGATCACCGCCTGTAACGGGATGTAGCTGCGGTTGACGCCACTGAACTCGGTCTTCAGCCGCTCCGTTGACGGATCCACCAGCAGCGTGGAGTGGCTGTCAAACACGAACCCGCCAATCTCAATAAAACCAAACAGCGTACCCTGCACCACCTCACGCACGTAGAGCTGGTAGTTTTTGCCGTTGTTCATGAACTGGATGCGGTATAGCGGTTGCTGTTCACTCATGCTCTCACCTCGCCTGCACTGGCCGGTACGCGCCGCGCCGGAAATTTTTCACTTTCCGTAACATAGCACGAAGCCCTGTGCAGGAAACATCCGGGAATCCGATTGTCCGCCCGTGGCGCTTTCCCCTACACTTATCCGGCAGAGGGAAATGCAGTCGCCCGGCGCGGCTGTAAGGTGAAAAAACATAAACGTTAAGAGGGAAGCAAATGAGTTGGCCTTTACTTGCGGTATTTTTTTCGGCCTGGCTGTATGTGGATGCCAGTTATCGCGGCCCGGACTGGCAACGCTGGCTGTTTAAGCCGGTCACGCTGTTGTTACTGTTACTGCTGGCGTTGCAGACGCCAATCCTGTCGGTCTACGGCTACCTGATTATCATGGGGCTGATCGCCACGCTGGCGGGCGACGCGCTGATGCAGTTGCCGAAGGCGCGCGTGATGTATGCGCTGGGGGCGTTCTTCCTCTCCCACCTCTTCTACACCCTGAGTTTCGCCACCCAGATGACCATCACGCTGTTCTGGCCGCTGCCGCTGGCGCTGGTGGCGATTGGGGTGATCCTGCTGGCGGTGATCTGGACGCGGCTGGAGGAGCTGCGCTGGCCGGTCTCCACCTTTGTGGCGATGACGCTGCTGATGGTGTGGCTGGCGGGCGAGCAGTACTACATGCGCAGCAATGATTTCAGCTTCTCGGTGCTGGTCGGCACCTCGCTGCTGCTGCTCTCCACCATCCTCTGGCTGGTGCACCGCTTCCGCTGGAACTTCCGCGCGGCGGATGCGCTGGTGGCCGCCTGCTACTTTGGCGGCCACTTCATGATCGTGCGTTCAATGGTGCTGTGACACCCCGGCCTGCCGCGCGGCGGCAGGCCCCCTCCTCACGCCGCGCCCTTTCGCAGCAGATAGCGGTAGGGCAGGCTCTCCGTCTCCGACGCCAGCAGGGTGTGCTCCATAAACCGGCAGAAGCCGGGAATGTCACGGGTGGTGGCCGGATCGTCAGCGATAATCAGCAGGGTCTGGCCCTCTTCCATATGGCGCACCGCTTTGCGCACCATCATTACCGGTTCCGGGCAGCGCAGGCCCAGCGCGTCCAGCGTCTTATCGGCCTGGGTAAATGCATCTGTCATGGGTTTCTCTCAATTACGGCGGGCGGGATGCGGCGTCAGGCCGCGATCGGCAAGGCAAACAGTTTACCCCGGCAAAAATCTGGTGCAAGCTGCGTGAACGATTGCGCGGAATTTAACCATTTGCATCAGTTGCGCAAACAGGTAATATGCGCGCCGCGCCGCGACATCCTGTGGCGGCGGCACGAGCGTCTGGCCTGATTGGCTGGCCGGGCATGAATACTGGGTTCCCTCACCCCATCACTAAAAAGGCGACATTTATGTACGACTTTACCCTCCAGCAGCGTCATCGCGCGCTGGTTTGGCTTTCCCTGTTCCACATCCTGATCATTACCTCCAGCAACTATCTGGTGCAGCTGCCGATCGACATTTTCGGCTTCCACACCACCTGGGGCGCGTTCACCTTCCCGTTCATCTTCCTGGCGACTGACCTGACCGTGCGCATCTTTGGCGCGCCGCTGGCGCGACGGATTATCCTCGCGGTGATGGTGCCAGCATTGCTTATCTCCTACCTCATCTCGGTGGTCTTCTACCAAGGCAACTGGCAGGGGCTGAACGCGGTGACCGACTTCAACCTGTTTGTGGCGCGCATCGCCATCGCCAGCTTTATGGCCTATGTGCTCGGGCAGATTCTGGACGTCTACGTCTTCAACCGCCTGCGCCAGCGCCACAGTTGGTGGATTGCCCCGGCGGCGTCGATGTTCTTCGGCAACATCAGCGACACCCTGGCCTTCTTCTTCATTGCGTTTTACAAAAGCAGCGACGCCTTTATGGCGGATCACTGGGTGGAGATCGCGCTGGTGGACTATAGTTTCAAAGTGCTGATCTGTCTGGTCTTCTTCCTGCCGATGTACGGGATGCTGCTGAATACGCTGCTGAAGCGTCTGAGCCGCAGCGGCGGTCAGCAGTATGTGCGGGCGCATTGATTATCAGGCAGTTTGCGCAAAAGTCTGACTTGCTTTTCGGTACTGAATCAGGTGCGATAAGGGCCGAAAGTCATGGACTCATGATTAAGAAGGAAGCCCTATGCGTAAACTCGTAAAATATGTCGGTATCGGCCTGTTGGTGACGGGCCTCGCGGCCTGTGATGGCAACAGCGATGAGAAAGCCAGCGCGGCACCGGATGCCGACCAGACCACTACCCAGACCGCGGCTGGCCAGCAGGTTTCGCTGCTGAACGGCAACGTCACCTTCACCATGCCGGGTGACATGAGCGACCAGAGCGGCAAGATGGGCACCCAGGCCAACAACATGCATGTCTATGCCGATGAGAGTGGGCAGAAGGCGATCATCGTGCTGTTGAGCGACAACAGCCCGGACGCGCTGGACGCGCTGTCAAAACGTCTGGAGGAGCAGCAACGCTCCCGCGATCCGGACTTGCAGGTGGTCACCAACAAGAGCATCACGGTGGATGGGCAGCCCGTCCAACAGCTTGACAGCGTGATCTCCACCAGCGGCAAGAAGGCCTACTCCTCCGTGCTGCTGGCGAAAGTGGACAGCCACCTGATGACCCTGCAAATCACCCTGCCAGCGGATGACCAGCAGCAGGCACAGGGTCAGGCAGAGCAGATCATCAATACGCTGAAGTTCAAGTAACACGACACTCAGTGCATCAGGGCGGGGATCTCCCCGCCTTTTTTTTTGGCTTACTCCAGCCGCTCCCCCGCCTCATCAAACAGCAACAGGCTCGCCTCCTCCGCACCAACCTGTAGTGTCGTACCCGCCGGGAAACGCACCTGCTGTGGCGTCTTGAGTTTCAGCGCCAGTTCGCCCGCGCGGGCGTAGACCAGCGTGGCGTCCCCCTGCAATTCGGTGAACTCCACCTCCACCGCCAGCGTGAGATCGTGCGCCCCCTCCAGCCGCAAATGCTCCGGCCGGATGCCGACCCACAGCCGCTGATCCGCCTGCAAGCTTGCTGGCGGCTGGCGCAGCGTAAACGGCGACTGGCCGTCGATCCGCACCTGCCCGTCGCGCCAGTGGGCTGGCAGTAGGTTGATTTTCGGCGTGCCGATGAACTCCGCCACAAAGGTGTTCTGCGGCCGGTTATACAGCTCAATCGGCGTGCCTATTTGCTCCACCTTCCCCTTGTTGAGCAGCACGATGCGGTCGGCCAGCGTCATCGCCTCCACCTGATCGTGGGTCACGTAGATCATGGTGTTTTTCAGCCGGGCGTGCAGGCGGCTAATCTCCTGGCGCATCTGCACCCGCAACGCGGCGTCGAGGTTGGAGAGCGGCTCATCAAACAGGAATACCGCCGGTTGCTGCACGATGGAGCGGCCAATCGCCACCCGCTGCCGCTGCCCGCCGGAGAGCTGCTGCGGCAGGCGATCCAGCACCGCTTCCAGCCCCAGCATCTGCGTGGCCTCCTGCACGCGGCGCTCAATCTCCGCCGCCGGGGTGTGCAGATTCTTCAGGCCGAAGGAGAGGTTCTGCCTGACCGTCATGTGCGGGTAGAGCGCGTAGGATTGGAAGACCATCGACAGCCCGCGCTGGCCAGCGGGCAGGTGGGTCACCTCGTTGCCATTGATGAACACCGCGCCGGAGGTCAGCGCCTCCAGCCCGGCAATCATCCGTAGCAGGGTGGATTTGCCGCAGCCGGAGGGGCCGACCAGCACCAGAAACTCGCCGGACTGCACGGTAAGGGAGAGTGCCTCAATCACCGTGCTCTTCTGGTAGCACTTGGTGACGCGATCCAGTATGACGCCTGACATAGTGAAATCCTTGTAAAACGGCCGGCACCGCGCGCCGGCGATGCGTAGCGGCTCAGAGAGGGCGCGCGTCGGGCTGGGTTGACTCACGCACAATCAGTTCAAACTCCAGCGTGTGGCGCACCCCTTTTTTCCCCTCTAACAGCAGGCGGGCGGCAATCTCCCCTTTCTTGACCGCATCCTGGGCGATGGTGGTCAGGCCGGGATGCGTGCCCGCTGGTGCGTTGTTGTCGAAGCCGGTGATCGCCATTTGCTGTGGGATGGCCAGCCCGGCCTGCTGGCAGGCGCGCGCCGCGCCGACGGCAAAGCGATCCGACAGGCAGATCAGCGCGGTCGGGCGCGGTGACTGCGCCATCAGCGCCTGCGCCGCCAGCGCGCCATGCGCCTCGTCATGCTCCGTCTCATACAGCCAGCAGGCGGCGAGGTCGATGCCGTGCGCCACCAGCGTGCGTCGGCAGGCGTTCACCCGCGTCAGCATCAGGGTGTTGTCGCCCTCCAGCGGCGCGTCGAGCGCGGAAAGCCCCTGCCGCCCCTGCTGGGACGGGAAGGAGATGATGCCGACCTGACGGTGGCCGCACTCCAGCAGGTGCAGGCAGAGCTGGCGCATCGCCTCGTGGTTGTCGATAGAGACGCAACTGTGCGGCGGCAGGAGGAAATCGGTGGTGACAATCGGCAGGCCCCTGTTAAGCGCCTTCTCAATAATCCGGTCATTGTTGAAGGTGGCGTTGAGGATATAGCCATCCACCGCCGCATTCAGCGAGTACAGCTTCGCCCGGCTTTTGTGTTTCAGCGGGATCAGCACGATATTCGCCCCCTGCTTTTCGCAGGCATTGGCGATGCCGTTCATCAGGTGCACATCATGCTGGTCGGTGAAGACATAGCTCAGGGCGTCATTGAAGATCACGCCAATCGCGCCGGATTTGCCTGTCCGCAGCGCGCGGCCAAGGTGATCTGGCGTGTGGTAGTGGTTTGCCGCCGCGTGGGCCAGCACGCGCTCAAGCAGCGCCGGTGATAATTTGTGCGGCCGGTTAAACGCATTGGAGACCGTGGTATGGGTAACGCCCAGATCTTTGGCGAGGGATTTTAGCGTCACCTTTTTCTTATTCGGCATACAGGCCACCTTTCACAAAAATAGTGGGCGCAGTAATCCGCCCACTATTATCTTGGGGAGCAACGGCAATTCAGCCTGAATTACCGCTTATTTATCGCCGCAAAGTTTAACGATAAACAAAATGAATTCTGTGACAGGTTTAACGCCAAAGTTAAATAGCCGCGTGCTAGCGTAAAAAAAGAGACGCGCGGCCCGCCGGCGTTAAATATAAAAAAGATAAATATATAGTCACTTAGCTATTATTAAAGGAGTATATATGTTGCGCACAGCAATAAAATACGCCGCCCTGTCCGCGGCCCTATTATTTCTTGGCGGCTGCGGGCAGGAGGAGCAGGCCAGCGAGCCGCTGAAAATGTGGGTGGCGCCCAACCGCACGCAGGAGCAATTTTGGGGCGAGGTGATCCGCGACTGGAACGCCATTCCCGGCAATACGCCCATTGAGTTCTCCGCCATCCCGGCGGCTGGCAGTTCGGAGGAGGCGATCATGAACGCGCTGGCCTCCGGCACTGAGCCGGACATTTCCACCAACATTTTCATCGGCTTTGCCGCGCAACTCACCGAACTGGACCAGCTCACTGACTTCTCCACGCTGGCGGGCTATGACGCGCTGGTGAAGGCGCGCCGGATGGAGCCTGCGCTGGCGAACTGGAAAATCGACGGCAAACAGAGCGTTATCCCAATCTACGTCAGCCCGATTGTCTACTGGTGGCGCGGCGACATCCTGGCGCAACAGGGGTTTGACGAGGTGCCAACCACCTACGAGCAGGTCTACGGGCTGTCACAGCGCTACGCCGCGCAGGGGCGGGGCTACTCCATGCAGGTGACCGCTGGCAAGAACTGGTGGGATCGCTGGTGTGACTTCATTCCGCTCTACTACGCCGCCTCCGGTGGCACGCCCTATCTGGCGGACAACCGCGCCCAGTACAACAATGAGGCTGGCTTGCAGGCGCTGACCTTCATCCAGACCATGTTCCTGAACAAGTGGTCGAGCTACGACTTCACCGCCGCTGACGACCCGCTGCTGACCGGCGCGGTGATTGGTGCGGTGCGCGGCCCGTGGGACATCATCCGCTACCGTGACAACTATCCTGAGGTGCTGAAAACCATCCGCATCGGGCCGATGCTGACCGCCAGCGGCCAGCCCAACCCGGCCACCATGGCCGACAGCAAAGGGCTGGTGCTATTTAATAGCTCGGATAAAAAAGAGGCGGCGTGGAAATTTATCCAATGGGTCTATAGCAACCCGAAATATGATTTGCGCTGGCTGGAATTAACCAATATGCCGCCAGCGCGTGACGACCTGCTGACCAATCCGCAATTCATCGCCTATTTTGACAATAACCCGCTGGTGAAAGAGATCGTTAATTATATTGATCGCGCCACACCGCCCGCCGCCATTATTCATACCGTGGATGTCCAGCGCAGCATGACGCAAATGATCGAGCGGACAATATTCAGCAACCAGACACCTGCCGCCGCCTTAAAACAGTCGGCAGCGGAAGTCGACCCTATTTTGGCGCAGTGATATGAAATTCGCCCTGAAAGAGTCCACGCTGGGGGGCCTGGTGGCCTCCAGTTATCTTGGCTATTCGCTGTTGTTTTGGTTCTACCCGATTTTTTGGCTGTGCGTATTGAGCGTCACTGACTGGAAATTTATTGGCCTGCCCACCTTCAGTGGGCTGCGCAATTTTCTGGCGGTGCTGCATGACCCGCTCTTCTGGCGGGCGATGCGTAACGTGTTTCACTTCCTGCTCTACTACCTGCCGGTGGTATTCAGCGCCTCGCTGCTGTTTGCCTTCGGGCTGAAAAAGATCCGCTACGGCAAGGCGTTCATCGCCCTGAGTTTCCTACTGGCGAACGTCTCCTCCAGCGTCGCCTACTCGGTGGTGTTCTCGAAACTCTTCAGCGAGTCCGGCCCCATCAACACGCTGTTGCAGCAACTGTGTGGCGTCAGCGTGCCGTGGTTCACCTCGCCGGACGTCGCCATGCTGTCGATTGCGCTGATCGTCACCTGGAAGTTCGTCGGGTACTACGGGCTGATCTTCTACTCCGGCCTGATCACCCTGCCCAAGGAGATCGAGGACGCCGCCGCCCTCGATCACGCTGGCCCCTGCAAGCGGCTGTTTTACGTGACGCTGCCGATGATGAACGCGCAGATCGTGATGGTGTTGGTGCTTGCCATCTCCGTGGCCTTCGCGCTGTTCACCGAACCCTACCTGATCACCGGCGGTGGCCCGCTCGACAGCACCACTACGCCGATGGTGGTGATGTATGAGGCGGCCTTCCGGCGTATGCGGCCCGGCTGGGCGGCGATGATGTCGATTATCGTCGCGCTGGTCAGCTTTGGCCTGATCTGGCTGCTGCGCCGGCTGCTGGAAAAGAACATTGAGAAGGTGTGACCATGAAAAAATGCCTGACTGCCCTGTCGCCCGCCTCGCTGCTGCTGCACGCCGTGATGCTGCTGCTGGCGCTCTCCTGGCTCTACCCCTACCTCTGGATGCTGTTCTCCTCGCTGAAGGATACCGCCGACATCTACACCACCAGCCTGCTCGGCGGCCACTTCTCCTTTGATAACTACCGCTTCCTGTTTGATGACACCGCGCAGGCGGAGAAGCCCTTCCTGCGCACCCTGCTCAACTCGCTGTTCATCACCCTAAGCATCACCGCCTGCGTCACCGTCAGCTCGGCGCTGGTGGGGTACGCGCTGGCAAAAATGCCCTTCCCCGGCCGGGCGGCGTTCAAGAACCTGCTGATTTTGCAGATTGTCTTCCCGGCGTTCATGTTCATCATCCCGCACTTTGTGCTGATGCGTGAACTGGGGCTGATGAACAGCTACGGCGCGCTGATCCTGCCGTTCGTGATGAATGCCTGGGGCATTTTCATGGTGGCGCAGAGCTTTCAGGGCACGCCGAATGACTACCTCTACGCTGCGCGGCTGGATCATGCCTCGATCCCGAAGATCCTGCTGCACATCATGGTGCCGCTGAATAAGTCGATTTTGGCGATTGTCGCGCTCTTCACCTTCACCGCCGCCTGGGACAATTTCCTCTGGCCGCTGGTGGTGGTGCAGGATGCGCAAAAGATGCCGCTCTCGGTGCTGCTTGCCACTTTCAGCAAGTCCTACAGCATCTATCTTGGCCCGGTGATGGCTGGCGCAGTGGTGCAGACCCTGCCGATTGTCACCCTATTCATTCTGTTCCGGCGGCACTTCCTGCAAGGGATGGCGCTGACGCTCAAGTAAGGAGGCAGTGATGCAAGAGAGTGTGAAGTGGTGGCGCAAAGGGGTGTTTTACCAGATCTACCTGCCCTCCTTCTGTGACGGCAATGGCGACGGGCTGGGGGATTTCCACGGCCTGCTGAGCAAGCTGGACTATTTGGCGGAGCTAGGCATCGCCGGTATCTGGATCACCCCCTTCTACCCGTCGCCGCTGGTGGACAACGGTTATGACATCTCCGACTACTGCAACGTCGATGCGCGCTTCGGCGATCTGGCGCTGTTCAGCCAACTGGTGGAGGCGTGCCATCAGCGCCATATCCGGGTGATCATCGATCTGGTGATCAACCACGTCTCCAGCGCGCACCCGTGGTTCCAACAGGCGCTAAGCGACCCGCAGAGCCGCTACCGGGAGTACTTCTTCTTCCGGCCGCAGCCGAACAACTGGCACTCCTTCTTTGGCGGCCCGGCGTGGAGCCGCACGCCCGCTGGCGATGCCTTCTACTACCACAAGTTTTCGCCGCAGCAAGTAGATCTCAACTGGGCCAACCCGCAGGTGGAGCGCGAGATTGAGCAGGTGATCGACTTCTGGCTGGCGCGCGGCGTGGATGGCTTCCGCTTCGATGTGATCAACTTCCTCACCACCGACGGCATCGGCCCCGACAACCCCCCGGGCGAGGGGGAGCAGCGCCATGAGCATGACATCAACCAGCCGGGGGTGACGGCAGTGATTGCGCGGCTGTGCCGCTACATCCGCCAGCGCAAGGAGGCGTTCCTGATTGGCGAGGTGGGCAGCGAGAAGCTGGAGGAGCTGTGCCGCTACCAAGGCGGCGACCTGCTGGATGTGGTGTTCAACTTCAACCTCGGCAGCCTTAAGACCTTCAGCGTCCACGACATCCACCAGCAACTGGTGGCAATGGAGACGCAACAGCCCGGCGTGCCGACGCTGTTTTTCTCCAGCCACGATATGTCACGCATGATCAGCCGCTTCGGCGAGCATGAGCAGGATCTCGATCGCGCCGTCGCGCTGTTCGCGCTGCAAATCAGCGCCAAGGGGGTGCCGTTTATCTATAACGGTGAGGAGATCGGCATGACCGATTTTGTGCCGGAGACGTTCGACCAGTTGCGGGACGTTCAGGGCATCACCCACTACCAACAGGCGCGGGCGGCCGGGCTGGCGCACCCAGAGGCGCTGGCGGAGGCGATCGTCCACTCCCGTGATGCCTCACGTTCGCCCATGCAGTGGGACAGCCGTCCCCATGCCGGTTTTTCGCCGGTCACCCCCTGGATGCCGGTGCACCGCAATGCCACAACCACGCAGGTCAGCGCGCTGCGCCGCCAGCCCGGCTCCATCCTTAAGCGCTACCGGGCGCTGATTGCGCTGCGCAACCGCCACCCGGCGCTCCAGAGTGGCGACTATTTACGGCTGGCACGGCACGGCGACTGCCTGATGCTCTGCCGGACGCACCGCACGGAGACGCTGCACATCTTCATCAACTTCGGCGACCCGCTGCCCAACCCCAGCTGGGGCGACGGCGAGCAGGTGCTGTTTGGCACCGACTGCCGCCAGTTGGAAAAAAATTCCGTCCTGATTAAAAAGGTATGCCATGAACATCATCCGCAATCCCGCTAATCCGCTGATTACCCCGAAAGATGTGCCGCCGACCCGGCCGGGCATGAAGGTCGAGTGTGTGTTTAATGCCGGCGTGGTGCGCCGCGGCGAGGAGACGCTGCTGCTGCTACGGGTGGCCGAGAGCGTTATTCCCTCGCACCCGGATGAGATCTGTGTGCCGCGGCTGGTGAATGAGGAGGGCGTCTGGCGGCCGCACACCGTGGCGTTCAACCGCCACGACCCGCGCTATGAGTTCAGCGATCCGCGCGCCATCGTGCTGAAGGCCGATCCCACCGAGACGCTGCTGACCTCGCTCTCCCACCTGCGGCTGGCACGCAGCCGTGACGGCGTGCACTTTGATATTGATGACGCGCCGTTCCTCTTCCCGGAGAACGAGTATGAGCAGTTTGGCTGTGAAGATCCGCGCATCAGCCTGATCGACGGCTTGTACTACATCAACTACTCGGCGGTGTCGCCCTACGGCATCGCCACCGCGCTGGCAGTGACGGCGGATTTCACCGAGGTGCGGCGGCTCGGCGTCATACTCTGCCCGGACAACCGCGACGTCTGCTTCTTCCCACAGCGCGTCAATGGCGAATATCTGGCGCTGACGCGCCCCTCGCCCAAGTATTTCGGCAAGCCGGAGATCTGGCTCAGCGCCTCACCAGACCTGCTGCACTGGGGCAACCACCGCCGCCTGCCGGCTGGCTCGGCCAGCGACTGGGACGCGCTGAAGCTCGGCGGCGGCGCGCCGCTGCTGGAGACAGAACATGGCTGGTTGCAGATCTACCACGGCGTGGATCAGCAGCAGCGCTACTGCCTCGGCGCGCTGCTGCTCGACCGGGATGACCCGATGCGCATTCTGGCGAAATCCGCCACCCCGCTGTTGCAGCCAGAGGCGGAGTATGAGGTGCACGGCTTTTTCGGCAATGTGGTGTTCACCTGCGGTGCGCTGATTGAGGGCGATCAGTTGAAGATCTACTACGGCGCGGCCGACCAGTGCATCGCGCTGGCGCAGATGACGCTGGCCGATCTCTGGGCGCATCTGGGCATCGCCTGAGTCCCATAAAAAAGGGCGCTGAGCGCCCTTTTTTTTACTGCCCTTCGGCGAGGTACATCGCCCGCAGGTAGTGCGGCACCGCGTCATCAACGTTGGAGCCAATCACCTCCAGATGCGGCAGTTGATCTTTCAGGCGCTGGTGCGCGTTGCGCATCAGGCAGCCCTTGCCCGCCACCGACAGCATCTCGAAATCATTCATGCCGTCACCAAAGGCGATGCAGTCCGCCAGCGAATAGCCCGCCAGCGCTGCCACCTGCTCCAGTGCATGGCCTTTGGAGACGCCGCCCGCCATGACTTCCAGACAGGTCGGGAAGGAGAAGCTGACGTTCACTCGCTCGCCCCAGCGGCTGTTGATCTCCTCCTCCAGCCGCAGCAGTTCGTCGTGATCCTCACTGGTGAAGTAGACCTTGCAGATGCCGTCGGTCTCCAGCAGGCTCGGTTCGAACAGCGTGTATTTGAACACCGACTCTTGGAAAAACTCATCCTGATCCGGGCGGTCACGGTTCATGAACCAGTCATCATTGCGGTAGACATTGGTCAGGATCGCCGGGTTATCGTGCACGATGCCGTAGAGATCGCGGGCGATATCGCCGTCCAGATTGTGGGAGAAGATCAGCTCGCCCTCGGTATTGTGCACGCGCGCGCCGTTGGAGGTGATCATAAAGGCGCTGATCTCCAGGTTATCCCGGATCTGGCCCACGTCCACGTGGTGGCGGCCAGTGGCGAAAACGAAGTGGATACCCTTGCGGGTCAGCAGCTTCAGCGTCTCCTTGGCGTACGGGGTCAGGGTGTGGTCCGGGGAGAGCAGCGTGCCGTCTAAATCGGATGCGACAACATGGTACATAGCGTCTGTTTTAACCTCTGATGGTATGAAGGGCAGCTGCGCCGCCAGATTGGGAGTGTCGCGCAAAAAAGCGCAGGGTGGCGTCCAGCGCCTGGGCGCGCAAGGCGTCCCGTTCAAACAGGATCTCATGGCGCGCCCCCTTGATGACCAGCGGCTTGCCCCCTTCGCAGGGCCGCCCCGCTTGCGTCATCGCCTGACAAAATGCCTGCTGCGAGCGGTTATCCACCACCCGGTCCTCACTGGCCTGCAACAGCAACAGGGGAGTATCAATATCTTTGGCCTTCGCCAGCACCTGCTCGCCCGCCAGCACGCCCTCCCGCACCCAGTGGTAGGTTGGCCCACCCACCCGCAGCTCCGGGTAGTCGGCGTAGTAGCGCAGGGTGCGCTGGTAGCGCTCACGGCTATGGGTTAACCGGTTGACCAAAAAGGGCAGTGGCTGCCAGTGGCCGGTGCCGATGGCATAGAAATCGCGCCGTGCCGGGTTGCCCTCCGCCCAGTTCAGGATGCGGCGCACCATCCAGCCCGGCATCGGCAGGGTGATGCCGGTCATCGGCGCACAGAGCGTCGCGGCGGCAAAGAAGGGCGGCGTATCCGCTGGCCGGCGGCGCGCCAGATAGAGCGCCAGAATCGCCCCACCCATCGAGTGCGCCAGCGCGTATTTTTGGCGATAGCCGAGCGGTGCCACCACCTCTTCGCAGAAGGTGGCGAGATCATCCACATAGTCGTCGAACAGGTGGACGTGCCCACGGTGGCTGTCTTCCAGCATCCGCCCGGATCGCCCCTGCCCGCGATGGTCGAGGATCATCACGTCATAGCCGCAATGGAAAAGGTCATACGCCACTTCGGGGTACTTCATGTAGCTTTCGATGCGGCCGGGCGACACCACCACCACCTGATCATGGTGCGGCGCATGGAAACGCACATAGCGAATCGGCACGCCGTTGACGCCGGTAAACTCCCCCTCCTGACGATGGCGCCAGAAATCGAGCAGGGGGCCGGTCGAGAACGCCGCGAAGCCCAATTCACGTGTCAGCCAGCTCTGTTTGATGTGTGACATAGCGTCTGTCCGTAGCCACTCATGGTGCAATGAAACGCGCCGTTCAACGGCCATAGCGTAACCTCCGGCAATAGCGTATTGTGGCACAAAACAGCGCAATCAGGGAGCATTGCCGATGACCTTGGAGTGGTGGTTAACCTACCTGCTAACAACCCTTATCCTCAGCCTGTCGCCCGGCTCGGGAGCGATCAACACCATGAGCACCAGTATCAGCCACGGCTACCGCGGGGCCGCCGCCTCGATCGCCGGCCTGCAACTGGGGCTGGCCAGCCACATCCTGCTGGTGGGTGTGGGCCTTGGCGCGCTGCTGTCGCAGTCGCTGCTGGCCTTTGAGCTGCTGAAGTGGCTCGGTGCCGCCTATCTGGTGTGGCTGGGCATCCAGCAATGGCGCGCCGCGGGCGCGATGGATCTGCACGCGCTGGCCGGCAGTATGCCGCGCCGCCAGCTGTTCCGCCGGGCGGTGCTGGTCAACCTGACCAACCCGAAGAGCATCGTGTTCCTCGCCGCCCTCTTCCCGCAGTTCATTGTGCCGCACCAGCCGCAGGCCGCGCAGTACCTGATCCTCGGCGTCACTACTGTGGCAGTGGACATCATCGTGATGATTGGTTACGCCACCCTCGCCCGCCGCATCGCTGGCTGGCTCAAGTCGCCCAAGCAGATGGCGCTGCTCAACCGCATTTTCGGCTCGCTGTTTGTGCTGGTTGCGGCGCTGCTGACCACCGCCCGTCAGGCGTAAACGCCGCGTTGGAAAAAAGGCAGGCCATGCGCCTGCCTTTTTTTATGGATGCTAACCGCGAAAGGTTAACGGGAGATGATCAGATGGATGCCGAAACCGGCAAACAGCACGCCCGCGACGCCGTCGATCCACTTGGCCAGCCGCTGGTAGCCGCGGCGCATCACCGGCAGGGCAAACACCATCGCCACGATGGAAAACCAGACGAAGGTCTCGGCAATGATCATCACGAACAGCCCCCAGCGCTCGGCGCTGCCAACGCTGTCACCGACAAACAGCGAGAAGACGCTGCCGAAGTAGATCACCGCTTTCGGGTTGGAGAGGTTGGTCAGGAAGCCGCGCATAAAGGTGCGGCCACGCGCTGGCAAGGCGACGGGTGCCTCCGCGGCGGGTTCCCCCTGCCGGGCGCGGGCGGCGCGCAGCAGTTGCCAGCCCATCCACAGCAGGTAGAGGCCGCCGCCGACGGTGATCACCTGATGCAGCCAGGCCATCCGCTCCAGCAGCAGGTGCAGCCCCATCAGCGCTACCCCCGCCCAGATCACGATGCCCAGGGTGATGCCAATCACCCCCATCATCGCCTCACGGCGTGAGCGGCTGGCCGCGGTTTGGGAAACAAAGAAGAAGTCCGGGCCGGGGCTGATCAGGGCCACCAGATGCACCAGCGCAACAGTGAAAAACAGCATGAACATCAGTACAACTCCCAGAGAGGCGGAAATATCGCGCCATCATAGGCGATGGCGGAGGTTCCCGCCATCGTCCTCGAGGGGTCATTCGTCGTCGTTGTCGATATGGTCGCGGATCATCTGCAGGAAGGGCGCGCCAAAGCGCTCCAGCTTGCGCTGGCCGACGCCGTTGACGCTGAGCAATTCGCCCGGCGAAGCTGGCATCTGCTCGGCCATCTCCAGCAGCGTGGCGTCGTTGAACACCACGTAGGGCGGCACGTTGGCCTCGTCAGCGATCGATTTGCGCAGCTTGCGCAATTTGGCGAACAGCTTGCGGTCATAGTTGCCGCTGTAGCTCTTCGGCGTGCTACTGCGCGCCTTGGGTGCCTGAATGCGCGGCACCGCCAGTTGCAGCGGCGTCTCGCCACGCAGCACCGGACGCGCCGCCTCGGTGAGTTGCAGCGCCGAGTGCAGCGCGATGTTCTGGCTGATCAGGCCGAGGTGGATCAGCTGGCGATAGACGCTGACCCAGTGCTCGGTGGTCTGGTCACGGCCCATGCCATAGATCGTCAGCTTGTCATGGCCGTTTTCACGGATACGCAGGTTATTGGCCCCGCGCAGCACCTCCACCACATAGCCGATACCAAAGCGCTGGCCGACGCGCGCCACGGCGGAGAGCGCTTTTTGCGCATCGAGCAGGCCGTCATAGCGCTTCGGCGGATCGAGGCAGATGTCGCAGTTGCCGCACGGCGTCTGCCGCCCCTCGCCAAAGTAGTTGAGCAGCACCAGCCGGCGGCAGGTCTGCGCCTCAGCGAAAGCGCCCATCGCGTTCAGCTTGTGGCGCTCCACGTCCTGCTGCGGCCCGGCGGGTTTCTCCTCCAGACAGCGGCGCAGCCAGGCCATGTCGGCCGGATCATAGAGCAGAATCGCCTCGGCTGGCAGGCCGTCACGCCCGGCGCGGCCGGTTTCTTGGTAGTAGGCCTCGATGGTGCGCGGAATATCAAAGTGCACCACAAAGCGCACGTTGGGCTTGTTGATGCCCATGCCGAACGCCACGGTCGCCACCACCACCTGCAAGTCATCGCGCTGGAAGGCGTCTTGCACCTGTGCGCGCCGCTCGCTCTCCAGCCCGGCGTGGTAGGCCCCCACGCTGAGGCCGCGCGCTTGCAGGCGGGCGGCGGTGTCTTCCACCTTCGCCCGGCTGTTGCAGTAGATGATGCCGCTCTTGCCGCGCTGATCCTGCACAAAGCGCCACAGCTGGTCGAGGGGCTTGTACTTCTCTACCAGCGTGTAGCGGATGTTGGGGCGGTCAAAGCTGCTGATCTGCACCAGCGGCTCATGGAGCGCCAGCCCGCGCACGATGTCATTGCGCGTGGCTTCGTCGGCCGTCGCCGTCAGGGCGATGACCGGCAGATTCGGGTAACGCGCCTTCAGTTGCCCAAGCGCACGGTATTCGGGGCGGAAATCGTGCCCCCACTGGGAAATACAGTGCGCTTCGTCAACCGCCAACAGCGACGGGTTAAGCTGCGGCAACTGGTCGAGGAAGTTGTCCATCATCAGCCGCTCTGGCGCGATGTAGAGCATCTTGATCTGCCCGTTGCGGCAGCCGGTCATCACCTCATACTGCTGCTCCCGCGTCTGGCTGGAGTTGAGGCACGCCGCCGCCACGCCGTTGGCCAGCAGCTGATCCACCTGGTCTTTCATCAGGGAGATCAGCGGCGAGACCACCAGCGTCAGGCCATCCATAACCAAGGCAGGGATTTGGTAACACAGGGATTTGCCGCCCCCGGTGGGCATGACCACCAGACAGTCGCGCCCTTCGAGCGCGGTGTTGATGATGGTTTGCTGACCCGGACGGAATTGCTGGTAGCCGAAGGTGTCACGCAACACCTGCTCTGCCAGCAACGCTTTGTTGATTACTGCCGCCGTAGACACTCGTTTCCCCAACGTTCTGCGAGCCGGCAGGGAGCCTGCCGGCCGGTGATGATGCGCACGCGCGTTTTACAAAATATCGTTCAGCATGATGCCGACACCGACGCGCGTCTGCTTGTAGTTGTAGTCAATCAGCGATTCGCCATAGCCGCTGAAGACCTGCGTATAGAAGCGCACATGGCGGGTGATCGGGTAGCTCCACCCGGCCTCCGCCCCGCCGTAACCAGTGTTCCAGTTGTAGCGGCCGTTGATGCTGAATACGCTGTCGCCCCAGGCATACGCCACCTTCAGGCGGTAGTAGCCCATGTATTTGGTGATGTCCGGGTTATCGTCATTGCTGTCGCTCTCCGGGATGCGATACCAAGGCTTGAGATCCACCTGCCAGTTGCCGTGCTGCGCCATAAAGCGCGCGTAGATACGGTTCCAGCTACGCGAAGTGGGATCGGAGCGGCCATTGGAGTCATGGTTGAAGCCGGTCTCCACCTCACGCAGCGTCCAGCCAGCGAAGGAGTAGTCCGTCGCCCAGGCCACGAACACCTGCGGCTCATAGTTGGTTTCGCGGAACGGTGACGATTCGCTACTATTGGAGAGCTGCCAGAATGAGCGCTGGGTGTAGGAGGCCGCCAGCAGCGAGTTGTCCCCGGCAATGCCGCGCCAGATCGGGAAGCCCAGGCTAAGCTGGAACTCTACCTCATCTTTGCGGGCGTTGTCTGCCCAGTCGTAGGTCTGAATGGCCTTGGTGTTTACCTTATCGGTATAGGTATACAACAGATAGTTCGTTTCGTAAGGATAGAGCGTAAACGGGTTGTCATGTT
This sequence comes from Nissabacter sp. SGAir0207, assembly GCF_005491205.1. Taxonomy (NCBI): domain Bacteria; kingdom Pseudomonadati; phylum Pseudomonadota; class Gammaproteobacteria; order Enterobacterales; family Yersiniaceae; genus Nissabacter; species Nissabacter sp. SGAir0207. The sequence continues at coordinate 3,683,442 of NZ_CP028035.1, forward strand.
CCTGCAACATGCTGGCAATGACGCTGCCACGCACTGTGGGGTAATCATGGATCTGTTTAACTGTCGCTTCTTCCGCCTGAACCAGGGCCGGTGCTGCCAGCAGCGCCATCCCGATTCCCCAATAACCGCGCATAACCCCTCCAAAAAAATCCTAAAATAGACCGCCAACAAAAAGGCAGGCCATTTTACACACAAATCACGACGGCGATCAGCGGTGTTTCGATTTATCCGCGCCGGGCTGGAAAGCAACAAATGCGAAGCATAAAATCCACAATAAATTAACCTAACCGCGCCGCCTTCCGGCGCTGACCAAGGAACCTGTATGTCTGACCTGACCCTGACGCCCGAGGCCGCCCGCCGGCTGATTGGCAACATCTTTGTGTATGACATGCCCTTCAATCGCGAGCTGGGGCTGGAGCTGGCCTGCTTTGATGAAGAGCAGGTGGTGCTGACCTTCGCCAACCAGACGCGACTGGTGGGCAACGCGGCGCAGCATATCCTGCATGGTGGCGTCATCGCCTCGGTGCTGGATGTGGCCGCCGGGCTGTGCTGCGTTGGCAGCGTGCTGCTGCGCCACGAGAACCAGAGCGAAACCGAGCTGCGCCAACGGCTCGCCAAAATGGGCACCATCGACCTGCGGGTCGACTACCTGCGCCCCGGACGCGGCGAGCAGTTCCGCGCCACCAGTACCCTGCTGCGCGCGGGCAACAAGGTGGCGGTCGCCCGCGTGGAGCTGCATAACCAAGCGGATCTGCATATTGCCAGCGCCACCGCCACCTACCTGATTGGCTGACGCCGCAAGGTTGCGCGCCGTCAGGAAAAGCGCCTGCCACTCCGGTACACTCGCTGTTTTCTTTTTTTAGGTTAATAACATGGATGCGAAACAGACCCGCCAGGGCATTCTCTTTGCCCTCGGTGCCTACTTTATCTGGGGCATCGCCCCGGCCTACTTCAAACTGCTGCAACAGGTGACGCCGGGCGAAATCCTCACCCACCGCATTGTCTGGTCTTTCTTCTTTATGCTGATCCTGCTCTCCGTCAGCCGCAACTGGGGCAAGGTGCGGGCCGTGGTGCACCAGCCGAAACGGCTGCTGATGCTGGCGTTGACCGCGCTGCTGGTGGGCTGCAACTGGCTGCTGTTTATCTGGGCGGTGAATAACCACCATATCCTGGAGGCCAGCCTCGGCTACTTTATCAACCCGCTGGTAAATGTGCTGCTCGGGATGCTGTTTCTGGGAGAGCGCTTCCGCCGAATGCAGTGGCTGGCGGTGGCGCTGGCGATCTGTGGGGTGCTGGTGCAGCTGTGGCAGTTTGGCTCGCTGCCAGTGATTGCGCTGGGGCTGGCCTTCAGCTTCGCGCTGTATGGCCTGCTGCGCAAGAAGATCGGCATTGACGCCCAGACCGGGATGTTGGTGGAGACCCTGTGGCTGCTGCCAGCGGCGGTGATCTACCTGTTCGGCATTGCCGACACCCCCACCAGCCACCTGACCGCCAACCCCATGTCGCTCAATCTGCTGCTGGTGGCGGCGGGCGTGGTCACTACCGTACCGCTGCTGTTCTTCACCGCCGCTGCCACCCGCCTGCGCCTCTCGACGCTCGGCTTCTTCCAGTACCTCGGCCCGACGCTGATGTTCGTGCTGGCGGTGACCTTCTACGGCGAGCACATCGGCAATGACAAGCTGGTCACCTTCGCCTTTATCTGGGGCGGCCTGCTGCTGTTCACCCTCGACGCGCTCTACACCCAGCGCAAGCTGCGTTAACGCAGCGCCTGTTTTGGCGGTTTGCCGGCGTGGCGCGAGATGAAGCGCGCCATCGCCGGGCCGGTGAACAGGATGGTGAGCAGCCGTAGCGTCTGCATCGCCATCACGAATGACATATCCACCTTGGTGCCGGCGGCGATGATCGCCACGGTATCCAGCCCGCCGGGGCTGGTGGCCAGATAGGCCGACATCAGATCGACCGGCAGTACCTTGGTCATCCCCCATGCCATCACACCGCACACCACCATCAGCCCAATAATTGACACCAGCATCTGCGGCAGGGTGCGCAGCGCCAGCAGCACGATGTCACGCGTGAAGCGCAGCCCCACCGTCCAGCCAATCAGCGCGTAGGCTATCGCCAGCAGCCACTCCGGGATCTGGAGGGTCATCAGCCCGCTGGAGTGCACGCCCGCGCCCAGCAGCGCAGGCACCAGCAGCGCGCCAGAGGGGATACGCAGCCGGGGGGCCAGCACAATGCCCGTCAGCGCGATCGCCAGCGTGCCAAGGAAGCGCCAATCCAGCGACGGGAACCAGACCAGCGCCGCCGCGTGCTGGCCAGCCTCATCCCCCAGTCCGATGCGCGCCACCACGGCGGCAGCGGTAGCGACGAACAGCACGCGCAGGTACTGCATAAAGGCCACCAGCCGCACGTCCGCACCAAAGTCACCGGCCATCGCCACCATTGCCGACGCGCCGCCGGGCGAGGAGCCCCAGGCCCCGGTCGGCCCCGGCAGGGCGCTGAAACGCACCAACAGCCAGCCGGAGAGGCCGCTCGCCAGCAGCGTGGCCACCAGCGCGCCGATCACAATCGGCCAGTCCGCCAGCAGCGGCGTCAGGATGCCGGGCGACAGGCTTTGGGCAATCATGCAGCCCAGCACACCTTGGGAGAGTTTGAAACAGAGGGAGGGAATACGGATAGACGCGCCGCCCAGCCCCATCACCACGCCAACGATCATCGGCCCCAGCAGCAGCGCCGCTGGCAGGTGGAAGGCTTGCAGGCCAAAGCCCAGAATCAGGGAGAGCAGCAGCAGCAGGCCCCACTGACCCGCGGGAGAGATGCGTTTCAGCAACATGACTTCTCTACAATTTATTAACAACCGAGTCACTATTCTACGTCGGTTATGGACAAAAAGGGGAAGAAAGCGTGCGGAAAATCACACTATGGCGGGAGGGCCTCCCCGCCGCGGCGGGGAGTGCGGAGGCGTCAGAGCCAGTTTTTGCGCTTGAAGTAGAGGTAAGGGGCCAACCCGGCCAGGATCATCAAGCCGATGGCACCCGGATAGCCGAATGACCACTTCAGCTCCGGCATAAACTCAAAGTTCATGCCGTAGCTGGAGGCCACCAGCGTCGGTGGCAGGAACACCACCGAGACCACCGAGAAGATCTTGATGATGCGGTTCTGCTCGATGTTGATGAAGCCCATCGCCGCCTGCATCAGGAAGTTGACCTTCTGGAACAGTGACTCGTTGTGCGGCAGCAGCGATTCGATGTCGCGCAGCACCTCACGCGCCTGCTCCAGCTGGCCGGCTGGCAGGCGCGCCTTGCGCACCAGGAAGTTCAGCGCGCGCTGGGTATCCATCAGGCAGAGCCGCACCTTCCAGCCGGTATCTTCCAGCACCGCCAGGGTGGAGAGCGCCTCGTCATACTCGTCGCCCTGCTGCCCCTCCATGATCACCCGGCTCAGCTTCTCCAGGTCGCTGTAGATGTTCTCAATCTCATCCGCCAGCTGCTCAATTTTGGTTTCGAACAGGTCGAGCAGCAGCTCGTAGGCGTTGCCGTCGATCAGCATCTGGTTGCGGGCGCGCATCCGGTAGAGCCGGAACGCTGGCAGCTCGCGCTCGCGCAGGGTGTAGAGACGCCCGTCGCGGACGGTAAAGGCGACGGTGGAGTTGCCGCCGTGATCCTCGGCATCCTCATAATAGAAGAAGGAGTGGATGTGCAGGCCATCCTCATCTTCGAAGAAACGCGCGGAGGCTTCGATGTCATCCAGCTCCGGGCGGGTGGCGAGGTTCTGCCCCAGCTCGGTATGGACTTTGTCGCGCTCCTCCACGTCGGGTTCGATCAAATCAACCCAAAGCGATGTGGTGAGATCGTTCGAGTCATCCAACTCTAAACGGGATAAGCGACTGTTATCTAATTTGAATGCGCTCAGCATAGGCGATGGCTCCCTTGTGATGACAAGCAGAGGCTCGCAATGGAACACGGAAACAGAGTGGGCGATGAGGCACCGGCGTGTTTCAAACCGCCATAGGGCCTGACTCAGTGCGACAAACAGGAGGTCGCTGACAACCACGAAGGCCATCAGCAAAGAGGATAGCCTTAGAAGTTGTACCTAATGAACAGGTTCATGAGCCAGTATCTACTGGGTGTGTCCAAGGCGAAGGTCCTCATTTAAGAATAGTGCGCGCATGTTACGCTGAGACGAAAAAGTCTGTCAACCGCCGCACCCCAGTTAATGTGCAACAAAGCAACAACGTGCGGCGGGCGAAAAAGACGGCATTCGCCAGCCCGCAAGGCGGGCTGGCGTGGGCTTAGACTGTCTCGAGCCGGGCGTAGGCCGCCACCAGCCACTTCACCCCTTCGCCATTGAAAGCGATCTGCAAACGGCTGTGGTCGCCGCTGCCCTCGAGGTTGATGATGGTGCCCTCGCCAAATTTCGGGTGGCGTACGCGCTGGCCGAGGCTGTAGCCGCTGTCGCTCTGCGCCACCGGCGCGCCCATGCGGCGGGTATTGACCGGGCGGGAGACGCTGGCGCGCAGCCGCACCTCCTCCACGCAGTTCTCCGGCAGTTCGGCGATGAAACGCGACGGCCGGTGGAACACCTCTTTGCCATACAGGCGGCGCGTCTCGGCGTAGGTCAGGGTCAGCTTCTGCATCGCGCGCGTCACGCCGACGTAGGCCAGCCGACGCTCCTCCTCCAGCCGGCCGCCCTCGTCGAGCGCCATCTGGCTGGGGAACATCCCCTCCTCCATGCCGACAATGAACACCTGCCGGAACTCCAGCCCCTTGGCGGAGTGGAGGGTCATCAGCTGTACCGCGTCCTGATAGGCGTCCGCCTGCCCCTCGCCCGCCTCAAGCGCGGCGTGGGAGAGGAACGCCTGCAACGGCATTAAATCCTCATCCTCATCCTGGTAGCTGTACTGCCGGGTGGCGTTGACCAGCTCCTCCAAGTTTTCGATGCGCGCCTGCCCCTTCTCGCCTTTCTCCTGCTCATACATCATCCACAGGCCGGAGTCCTTGATCACCCGGTCAGCCTGCACATGCAGCGGCATCTCGCTAGTCTCATGCGCCAGCGCATCCACCAGCTCAAGGAAGCGTTGCAGCGACGAGGCGGCACGGCCCGCCAGCGCCTTCTCCTGCAACAACAGGCGGCAGGATTGCCACAGCGTCAGTTGGCGCTCCCGCGCGGTCTGGCGCACCACGTCAATGGTGCGGTCGCCAATGCCGCGCGTCGGCGTGTTGACCACGCGCTCAAAGGCGGCGTCATCGTTGCGGTTGGCGATCAGGCGCAGATAGGCCAGCGAGTCCTTGATCTCCTGCCGTTCGAAGAAGCGCATCCCACCGTAGATGCGGTAGGGCATCGACACCTGCAACAGCGCCTCTTCCAGCACGCGCGACTGGGCGTTGCTGCGGTAGAGGATGGCGCAATCATTCAGCGCGCCGCCGTTCTCCTGCCAGGTCTTGATGCGGTTGACCACAAAGCGCGACTCATCCAGCTCATTGAAGGCGCAGTAGAGCGAGATGCGCTCGCCCTCGGCATCCTCCGTCCAGAGGTTTTTGCCCATGCGGCCATTGTTGTTGGCGATCAGGGCGTTGGCCGCCGACAGGATATTGCTGGTGGAGCGGTAGTTCTGCTCGAGGCGGATGGTCTCCGCTTTCGGGAAATCCTGGAGGAAGCGCTGGATGTTCTCCACCTGCGCGCCGCGCCAGCCGTAGATCGACTGGTCATCGTCACCGACGATCATCACGTTGGCCTGATCGCCCGCCAGCAGGCGGATCCAAGCGTACTGGATGCGGTTGGTATCCTGGAACTCATCCACCAGAATGTTGGTGAAGCGGTCGCGGTAGTGGTTCAGGATGTGCGGCTTGTTGAGCCACAGCTCATGGGCGCGCAGCAGCAGTTCGGCGAAGTCCACCAGCCCGGCGCGGTCGCACGCCTCCTGGTACGCCTGATAGACGCGCAGCCAGGTCTGCTCCACCGGATTGCCGTAGCTCTCAATGTGCTGCGGGCGCAGGCCATCATCTTTCTTGCCGTTGATGTACCACATCGCCTGACGCGCCGGCCACTGCTTGTCATCCAGATTCATCGCCTTGATCAGCCGCTTCAGCAGGCGCAACTGGTCTTCGCTGTCGAGGATCTGGAAATCCTGCGGCAGGTTGGCGTCCATGTGGTGGGCGCGCAGCAGGCGGTGGGCCAGCCCGTGGAAGGTGCCGATCCACATCCCGCCCTGGCTGGTGCCGATCAGGTGTTCGATGCGGTGGCGCATCTCCGCCGCCGCCTTGTTGGTGAAGGTCACCGCCATAATCGAGTAAGGCGAGCAGTTCTCCACGGAGAGCAACCAGGCGATCCGGTGCACCAGCACCCGCGTTTTGCCGCTGCCCGCGCCGGCCAGCACCAACAGGTTGCTGCGTGGCGCCGCCACGGCTTCGCGTTGTTTATCATTGAGGCTGTCGAGCAGGTCAGAAACGTCCATAGGCACCGTCGGGTCTGGTCAGCGGGAAAGGCCGGGCCTCGCGGCACGGCATTTCACTGGGGATATATACAGAGTAGTTGCAGAGGATTATAGCAATGCTGTCAGCGATGCCAACCGCGAAATCTCGATATGCGGCAACAGGCGCGCCTCGGGGTGGGTCATCAGGTTCGCCTGCCGCAGGTTGATCCAGCACGCCTGCATCCCACAGCGCACCGCGCCCGCGACGTCGGTGGTCAGGTCGTCGCCGACGTGCAGGATGCTGCCCAGCGGCAGATCAAGCTGTTGCGAGGCGCGATGGTAGAGATCCTCATACGGCTTGGCGCGGCCATGCGGGCCAGCGCGCAGCACAAACTGGAAGGCGTCACCGAGGCCAAACAGCGCAGGATCGGCGTTGCCATTGGTGACAGCCACCAGCGGCCAGCGCTCGCCGAGCGCCTTCAGGGTGTCATGGGTCTCCTGCGGCACCTCAATCTGGCTGCGCCAGTGGGCGAAGTGGCTCATCGCCTCATCCGCGCCAGCGCTGGCTTCCGCCTCGCTCAGCCCCAGCCGTGAGAGGCCGAGGTGCAGGGCGCGCCAGCGCCACTGGGTGACATCGTGGTAGATCTCCGGCTCCTGCCGGCGCAGCTCGGCCCGCAACTGCTGGAAGTGGGCCGATTCCACTTCCGCCAGCAGCGGGTGATAGGCGCGCAGGAACTTCAGCGACTCCTGCTCGGTACGGCGGATCACAGGCCCGTTGTCATACAGGGTGTCATCCAAATCAAAGGTCAGGGCCGCAATGGCCTTCAGCGGACGATAGACAATCATCAGGATTTTCCTCGTTTGGCTCGCGGGTGCGCCGCGTCATAGACCGACGCCAGGTGCTGGAAGTCGAGGTGGGTATAGATTTGGGTGGTGGAGAGGTTGGCGTGGCCCAGCAGCTCCTGCACCGCACGCAGGTCGCCGCTCGACTCCAGCATGTGGGTGGCGAAGGAGTGGCGCAGTTTGTGCGGGTGGATATGGCTGTTCACCCCCTGCTTGACGCCCCACTCGGCAAAGCGCTTCTGCACGTTGCGCGCCGAGATGCGCTTGCCCAGCTTGGAGAGGAACAGCGCGTCATCCTGCGGGTTGAACTGGTCACGCAGCGCGCGCCACTGCTCCAGCCAGCGCAGCGCGGTCTGGCCGAACGGCACTTTGCGCTCCTTGCTGCCCTTGCCCAGTACCCACACCTCGCCGCCCACCCAATCAATGTGGCGGCAGTCGATGCCGACGGTTTCCGCCAGTCGCAGCCCGGCCCCGTACATCAGTTCCAGCATCGCCCGGTCGCGGATCGCCAAGGGATCGCTGAGATCGATGCCCAGCAGTTGATCCACCTCATCCACATCCATATTTTTCGGCAGGTGGCGCGCGGTACGCGGCGTCGAGATCCCCTTGGCCGGATTGGCTGGCAGTTCGCCCTGGCTCACCAGCCAGTCGAGGAAGCTGCGCAACGCCGACATCCGCAGTGCCAGGCTGGCGCTCTCCAGCCCGCCGCGCTTGCTGTTGGCCACCAGCGCGCGCACCCGTGTTGGGTCGAGCTGCGCCCAGTCGGCCAGGCCGCCCTTGGCCGCCAGCGCCATCAGCGCCGCCAGCTGGTGGCGATAGTTTTTGACCGTCAGCGGGCTGAGCCGCCGCTCATGCTGGAGATGGCGCAAAAAGCGCTCCACCGGCGCGGTGAGCGCCAGCGGCAGGGCGGCGTCAGCGGCGGTCATGCGCGCTCGATCCAGCGTTCCAGCAGGCCGGGCAGCATCCGCGCCAGCTGGTCAAGCAGCACGGTGCCCATGCCGGGATGGTAGTGCTGGGCATCGCGGCTGCTGAAGATCACCATCCCCAGCTCGCCCTGCGCACCCATCAGCGACAGCGCCACTGAACCGACCTGCTTCGCCTGCGGCAACAGCAGCAGCAGTTCCGGGCCGGTCAGGCCGCCGAGAAAGTGGTTGTCCTCGCCCATACGCGGAATGCGGAACGACTCAAACGCCGTGCGCGCCAGCCCGAGGTGGGTGAAGTCAGAGGGGGCACCGATTTTCCAGCTGTCGGCAAACAGGCGGATATGCGCGCCCGCCAGCCCGAGGCTACGCGCCCAGCGGTGCAGGCGATCCAGCATCTCTTGCAGGCTGCTGGCCTCGGCCAGCTCGGCCTGCAACTGGATCAGCCGGCTGAACAGCGACTGGTTGACCGCCGCCTGCTCCATCAGCAGGGTGATCTCCTCCTCCAGCAGCTGGATGCGGTTGCGCTGGCGCGCCATCTGCCACTCCACCAGCGACACCGAGCCGCGCACCGGGTGCGGCACACGGATCGGCTCTACGGCGCGGGAGTTGCGGATAAAGAAGTCGGGATGTTGCAGCAGGTAGCTGAGCACCTGCTCATCGTCCAGTTCAGCGACGGCGGCCACTGGCTCCTCTATATTACTCATAAATGAATGAATCCATCGTAGACGTGGGTGGCCGGGCCGGTCATGTAGAGCGGATGCCCCGGCCCCTTCCAGCGGATGTCGAGGCTGCCGCCCGGCAGATCGACGCGCACATTTTCAGCCAGGTTCTCTTGCAGGATGCCGACCGCCACCGCCCCACAGGCGCCGCTGCCGCAGGCCTGGGTTTCACCCGCGCCCCGTTCGAAGACGCGCAGTTTGATGTGGTCACGGCTGACAATCTGCATAAAGCCGATGTTGGCGCGCTCCGGGAAGCGCTCGTGGCTCTCCAGTACCGGCCCCAGCGTCTCCACCTCGGCGGTCTGCACATCCTCCACCTGCAACACGCAGTGCGGGTTGCCCATTGAGACCACGCCGCACAGCACGGTTTTGTCCGCCGCCCGCAGGATGTAGGTCTTCTCCGCCTTGGCGGCGCGGAACGGCACCTGCTGCGGCTCGAAGATCGGCTCGCCCATGTTGACGCAGACGTCATCATTCTCCGTGACGCTCAGCACCATGCGGCCGGTCTGGGTACTGACGCGGATGTCGCGTTTGTTGGTCAGCCCCTTCAGGCGCACGAAGCGGGCGAAGCAGCGCGCGCCGTTGCCGCACTGCGCCACTTCGCTGCCGTCGGCGTTGAAGATGCGGTAGTGGAAATCGAGATCGGGATCGTAGGGCGGCTCCACCACCAGCATCTGGTCAAACCCCACGCCGGTATGGCGATCGGACAGGCGCCGGATCAGCTCAGGCGAGAAGTAGACGTTCTGCGTAACGGCATCGACCACCATAAAGTCGTTGCCTAACCCATGCATTTTGGAGAACTGCATATTTTACTCCGCTGGCTGCCGGCTATCCCGGACGCCTGATGTGATCCTGCCGGCACAAACCGCAGGGCTGCTATCCGTTACAGGCCCGCAGGGTCTGCGGTGGTGCTGCCCTGAGTGCCAGAAGTCGGTTGTTGGTTGCGCTGCACGTCATTGTTGGAGTCAGGCGGCGCGGTGGTCACGGCCGGTTTGTCTTCCGGTGGGAAGTAGAGCGGGCCTTTCAGGCCACAACCGGAAAGCCCCAGTAACATCAAGGCGGCCGCTGCCCAACGTAATTCTTTTTTCATCTGTTCTGCCTGTATTGCGTGCGTCCAAGCCCTCTATAATCGCAGGTGGATCATGAAAAGCAATAGGAATTACGTCCGGGGCCAGGCTGGCGGTTGGGGGAAAAAGGCCAAAGCGTGAAGGCGCGCAGCCGGGTCGCCCGGCCACGCGGTCAGTGCAATTGGTAGAACTGTTTCAGGCCCGGCGGCAGTGCCTCGCTGTTCACCGCCAGGTTGAGGGCGGTCAGCGCCTTGCTGCGGAACGGGATCACCTGTTTGCGGCCATCCAGCACCACAATCTGGTAGAACTGCGGCAGGTTGAAGTTGATGAAGCTCGAGCCGTAGGTAAAGCGGTCATGGGAGGAGGAGTAGAAGCGGCTGACATCCTTCACCAGCTCCTCTTTGCTGCCCTCACAGTGGTGGAACACCTCCACCCGGTTCGACTCATCGAGAATATAGATGTTGAAGCCGCGGTCATCTGGCGAGTCTTCAAAGAAGAACTGGATGATCCCCTCGCTGGCGTAGCCATCGACCACCGCCGGCAGGTGCACCTGATCCGACTCCACCTTCACCGACAGGCCATGCAGCTTGTTGTTGGAGATGGCACCGTAGAACTCCACCGCATTCTCCAGCTTCTGCACCGAGACACTCAGGCGCTCGAAGAACAACCCCCAGGTCTGGCCAGAGACGCGTACCGCCTTGAAGCGGCCCGGATCCTGGCGGGTGCTGGAGAGGCGCAGCTCAATGCACTCCGACACCAACTGCTGCACGCGCGTGCCAATCAGGCCGCGCAGGTGCTGGCTGTAGCAGAACACCTCGACCGACTCCGGCGGCGCGGCGTCTTGGTGCATTTTGCCGAGGATGGTCTTCAGCGCCTCCAGTACCGCCTGCTCGCCGCTGAAGTGCAGGGTGCGCACCTCATTCCACGAGTTGCGGTAGAGCAGGTCGATGCTGCCGACCAGACACTGCTGTTGCTGGCCGAAGCTGAAGACATCCAGCTTGCGGAAATCGAAGTGCACCACCTGATTGCGGAAGGCCGCCGTCGGGTCATGCTCCAGATTGACGATAATCGCCAGATGGCGGATCTCACACGGGCTGTAGAGCGCCTTGGGCGTCGGCGCCGGCAGGCGCAGCGGGAAGTGCTGCGAGACGTCCGCCACCAGCTCCTGCAACTTGGCTAGGTCGCACAGGCCGCCGCCCTTGATATGCAGGCGGGTGCGCGCGGTGAGCAGGCCGTTAAAGTAGGCCCACGCCACCAGCTTATTCAGGTAGCGGTTATACTCCAGCGGCTGGTGGCTGATGATAGCGTCCATCGACGGCGCCTGATTGTACAGATACCAGCCGGTGCGGTTGGCGCGGCCAATCGGCACATGGATAAAGGTCAGGTCATTTTCCGACAGGTCGGGCGAGATCTGCGGGTTCACCAGCGTCACTTTGCCCGGCAGCGCCTCAAAGGCGGCGTAGAGCTTGCGGGTCAGCACGCCGATGTCCTGCGGACTGGCGCTGACGCTCAAATTATTGCGGCGGGCGAAGCGGATCAGGTTGCGATAGCTCTGCATCATCGCATCCAGCAGCTCGTTGTGCGCCTCGCGCACCCGCTCAATCTTCCAGTTGTTGCGGTTGTCGAGGATCGCCAGCTTCTCGCTGCTCCAACCCCACTCCTGCACCAGTTGCGACAAAATCTCCCGCCGCCAGCCAACGCAGTCGCGCCCCTGTGACAGCTTCTCGCACACCTTCAGATAGAAGCAGCGGCGCACCAGATCCAGCCGCGTCTCATCCTCAATCGCCGTCAGGTAGCGGGTGACGCGCGCCAGCATCATGCAGTAGGCGTCCAGCCCGAAGGAGACGATCTCGCCATCATGCAGGCGGCGCTTGATGTCCATCGCCAGCAACTGGGTCTCCGGGTACTCCCAGGAGTAAGCCTCCAGCAGCAGGGTTTTCAACACCGCTTTATAGGGGGAGTCGATGCTCTTATAGAGCTGCCACAGGCTGGCGCCGAAATACTCTTCCGCCGACAGCGTGCCGAGGCCACCGAGATCGAGCCACTCATTGGGCGTCAGCGCGCCCTGCGCATAGAGCGACATCACATACTCGTCGTAGTGCGGCTCCTCTTCGCCCGGCACCATGTTCCACAGGATGCGCTTGCCCGCCAGACGCACGGCGCTGCGGTAGAACTCATCCAGCAACAGGATGTGCTGGGTGGAGCCGCAATCCTCGCCGCCGAGGCTGCCGCTCTCATTGTGGCGGAAGCGGTTTTCGTCGATCAGGAAGAAGCTCACCTCAACGCCCAGCGACGCCGCCCACTCCTCCAGCAGCGTGCACTTCTGTTGCAGCCGCTGGCGCTCCTCGTTGTCCAGCCAGGATTGGTGGCAGACCCAAATGTCCAGGTCTGAGCTTTCGCTCTGGCCAATCGAGGAGGTACTGCCCATGCTGTAGAGGCCAGTGATCGGCAGTTCGCCGTGGGGGGCTTTGTCGAGGGGCTTGCCGATTTTTTCTTCTAAATCAGCGAGATAACGAGATTGCTTTTCATCGGGCGTGAACAGGCAGATGCCGCCCGGCACGTTACCGTCCAGGTAACCCGGCATCAGTGGATGATGATAGTGCAATAAGATCGGCAGTAGACTGTAGACCTGTTGGAAAGCCGGCCCAGAGGCCGCCAGGGCACGATCGACACGCAGTTGGTTGATCGCATCCAGTCTCTGCTTGAGTGTCTCAATGTAGAGGTACAAGACGTTTCGCCTGATTTATCCCAGTGCCTATAAAAAACCCGTTTTCCAAACCTGCCTGTGTTTAGACGAATATTTAGCAGATAATTGCTGGAAACGTGATCAATTTAACACCTTGCTGATTGACCGTAAAGAAAGTATAGCACCAGACTTACTCTGGTCCCTTTGTATACTCCTCTCTCCCGGCCATGTCATGTAAAACCTGTCGAACGCGCCGTTTTGGCCCGGTTTCCCCCGCGCTGCCGGGGCTTCTTACGCTGACAGCTTTCCCCGGTAAATGGTAGGATGGGGCGAACTCGTAAAACGGTAACAAGCATGGTAGACAAAATTATCCGTATTGCCACCCGCCAAAGTCCCCTGGCGTTGTGGCAGGCACATTATGTTCAACACCGCCTGGAGGAGAGCCATCCGGGCCTGCGCGTTGAGCTGGTGCCTATGGTCACGCGCGGCGACATCATCCTTGATACCCCGCTGGCAAAAGTGGGCGGCAAGGGGCTGTTCGTCAAGGAGCTGGAGCTGGCGCTGCTGGAGAACCGCGCGGACATCGCCGTCCACTCCATGAAGGATGTGCCGGTGGAATTCCCCGAGGGGCTGGGGCTGGTCACCATCTGCGAGCGCGAAGATCCGCGTGATGCCTTTGTCTCGCCCAACTTTGAGAGCCTCGCCCACCTGCCGCCGGGCAGCGTGGTCGGTACTTCCAGCCTGCGCCGCCAGTGCCAACTGCGCGAGCAGCGCCCGGATCTGGTGGTGCGCGACCTGCGCGGCAACGTCGGCACCCGCCTGAGCAAGCTCGACAACGGCCAGTACGACGCCATTATTTTGGCGGTCGCCGGACTGAAACGCCTCGGCCTTGAGTCACGCATCCGTAACCCGCTGTCGCCAGAGGAGTGCCTGCCAGCGGTTGGGCAGGGTGCGGTCGGCATTGAGTGCCGGCTGGATGACAGCGTGACGCGTGAACTGCTCGCGCCGCTGAACCACCATGAGACGGCGGTGCGCGTGCGTGCCGAACGGGCGATGAATACCCGCCTCGAGGGCGGCTGTCAGGTGCCAATCGGCAGCTACGCGGTGCTGGAGGGCGATCGCCTCTGGCTGCGGGCGCTGGTGGGCGCGCCGGATGGCAGCGTCATCGTGCGCGGTGAACGCCACGGTTCAGCCGATCAGGCGGAGCAGATGGGCGTGGCGCTGGCCGAGGAGCTGCTGTCGCGCGGCGCGCGCGAGATCCTCGCCGAGGTCTATCAGGGAAATCCTCCCGCATGACCATTCTGGTGACCCGCCCTTCCCCGTCAGGCGAACAGTTGGTCAGCCGGTTGCGCCAGCTTGGGCTGGCCGCGTACCACGCGCCGCTGATTGAGTTCGCCCCGGGGAGGGACGTGGCCACCCTGCCGGCCCGCCTGGCCGCTTGCGTGCCCGGCGATCTGGTGTTTGCCCTCTCCCAACATGCGGTGGATTACGCACACCATGCTTTGGCGGCCTGCTCGCCGCCCTGGCGCGCCGATCTCCACTACTATGCCATCGGCCGCACTACCGGGCTGAAACTGCACACCCTCAGCGGCCGCCCGGTCAGCTACCCCCCCGACAGCGAGACCAGCGAAACCCTGCTCTGCCTGCCTGACCTGCAACAGGTCAGCGGCAAGCGGGCGCTGATCCTGCGCGGCAACGGTGGCCGTGAACTGCTGGCTGAGACGCTGGCGGCACGCGGCGCCACCATCGACTACTGCGAGTGCTACCAGCGGCGCGCCATTCACTATGACGGCAGTGAGCAGAGCGCCCACTGGCACCGTCTCGGCGTGAACAGGCTGGTGGTCACCAGCGGTGAAATGTTACAACAGCTCTATAATTTAGTTCCTGATTACTATCGGACTTCATGGTTGCTGCGCTGCAACCTGATAGTGGTGAGTGAACGCCTGGCAACTCTGGCGCGCCAGCTTGGCTGGCAGAGCGTCGGGGTGGCCGACAATGCAGATAATGACGCGCTGATCCGCGCGCTACGATAACCTGACTATGGGATGTGCCAACATGACGGAACAAAAAACCCCATCCGCTTCGGACGAAGAGATCACCCCAGCGGTGGAGACGCCCCTCCGGCCAGCCGTTGATTCCCGCAAAGAGAGCCGCACCGGACTGGTGCTGGGTGCTGTCGCCATTGCGCTGGCGCTGGCCCTCGGTGCCGGGCTCTACCTGCACGGGCAACAACAGGCCAAGGCGCAGTTGGCAGAAAACCAGTCGCTGCGCGCGGAAATTGCCGCGCTGCAACAGAGCCAGCAGCAGGAGAAGCAGCAGCAAGGCACCCTGTGGCAGCAGCAGGGCGAGGCGCTGAAAAACGCCGACCAGCAGCAGGCGAGCCTGAACCGCCAGCTCAATGAGTTGCAGGAGAAGGTGGCGACCATCTCCGGCAGCGATGCCAAAACCTGGCTGCTGGCGCAGGCTGACTTCCTGGTCAAACTGGCCGGCCGCAAGCTGTGGAGCGATCAGGACATCACCACTGCCGCCGCGCTGCTCAAGAGCGCCGACGCCAGTCTGGCGGACATGAACGATCCGAGCCTGCTGGAGGTGCGCCGCGCGATTACCGAGGACGTCAGCACGCTCTCCGTGGTGGCGCAGGTCGATTTCGACGGCATCATCCTGAAGGTGAACCAGCTCTCTAATCAGGTGGACAATCTGCGTCTGGCGGATGACAACACCGACGACTCGCCGATGGACGAGGACAGCGGCGAGCTTTCTGCCTCCATCGGCGAGTGGCGGCAGAATCTGGTCAAGAGCTGGCACAACTTTATGGATGACTTCATCACCATCCGCCGCCGTGACACCGCTGCCGAGCCGCTGCTGGCGCCGAATCAGGATGTCTACCTGCGTGAGAACATCCGCTCGCGCCTGCTGGTGGCCGCACAGGCGGTGCCGCGCCACCAGAATGAGGTCTACAAGCAGTCGCTGGAGACGGTCTCCGGCTGGGTACGCTCCTACTTTGACGCCAACGATCCGGCGACCAAGGCCTTCCTCGACGATCTGGACACCCTGAGCCAGCAGAGCATCTCGGTGGATGTGCCGGAGCAGCTGAAGAGCCAGCCGATGCTGGAGAAGCTGATGCAGACCCGCGTCCGTAACCTGCTGGCGCAGTCGCCGGCTGCCGCCAACCAGGAGGGCTAAATATGATTCGCGTGTTAGTCCTCTTCCTGCTCCTGATTGCTGGCGTGGTCGTCGGGCCAATGCTGGCCGGCCATCAGGGCTATGTCCTGATCCAGACGGACAACTATAACGTGGAGACCAGCGTCACAGGTCTGGTGATCATGGCGATTGTGCTGTTTGTCGCCCTGTTCATCGTGGAGTGGATCCTGCGCCGCCTGTTCCGCACCGGCGCGCGTACCCGCCGCTGGTTCAGCGGCCGCAAACGCTCCAAGGCGCGCAAGCAAACCAAAGAGGCGCTGGTGAAACTGGCCGAGGGCGATCACCAGCAGGCTGAGAAGCTGCTGACCCGCCATGCCGACCACGCCGAGCAGCCGGTGGTGAACTACCTGCTGGCCGCCGAGGCCGCGCAGCAGCGCGGTGACAGCTTCCGCACCAACCAGTATCTGGAGCGTGCCGCCGAGATCGCCGATCGCGACCAGCTGCCGGTGGACATCACCCGCGTGCGTATCCAGCTGGCACAGGGCGAGATCCATGCGGCGCGTCACGGTGTGGATAATTTGGTGGGCCAGGCCCCGCGCCACCCGGAAGTCTTGCGACTGGCGGAGCAGGCTTACCTGCGTAGCGGTGCCTATGACGCCCTGCTGGAGATCATCCCGTCGATGGCGAAAATCCATCTGTATGATGAGCCGCACTTGCAGGCGCTGCGTGAACAGGCCTATGTCGGCCTGATGAACGAGGCGATGGCCAAAGAGGGCAGCGACGGCCTGAAACGCTGGTGGAAAGATCAGAAGCGCAAAACCCGCCACGATGCCACCCTGCAGGTGGCGATGGTAGAGAACCTGATCGCCTGTGACGATCACGACATGGCGCAGGAGGTGCTGTTGGATGGCCTGAAACGCCACTTCGATGAGCGTCTGGTGCTGCTGATGCCGCGCCTGAAGTCGGGCAACCCAGAACAGCTGGAGAAAGTCCTGCGCCAGCAGATCAAGCAGAATGGCGCGACCCCGCTGCTAAGCAGCACGCTGGGCCAGTTGCTGATGAAGCATGGCGAGTGGCAGGCGGCCAGCGAGTGCTTCCGCGCGGCGTTGGCAGTGCGTCCGGATGGGCATGATTATGCCTGGCTGGCGGACACGCTGGACAAGCTGCATAAGCCGGACGAAGCCGCGCAGCTGCGCCGTGAGGGCCTGTTGCTGACCCTGCAACGCCCGGACGTGTAATGCATGCCGAAAAATAGAAAGGCCCCCTCGGGGGCCTTTTTTTATACCCGCGAAATGGCAGGCAAAAAAAAACACCTGCCGCCGGGACAAGTGTTTAAACAAGCAAATTCAGGTCTTGGACAACAGGGGGGTACCTCACTCAACGTTATGCCCGCTTGCTGATAACCAGGTTATCGATAAGGTGGACATTAGGTACCGAAATTGGCTCTGCATCATTCAGGGTTTTATGAAGCCAAAGGCAGTCATAACAAGGGGAATGAGCATCTACCCCGTTAGTATTGCACACACCGTGCCAGAATCTACCCACGGCCGGTATTTAAATTTATCCTTTTGTTTTAATGCGTAAAAAACTTATGTGCGGCGGCTGTAAGTGGGGCAATTTCATGCCTTAGCGTGAGATCCACTTGCCGTTTTGTCGTTCTCAGACGACAGCCTGCCGTATGGCGTTAATTGTCTAAATAAATCATGAGGATAGGTGTCACTTTTTCACGACAGCCAGATTGCGTGCTGTAGCGGAAAAACGACAATTGAATAACGGTATGGGTGGCGGTGCCTGAACGGAAAGAGGTGTGGAGAGATAGAGGCGGGCGCTTTGCAAGAAATCCCGGACGCCAGAAAGCGAAAAACCCCGCAGAGCGGGGTTATTCTGAAAGTGGTCGGCGAGAGAGGATTCGAACCTCCGACCCACTGGTCCCAAACCAGTTGCGCTACCAAGCTGCGCTACTCGCCGATTTTTTCTACTGCTTTAACTGCAACAACATCAAAGATGCTGTTTGTGTGGTGCGAAGAGAGGGACTTGAACCCTCACGTCCGTAAGGACACTAACACCTGAAGCTAGCGCGTCTACCAATTCCGCCACCTTCGCATCGTCACAAAATTTGGGGTGGCTAATGGGACTCGAACCCACGACAACTGGAATCACAATCCAGGGCTCTACCAACTGAGCTATAGCCACCAAAGTTACTTCTACTTCACGCGGTATGTTCTTTTCTAAGAAAGAGTACCACCGCAGCTCTTGCGCACAAACTTAATGGCGCGCCCGACAGGATTCGAACCTGAGACCTCTGCCTCCGGAGGGCAGCGCTCTATCCAGCTGAGCTACGGGCGCGTAGCGCCGTTGCGGGGCGGGATATTACGGCTTTAGTGCCATGCTGTCTAGTGCTTTTTAGAAGAAATATTGCGTTTGCTTACGCTTTGCTCATTTCGTCCTAAAAGTGACCACTTCTCCCGCCCTGCCCCGTCACTAAGCCCTTATTCTACCGGGTTTTGCACCGTAGGTTTGCGTTTATGCATCCCCAGGCCCGCGTAGATCAGCGAGACACCGGCAATGAAAATGGCCCCCACCAGCAGCGAAATCCGCGTGTCTGGGTTGATTCCCATGCCTACCAGCACACAAAGCAGGAACGCGATGGTCAGGTAGTTGACGTAGGGGAACATTATCGACTTGAACGGATGGCTTTTCAGCGCCTGCTTATGCACCACGCGGAACTTAAGCTGGCTCACCAGCACCACGAACCACGGCACCATGCCCGGCAGCACGCTGGCGCTGTAGACATAGACAAACACCTTCTCCGGGTTCGGGATGATGTAGTTCAGGCAGGAGCCAGCCAGCAGGCAGAAGATGGTGACGGCAATGCCGTAGACCGGCACGCCGCCTTTGGAGACTTTTGCCAGGAACGATGGCAGTTGGCGGTTTTTTGCCAGCGCGTAGAGCATACGGCCACAGCTGTACATGCCGCTGTTGCAGCCGGAGAGCGCCGCCGTCAGTACCACGAAGTTGATGATGCCTGCCGCGGCAGCGATGCCGATCTTGGCGAAGGTCAGCACGAACGGGCTGCCGTGCGAGCCAATCTCATTCCACGGGTAGATGGTGATGATGACGAAGATTGCGCCCACGTAGAAGATCAGGATGCGCCACAGGATGTTGTTGATGGCGCGCTTCAGCGTGACCTGCGGGTTCTTGGCTTCGCCAGCGGTGATGCCCACCAGCTCGACCCCTTGGTAGGAGGCCACCACGATACAGAGCGCAAACAGGAAGCCTTTCCAGCCGCCAGCGAAGAAGCCGCCGTGGACGGTCAGGTTCTCAAAGCCCAGCGCCTGGCCGTGGTTGCCAAAGCCGAAGAAGATGACCCCCAGCCCGGCGACAATCATCACGATGATGGTGGTGACCTTGATCAGCGCGAACCAGAACTCAAACTCGCCATACAGCTTCACCGCCGCCAGGTTGGCCAGCGCCACCAGCGCAATCGCTGCCAGTGCTGGCACCCACTGGGGCAGCTCCGGGAACCAGTACTGCACATAGACGCCCACGGCGGTGATCTCGGAGATCCCCACGGCTATCCACATGAACCAGTAGCTCCAGGCGGTCAGGTAGCCGAAGTAAGGACTGAGGTACTTATGCGCATAGACCGCAAAGGAGCCAGCCACCGGCTCCAGGTGCAGCATCTCGCCCATCGCGCGCATAATGAAAAACACAAACAGACCGGCGACGATGTAGGCCAGCAGCACTGACGGCCCTGCCCACTTCAACGTACTGCCCGCGCCCATGAACAACCCGACACCGATGGTGCCGCCGAGCGCTATCAGCTCGATATGCCGGGCCTCCAACCCTCGCTGTAATCCTTTCTTCTCTTCGTGACTCGCCATAATTCCTCTGTTTCTCGCGTGTTGTGTATGCCTTCCAGCCCGCTGGAATGTTATTTTTTTGGTTGACTATGCCTGTGACAACGGCGGCAGGACGCCACCGGGGGTAAGCGGTCAGCAGCGGGGGATTTCCTACAGAAAGGATTCAGGCGGAAAAGCGGCCCAGCTACCGGGGGAGTTACCGGGCGCTATGGTTCCGTATTTTCCTGTCAGAAGCAAACCAGAATTTGCAAGCGTTGCGACGGGGCGACCGCTTTTTTTGCCAAAAACGCCCCGCGAAGCGGGGCGTCGAAAGCATCAGAGTTGGTTGGTGTAGTGGTAGCGCAGGTATTTCAGCAGCTTAAGCTGGCGGCGCAGCCGGCTGGGTTGCAGCAGGAGACGGTAGAGCCACTCCAGCCCGCTGTTCTGCCAGAATTTCGGCGCACGGCGCACATGGCCGGTAAAGACGTCATAGGTGCCGCCGACGCCCATGTAGAGCGCCTGCGGATGGAGCGCGCGGCAGTCGCGCATCAGCACCTCCTGCCGCGGCGAGCCCATCGCCACCGTGACAATCGCCGCGCCGCTGGCCTTCACCCGCTCAAACAGCGACGTCCGCTGCTCGGGGGTGAAGTAGCCATCCTGGCTGCCGACGATGTTGACGTTCCACAGCGCGCGCAGCTTCTCCTCGGTCTGCGCCAGAATCTCTGGCTTGCCGCCAATCAGGAACACCGGCGTGCCCTCCTGCCCGGCGCGCTGCATCAGTGCCTCCCACAGATCGGCACCCGCGATGCGTGACACCTCAGCGCCGGGGTATTTGCGGCGGATGGAGCGCACGATGCTGATGCCGTCGGCGTACTTATACTCCACGCCGTTGATCAGCGCGTGCAGCGAGGCGTCGCGCTCGCTGGCCAGCACCTTTTCGGCGTTAATCGCCACCAGCGTACCGGTTTTGACCCGGCCGCCCGTGAACAGGTGATCGAGAAACTGCGCCTGATGTTTGAATCCCCAGATATCCAGGCCACGGATGCGGTACTGGGGGACAGAGCGTAATGAGTCCATGAGTTTCCTTACAGGATGCCGTCCGCCGCAGGCGGCTCGCCGGGGGAGATGGCCCGGCGGCCGCGCGGCCGGATCAAGCCGCTGGCGTCGAACATCCAGTACAACAGTTTCGCCGCCACCAGACAGGCGCCGAACACCAGACAGAAGAACACCACGCGCGAGCCAAAGGCATCGACCCCTTCCCGCGCCAGCACAATCATATTGAACACCGCGCCGAAGCAAAACGCCTGCAACACCGCCGACTTATAGCGGTTGCCCTCCGCCTTGCCCTGCTCATACAGCCAGTCGAACCACTTGATGATGCCGCCGACCGCCACCGCGCCCAGCGGGATGAACCACGCGCCGCCCATCACCACCAGCGAGCCAATCAGCGTCGGCGAAATCGCCAGCCCCGAGTGGTTGTCCAACACCTCCCAGGTGAAGTAGTTGGCGGAGTTGAGCACCTCGCTCGGCCTTCCCGGCCAGAGCCAGCTCGGGATAAAGACGTAGAAGTCACGGGCCATCGGGGCCAGCCCTTGGAAATCGATCTTATCGTAGTTCTGCAACAGCAGCGCCAGATTCTCCCACGGCGAGAAGGTGTCACGCGTCAGGTAGAGGAAGGTGTAGAACGCCTCCGCCCCACTGACGTCCAGGCTATAGCGCTTCAGCGCCAGCCAGAACATGCCGACGATGCCGAACAGGCCAGCGGCGGCCAGCATCCATAGCGTGATCCAGCCGCGCACGATGCCGATAAACAGGAACAGCGCGAAGGCGATGATGATGTTGGCGCGCGTGCCGCCGACAATCATATAGGTCAGGATGCCAAACGCCACCGTGCTCACCAGGAAGAACAGCCAGGCGCGCAGATCCTGCCGCAGAAAGTAGACCACCAGCATCGCCGGGATGAAGAAGTAGAAGAAGCGCTTGAGCGCCACCCCTGAGACTTCGCTGGAAAAGATCTGGTTGTAGGCACTGAGCTTGAACAGCAGGAAACCGTTGTGCATGAAGAACACGGTCACCGTGCCGAGGGCAATCAGCGCCAGCATCATCCAGGTAAGGTGCGCCTCCACCCGGTTCAGGGTGAAGACCGGCCGACGCGGCGGGGCGTTGGCCGCGCGCAGCCGCGTTTTGTAGGCGACATAGTAGATGGCGTAGAAGCAGGTGGCGGAGAGCAGCGCCTGCAACAAGTAGGCTGGCGGCACCACCTCCACGTCAAAACCGAACACCAGCGCGCAGGTGAGCGGGAAGCCGAAGTAGAAGGTCAGCAGGTAGAGCAACGTGAAGAAGACGTTGAAGTTGAAGCGCACGCGGCGGAACTCGCGGTAGGCGAGCGTCAGGATAAACAGCAGCGAGGCGGCGTAGACCACCGCCAGCCCGGCGAACTCGGTCAGGCTCATGCGGCCTCCCCGGCGGCCAGCGCCAGCGCGTGCAACCAACCATCCAGATAGTTGGGGCGGAAGAAGGCGATCTCCCGCTTGTCCACCAGCGCCAGTTGCCGTTGCGCCTCACGCACCACCGTCTCGTCGAGCGTGTCGCCGTAGAACAGCACCGGCAAATGCTGCTCCGCCAGATCCTGCCAGAAGGGGTTCTGGCGGCTCAGCACAAAGGGAATGCCGAACTGGATCAGCAGGCAGAGCGTACCAATGCCCTGCTGGCGGTTGAAGATGAAGTAGCCAAGGTCGCACTGCCGCAGCAACTCAAGGTAGTCGGGGAAGGCCAGTTGCTCGGTCAGCAGTTGCAGATTCCCGGCCGGGAACAGCGCCTCACCAGCCGCGCGGATCTGCGCAATCCACGCCTCATTGTTGGCCGGATAGCCGAGCGGCACCACCACCCGCACATTGCCGCCAAACTGCCGGTGGATCGCCTGCAACGCCTCAATGTGGCGGTTGGTGCGATCGCCGGAGTTGCCCAGCAGAATGGTCAGCGGGCGATCGCCGTGCGGCGGGCGCGGCGCGTCATTCAGCGCCGGGTCCATGCGGGTCGGGAAGTAGAGCAGCGAGGCCGGCACCCGTGGGTGGCGCTGGCGGAAGTGCTGGAGGTCGCCACGGGTGGCAAACACCTGCCCGATGCGCCCCTGCGCCAGCCGACGCATCAGGTAGAACAGCCGGTACTTCCAGCCTTTCGCCTCCTCATAGAGATCCCCGCCCCAGATGTGCCAGCTCACCTGCTGCGGCTGGATCTTGCGCTGGAGCAGCGCCAGCCACAGCGTGGGGTTGAACTGCCCATGCAGGAAGAAGCGGGTCTGCCGCGACTGCTGCGCCCGCGCAATCACCGCCTGCGCCAGCGTGGCCTTGTCGGCGAAGGTCTCAATCTGCAACTCGGTAAAGGGCGCGAAGGCGGACGCATCCGCCGCCGCTACCATAAAGTGGCGGGTCTGCCCGGCTGGCGCGCGCGCCGACAGCTCATCATTGAAGAAGCGCAGTACGGTCAGGTTGTGGTGTGGGATGTCCGATCCCAGAACGTGAATAAGTGTGGTCATGCCCGCCTACGATAGATCAGGAAAACCGTGCTACAGAGCACGAAATAGACAATATAGGTCGCCATATAGGCTTGTGCCGCCCCCAGCGCGCCATGCGCCGGGATGAGCCAGTGGGCGAAGCCAATCAGCAGCAGGAACTGGCTGAGTTCGGTGAGCAGGTAGAAGCGCAGCGATGCCCGGGCAATCACCAGATAGCCATAGACATAGGCGCCGACCTTCAGCACGTCCCCCACCAGTTGCCAGGCGAACAGATCGCGCATCGCCGTGAATTTTTCCGAGAAGAGCAGCCAGATCGCCACATCGCGCAGCAGCCAGACCGCCAGACTGACCGTCGCCACCGCTGGCAGCACAAAGGCCAGCGAGCGGCCAATCTCACGCGTGACCGCCGCTTTCTCCTTCAGCCGCGACAGCGTGGGCAACAGATAGACGCTGAATGACGCGGTGATGAATTGCAGGTAGGCGTCAGAGATGCTGCTCACCCCCTGCCAGATGCCAACGGCGTCCCAGCCATCATGCGCCGCCAGCAGGTTACGCATCATGATATAGGCCACCGGCAGGGTAACGGCGGTCATCAGCGCCATCAGGGTGAACTTGGCGTACTGGCCACCCAGCACGCGATCCCAGCCCGGCTTCAGGTCACGCAACGACACCGGTTGGCGACGCGCCAGCATCAGCCCGGCTGGCAGGGCCGCCAGCGCGGGCACCAGCGCCAGCCCCAGCAGCGCCCCCTCGTAGCCGCCAAGGCGGAAACAGAGGTAGTAGGCCACCAGCCCAATCAGGCTGCCACCGGCAATCGCCAGCGCATTGCCCAGCGCGTCGCGGTAGCCCTTCAGGATCGCCAGAAAGAAGTTGGCGTAGGCGATGCCCATCTGCACCAGCGCCACGCCGCGCACCACATTCTGGTAGCGGTCATGGCCGAACAGCCCCTGACTGATGGGCGCGGCGGCCAGCAAAAACAGCAGCGCCAGCAGGGTGGAGAAGCCGAGGATCAGCGTCGAGGCGGTGCCGAGCACTGCCTGCAGTTGCGGGCCATCCTGCCGGTGCTCCGCCACATATTTAGTGACGCCATTGAAGATGCCCGCGCCGGAGAGCACCCCGAGCACGGTCACCAGTTGACGGAAATTGCCCGCCTGCCCGACCCCGCTGGGGCCGTAGGCGACGGCAAGCAGTTTGACCACCAGCAGCCCGACGCCGATTTTGATCAGCGTCGAGCCAGCGGTCCAGACGGATGCTTTGGCCAGTGACATATCAGGCAAAGAAACTCAGGATGGTGTTGATGACCGTGCGTTGGTTGACGTCAGACAGGTTGAAGAACAGCGGCAGGCGCACCAGACGCTCGCTTTCGCGGGTGGTGAAGCGGTCTTCGCCAGCGAAGCGGCCGAAGTGCTCACCGGCCGGGCAGGCGTGCAGCGGGATGTAGTGGAACACCGTCATGATCTCCGCCTCTTTCATGTAGGCGATGAAGGCGTCACGCTCCGCGATGTCGCGCAGCCGGATGTAGAACATGTGGGCGTTGTGCACGCAGTCCGCCGGGATGGCCGGCAGGTCGATGCGCCCTTGCTGCGCCAGACGGGAGAGCGCCTCATAGTAGTTGGTCCAGAGCAGCAGGCGGCGCTGGTTGATGCGGTCAGCCGCCTCCAGCTGCGCCCAGAGATAGGCGGCCTGCAAATCGGACATCAGGAAGCTGGAGCCAAGGTCGCGCCAGGTATATTTGTCCACCTGACCCCGGAAGAACTGGCTGCGGTTGGTGCCCTTCTCGCGGATGATCTCCGCGCGCTCAATCAGCGAACGGTCGTTGATCAGCGTCGCCCCACCCTCGCCGCCAGCGGTGTAATTTTTGGTTTCATGGAAGCTGAAGCAGCCGATGTGGCCGATGGTGCCAAGCGCGCGCCCCTTGTAGCGGGACATCACGCCCTGCGCGGCATCCTCCACCACGAACAGCTTGTACTTCTCCGCCAGCGCCATGATGGTGTCCATCTCGCAGGCGACGCCCGCGTAGTGCACTGGCACGATGGCGCGGGTTTTGTCGGTGATAGCCGCCTCGATTTTAGTCTCATCGATGTTCATGGTGTCCGGGCGGAGATCGACGAACACCACCTTCGCGCCGCGCAGCACAAAGGCGTTGGCGGTTGAGACGAAGGTGTAGCTCGGCATGATCACCTCATCGCCAGCCTTGATGTCGAGCAGCAGCGCCGCCATCTCCAGCGAGGCGGTGCAGGAGGGGGTCAGCAGCACTTTCGGGCAGCCAAAGTTCTGTTCAATCCACTGCTGGCAGCGGCGGGTGTAGCCGCCGTCGCCGCACAGCTTGCCGCTGCTCATCGCGGATTGCATGTAGTCGATTTCAGTGCCCACCACCGGTGGCGCGTTAAATGGAATCATAGGATCACCTGTACAACCAAAATGAAGTGGCCGTCACCGACGCGCCACTGCCAATGTAGAGACGCTGCGCCGCCACGTTGCCCACTTGTGTCGCTACGTGCAGGCGGGTCACCTGCTCATCGCGGCACCAGAGGCGGGCGGCCTGCATCAACTGTTTGCCCACGCCGCGCCCACTCGCGCCCGGCCAGGCCGCCAGCAGGCCAATGCGCGCCTCGCCTGACGCCAAACGGCGCAGGGTGACAAAGCCCTGCGGCACCCCCTCCGCCTCCAGCAGCAGGCAGAGGTGGTCGAAGCTGCCGTGGACGGCGTTGGCTATCCACTGGGCGTAGAAACGCCCGCTCGCCTGCAGCGGATACCACGGCGCGCGGAAACGGCTCAGGGCGAAGGCGGATGCCGCCGCCTGTTGCAAGGCGGGAATATCCGATGCGTCGGCCACGCGCACCTGTAAGGCAGGCGAGGCCGCCTCAGCGGCGATCGGCAGGGTGAAATCCACCTCGCCCTCCGCCAGCCGGAAGCCGAGCGCCGCCAGCCCATCTGCCAGCGGCAGCGCATCCGCCGCGATTTTCGCCTGCACCACCTGATAGGGCTGAAGCCGCGCCGGGGTCAACGGGGCGGCTTCAGCGGAGAAGTCGAGTTTGGCGCTCGGCAACTGGAAGAAGTCACTCTCCCAGCGCAGCGGCTCAATATTGGCGTGGACGCGCATGGAGCAGATCCAGTAAGTATTGGCCGTAGCCGGTTTTGCCCAGCGCCTGACCGGCGCGCGCCAGCGTGGCATCATCCAGCCAGCCGTTGCGCCAGCCAATCTCCTCCAGACAGGCGATCTTAAAGCCCTGCCGCTTCTCCACTACCTGCACGAAACTGCTCGCCTCCATCAGGCTCTCGTGGGTGCCGGTGTCGAGCCAGGCGAAGCCGCGCCCCAGCAGTTCGACGTTCAGCTCGCCGCGATCCAGATACATCTGGTTGATGCTGGTGATCTCCAGCTCGCCCCGGCTGGAGGGCTTCACCTGCCGGGCGAACTCCACCACCTGCGCGTCATAGAAGTAGAGGCCGGTCACCGCCCAGTTGGAGCGCGGCTGGGCTGGCTTCTCCTCAATCGACAGCGCGCGGAAGTCGTCATCAAACTCCACCACGCCGAAGCGTTCCGGGTCCATCACCTGGTAGCCGAACAGGGTCGCGCCCTGCGTCCGCGCCGCCACGCGCTGCAATTTCGGGCTAAAGCCCTGCCCAAAGTGGATATTGTCACCCAACGCCAGACAGACCGGATCGCCATCGATAAAGCGCTCCGCGATCAGGAAGGCCTGAGCCAGCCCGTCCGGGTGCGCCTGCACCTCATAGTGCAGGCGAATGCCGAACTCGTCGCCATTGCCAAGCAGCCGCTGGAAGGAGGCACGTTCATCGGGAGTAGTAATAATCAGGATGTCCCGGATGCCAGCCAGCATCAGCACCGACAGCGGATAGTAGATCATCGGCTTGTCATAGATGGGCAGCAGTTGCTTGGAGACCCCAAGGGTGAGGGGGTGCAGGCGGGAGCCGGAGCCGCCCGCCAGGATAATGCCTTTCATTGTTTCTCCTGTCGCGCCGCCCGCTGGGCGACGCGCCTGGGTTCATGGCTAGCGCCACACGCCTTTGGTATCCACCACCCACGGCTGGCGGATCTGCGCCGCCGGGATGGCCTTGAAGCGCTGGTGATCCACCAGCATCACCACCACATCCGCCTGCTGCAACGCCTCGTCAATCTCCACCAGCCGGGCATGGCCCGCCAGCGACGGCGGCAGGCTGGTGACGTGCGGCTCGACCACCAGCGTGTCGCCACGGTGCCAGTCGGCGATCATGTGCGCCACCTCCACCGCCGGGCTTTCGCGCAGGTCATCAATATTGGGTTTGAACGCCAGCCCAAAGCAGGCGATGGTCACGTCCGCGGCGCGGCAATCGCTGGCGGCCAGACAGTCAGCGACCGCCGCCTTCACCTGATTCACCACCCAGTGCGGCTTGCTGTCATTCACTTCGCGCGCGGTGCGGATCAGGCGCGCCAGCTCCGGGTTCTGCGCCACGATAAACCACGGATCCACGGCGATGCAGTGGCCGCCCACGCCGGGGCCGGGTTGCAGGATATTGACGCGTGGGTGGCGGTTCGCCAGCCGGATCAGCTCCCAGACGTTGATCTGCTGTTCGGCGCAGATCAGCGACAGCTCATTGGCGAAGGCGATATTGACGTCACGGAAGCTGTTTTCGGTCAGCTTGCACATCTCGGCGGTGCGGGCGTTGGTGAGCACGCACTCGCCCTCCAGGAAGATCTCATACAGCGCGCGCGCGCGGGCAGAGCAGGCGGGCGTCATGCCGCCGATCACCCGGTCATTCTTGATCAGCTCCACCATCACCTGCCCCGGCAGCACCCGCTCCGGGCAGTAGGCGATGTGGATGTCCGCCTGCTCGCCCGCCTGCTGCGGGAAGGTGAGATCGGGGCGCTCAGCGGCCAGCCAGCCGGCCATCTGCTCGGTGGCACCCACTGGCGAGGTGGACTCCAAAATCACCAGATCGCCCCGTTTCAGCACCGGCGCAATGGCGCGCGCCGCCGCTTCCACGTAGGCCAGATCGGGCTGATAGTCGCCCTTGAACGGCGTGGGGACGGCGATCAGGAAGGCATCCGCTGCCTGTGGCGTGGTCACCGCGCGCAGATAGCCCGCCTCCACCGCCTGTTTGACCACCACATCCAGATCCGGCTCAACAATATGGATATCGCCCCGGTTGATGGTCTCCACCGCGTGCGGGTTGATGTCCACACCGATGACGTTTTTCTGGCGCGAGGCAAAGGCCGCGGCCGTCGGCAGGCCAATGTAGCCCAGTCCGATCACAGAGATAGTTGCAAAACTCATAGCTTCACCTGATGGTTCTTTAATGCGTGAAGAATACGCTGACAGGCATGTCCATCGCCGTAAGGGTTATGTGCGCGACTCATGGCATGGTATTCGTCGTCGCTATTCAGCAGGCCGGTGACCTCCTGCACAATTTTCGCCATGTCGGTGCCGACCAGCCGCACGGTGCCGGCGTCCACCGCCTCCGGGCGCTCGGTGGTATCACGCATCACCAGCACCGGCTTGCCAAGGGAGGGAGCCTCCTCCTGGATGCCGCCGGAGTCGGTGAGGATCAGGTAGGCGCGATCCATCAGATAGACAAACGGCAGGTAGTCCTGCGGTTCAATCAGGAAGATGTTCTCGATGCCGCTGAGGATGCGGTTCACCGGCTCGCTGACATTCGGGTTGAGGTGCACCGGATAGACCACCTGCACCTCCGGGTGGCGGCGGGCGATCTCCGCCAGCGCGGTGCAGATGCGCTCAAAGCCGCCGCCGAAGCTCTCGCGCCGGTGGCCGGTGACCAGAATCATCTTTTTGCCCTCATCCAGGAAGGCGTACTCCTGGCCGAGGCGCTCCACCAGCGGCGGGTTGGTGCGGATGCGGTCACGCACCCACAGCAGCGCGTCAATCACCGTGTTGCCGGTGACGGTGATCTGGCGATCCGGCGTTGACTCCGCCAGCAGGTTGCGGCGGGCGTTCTCCGTTGGCGCGAAGTGCCAGGTGGCGAGCGCGCCGGTCATCTTGCGGTTGGCCTCCTCCGGCCAGGGGGAGAAGAGATCGCCGGTGCGCAGACCGGCCTCGACGTGGCCGACCGGGATGCGCTGGTAGAAGGCCGCGAGGCTGGTGGCCATGGTGGTGGTGGTGTCGCCATGCACCAGCACCACGTCCGGCCGGAATGACTCCAGCACCGGCTTCAGCCCCTCTAGGATGCGGCAGGTGACCTCCGTCAGTCCCTGACCGGGGCGCATGATGTTGAGGTCAAAGTCCGGCTCAATATCAAACAGGCGCAAAACCTGATCCAACATCTCGCGATGTTGAGCCGTTACGCAGACCTTTGCCTCAAAGGACGCATCCTGAGCCAGGGCGTGTACCAGCGGGGCCATCTTGATGGCCTCCGGTCGGGTGCCGAAAACAGTCAACACTTTCACAGCGAATCTCTTTTAAGTCGTGAGGGGGTGCCCGCCCGCAAGCCCAGGCCCCCATAAATCAAGTTAAGCCCGACGGCGCGCCAGAGCCACGCCCGCGCCGATCAATGCGCCCACCGCGCCCCACATCACCATCAGCAGCGTGCGGCGCGGGCTGTCCCGCGTGACCGGCTCCTCCGGGGTGCGCAGGTAGCGGTAGGTCTGGAACTTCGCATCCAGCACCGGCCCCACCTTGAGGGTCGAGAGCATTGCCCGGTTCTGGTCGTAGCTGATGTCATAGCTCGGGCCAGATGCCTGAAGTGCCTCCAGCCGCGCCTGCAACATCGGCGTGCCCAGCAGGAACATGTCAGAGTCTGGCAACTGCTCCGCTGGCGTGGTGGTCTGGCTGCGGCTGATGTTCTGCTGGCGCGCGATCTTCAGCGCCTGCCCGACGCCGGTCAGCGCACGCTTGTAAACCGCCGCCGCCACCGCCTCCTGGCGCTTGACCTGCGCCAGCATCGACACGGTACGCGCCGCCCACGCGCCTTGCAGCTCATCATTCAGGTGCTGCACCGCCCGCAAACTGGCGAACGCCACGTAGCGGCGCAGCAGCTGGTTGGCGTCCGCGGCGCGCTCCGCCGTCAGCTTCACGTTGTCATTCAGGAATTTTTTATCATCATGCGGGGTGAACTGAATATTGCCGATCAGTTTATCCAGTAACGCCGCATCTGCTTTGACATCACCTTCCTGACGCTGCTTGTAATAGTCAGTCTGCAACCAGAAGTCGCGGCGCGTATCGTAGGCCGCCAGCTGCATAATGAACTCATTATAGGCGTCATCTGAAATCGAGGGCTGGTCATGGTCAGCCGAGTTGTTTATCAGGCTATCGAGGTTGCGCAGGAACTGCGCCTGCGAGTAGTAGCCGCCAAGGTTGTTGACCGTTGGCCGGTCAGTGATCGCTGTGGCGCTCCACTTCTGCTCCATCAGCGCGGAGGCGCCCAGCGCCGCGGCCGCAGAGAGTAAACCCAGCCCAACAATCCAGCCTTTGCCACGCCACAGGGCGCAGCACAGGCCACGGATATCAAGCTCATTTTCCACAGATTGACGGCTGGGGGTTGGGGACGTCTCAGATTTCATCACTGCCAGAACACCTCGGATTAGGATACGTGTTTATTGATGGTCGAGCGGCGCATACGGCGCTTGATACGTTTGATAAACCGGGCGACGCGCCAGGCGCGCTTGATACAGTAGCCGTAGAGCAAAAATGCCAGCAGGAACAGCACCAGCATCATCCACTCCGGCACAAACACCAGCCGCTCGCCGATTACGCCAATCGCCGCCAGCAGCGCCGCCGCCAGCGTAATCAGCACAAAGGCCTGCCGGGAGGAGAAACCGGCGCGCATGATCAGGTGGTGGATGTGCTGGCGGTCAGGCGAGAAGGGGCTCATCCCCTTGCGCAGCCGACGGTACATGATGGCAATCATGTCCATCAGCGGGATGGCGATCAGCCACAGCGCGGTGACCGGGTTCATCGGCGGCGTCGGGCCTTGGGTGCTCTGCATCAAAATCCAGATGGCGGTGAAGCCGATCAGCGTACTGCCGGCATCGCCCATAAACACCTTGTAGCGCCGGCCCAGCACGCCCAGATTGAGCAGGATATAGGGGATGATGGCGGCGATCATGGCGAAGCACCAGAGCGCCAGGTCGATGTGCCCGGCCTGATAGACCAGAATGCCCATCGCCCCAAAGGAGACGCACGACAGGCCGCCAAGCAGGCCGTCGATGCCATCCACCATATTGAAGGCGTTGATGGCCGCCCACACGGCGAACAGCGTCACCAGATAGCCAAACGGCCCCAGCACCATCTCCCACGGCCCCAGAATATAACCGAGGCTCTTGAGGGTCAGGCCAGCGAACACCATCATCGAGATACCGACCAGCGCCTGCACCAGCGCGCGGATTTTGACGCTGATGTCAAAGCGGTCATCCAGCGCGCCGACCAACACCAGCACCCCGGCGCAGGTCAGATAGAGCGCCGAGTGGGGAATATGGAAATCCGAGATCAGGAAGGTGAAACAGATGCCGGCAAAGACGGAGATGCCGCCAACCAGTGGGATCAACCCCTGATGGCGCTTGCGGTAGTTGGGTCTGTCAACTAAGCCAATTTTCTTTGCGACTTTGCGGGCAGCAAATAAGAAACAGAAGGAAAACAGGAAGATAAAGAGAAGATCATTACTCATAGTGAGTAGATTCACAGTTAACAGCTCTCTGCATAAAGATAAGGCAATCCGGTTTGTAACCTGGCAATGTCATAAACCCTCGCAGCCTTATAGTCCTATCCTATGGTGACAGTTATGGTTATCGCGTGTCAAAAAACCTTCGCGGATTATGCTGCGTGCTCACCCGGGTGTTAACTAACTTAGGAAAACATCTCCCCGAATGCCATCCGCTATTATCTGAATGTTGTAAATATGGATCTTTTTTGGCGCTATCGTAGCGGCCAAAAGCGAAAAACGCCACGACTTAGCGTGGCGTTCCCCGAGTTTTACAGAATTATGAGCGCTTCATCATATCGAAGAATTCATCATTCGTTTTGGTCATTGCCAGCTTATTGATGAGGAACTCCATCGCGTCGATTTCACCCATCGGATGGATAATCTTGCGCAGGATCCACATCTTCTGCAGCTCTTCCTGGGAGGTCAGCAGCTCCTCCTTACGGGTACCGGAGCGGTTGTAGTCAATCGCCGGGAAGACGCGTTTTTCCGCAATCTTACGTGCCAGGTGCAGTTCCATGTTACCTGTACCCTTGAACTCTTCGTAGATCACCTCGTCCATCTTCGAGCCGGTATCGACCAACGCGGTGGCGATGATGGTCAGGCTGCCGCCCTCTTCCACGTTACGCGCGGCACCGAAGAAGCGCTTCGGACGGTGCAGGGCGTTGGCGTCCACACCACCGGTCAGTACCTTGCCAGAGGCCGGCACCACGGTGTTGTAGGCACGCGCCAGACGGGTAATGGAGTCCAGCAGGATGATGACGTCTTTCTTGTGTTCGACCAGGCGCTTCGCCTTCTCGATCACCATCTCTGCTACCTGCACGTGACGGGAAGCCGGTTCGTCGAAGGTCGACGCAACCACTTCACCCTTCACCAGACGTTGCATCTCGGTCACCTCTTCCGGACGCTCGTCAATCAGCAGCACCATCAGCACGCAATCCGGGTGGTTGTAGGCGATGCTCTGCGCGATGTTTTGCAGCAGCATGGTCTTACCGGCTTTCGGCGGTGCGACGATCAGGCCACGCTGGCCACGGCCAATCGGGGAGGCCAGATCCAGAACGCGGGCGGTGATGTCTTCGGTGGAACCGTTGCCGCGTTCCATACGCAGACGGGAGTTGGCATGCAGCGGGGTGAGGTTTTCGAACAGGATCTTGTTGCGGGCGTTTTCAGGCTTGTCGTAGTTGACTTCGTTGACTTTCAGCAGCGCAAAGTAACGCTCACCCTCTTTCGGGGGACGAATCTTACCGGAAATGGTGTCACCGGTACGAAGGTTGAAGCGGCGGATTTGGCTGGGGGAAACGTAGATGTCATCAGGACCGGCGAGGTAGGAGCTGTCTGCAGAGCGGAGGAAGCCGAAGCCATCCTGCAATATCTCCAGTACGCCATCGCCGAAGATATCCTCACCACTCTTCGCATGCTGCTTGAGAATGGAGAAGATGATATCTTGCTTGCGCATACGGGCCAGGTTTTCCAGCCCCATGTTTTCGCCGAGAGTAATCAGCTCAGAAACCGGCGTGTTCTTTAATTCGGTAAGATTCATAGTGGTGGGTTCTTAAACTCGGGGTATGTCTCGAACTTGTCGTGAATGGTATGGCAGCGTATTC
Source organism: Nissabacter sp. SGAir0207 (assembly GCF_005491205.1). Classification (NCBI taxonomy): domain Bacteria; kingdom Pseudomonadati; phylum Pseudomonadota; class Gammaproteobacteria; order Enterobacterales; family Yersiniaceae; genus Nissabacter; species Nissabacter sp. SGAir0207. The sequence continues at coordinate 3,716,842 of NZ_CP028035.1, forward strand.
CGTGCCTGTTTACTGGCATTCAATCTCAGTGCATTCATCAGAAGAGAGACCGTGAGCATTACGGTATTCATGAAAATTTGGCAGACTGAGAACGAAAATGCCTAAATGATTTTAGCAAAACCGTATGACTGTCAAACGCATCGTAAATCGTGCCGCTTGGAAAAATAACGTGCGGTGATTGTGCCGTGCAGGAAAGCGATGCTTTTAACACAGAGCGAAGCTGGAAGGGTATTCGCCAGGATTCACGCTGTTTTTAGGATTCAAACTACAGGTAAGTTCTATATGCAGTAGAGGTAAACTTAACACGCTTCGTGGCAGGCGTCTAGCGGCCAACGTGAATTTCACATTCCCCGCTAAACACCCGACTTATCGGACATCCGTGCCGATTACATATTGGCGGTCAGGAACTCTTTCAGCTGACCTTTAGACAGCGCGCCCACCTTGGTGGCAGCGACTTCACCGTTCTTGAACAGCAACAGAGTAGGGATACCGCGAATGCCATATTTCGGCGCGGTGCCCGGGTTGTCATCGATGTTCAGCTTAGTGATGGTCAGTTTGCCGTCAAATTCTTGCGCAATTTCATCCAGAATCGGAGCAATCATCTTACAAGGACCACACCACTCAGCCCAGAAGTCGACCAGCACTGGCCCTTCGGCTTTCAGTACATCGGTATCGAAACTGTCATCAGTCAGGTGAATAATTTTATCGCTCATGTTTTACTCCAAAGGATTATGTCTACCTAGTTGATGTAGCATTAACCAACATTAGGTTGACTTTATTTCACCGGATACGCTTTCGTAAAGCAATAGTTAGCTGATATTCTACCACACTATGAGCAAAACACACTTAACCGAACAGAAGTTTGCCGACTTCGCCCTGCACCCTCTCGTTATTGAAGCTCTTGAAAATAAAGGGTTTCATAACTGCACGCCTATTCAGGCATTAGCCCTGCCGATCACGGTCTCCGGACGGGATGTGGCGGGCCAGGCGCAAACCGGTACCGGCAAGACGCTGGCGTTTCTGGCGTCCACTTTCCACTATTTACTCTCCCACCCTGCTGACGCCAACCGCCAAATCAACCAGCCGCGCGCGCTGATCATGGCGCCAACCCGCGAGCTGGCCGTGCAGATCCATGCCGACGCGGAAGCGCTGTCACAGACGACCGGCCTGAAACTCGGCCTGGCCTACGGCGGTGACGGTTACGACAAACAGCTTAAAGTGCTGGAGAGCGGCGTTGATATCCTGATCGGCACCACTGGCCGTCTGATTGACTACGCCAAGCAGAACCACATTAACCTGGGCGCTATCCAGGTAGTGGTGCTGGATGAAGCCGACCGCATGTTCGATCTGGGCTTCATTAAAGACATCCGCTGGCTGTTCCGCCGGATGCCGCCAGCCGCCCAGCGCCTGAACATGCTGTTCTCCGCCACCCTCTCCTACCGCGTGAAGGAGCTGGCGTTCGAGCACATGAACAATGCCGAGTCCATTGAGGTGGAACCGGAGCAGAAGACTGGCCACCGTATTAAGGAAGAGCTGTTCTACCCCTCCAATGAAGAGAAGATGCGCCTGCTGCAGACGCTGCTCGAAGAGGAGTGGCCGGATCGCTGCATCATTTTCGCCAACACCAAGCACCGCTGCGAAGACATCTGGGGCCACCTGGCTGCCGATGGCCACCGCGTTGGCCTGCTGACCGGCGACGTGGCGCAGAAAAAACGCCTGCGCATCCTGGAGGATTTCACCCAGGGCAACCTGGACATCCTGGTGGCGACCGACGTGGCGGCCCGTGGCTTGCACATCCCGGCCGTGACCCACGTGTTCAACTATGACCTGCCGGATGACTGCGAAGACTACGTGCACCGCATTGGCCGTACTGGCCGTGCCGGTGCCAGCGGCCACTCCATCAGCCTGGCCTGTGAAGAGTACGCGCTGAACCTGCCGGCGATTGAGGCCTATACCGGCCACAGCATCCCGGTCAGCAAGTACAACAGCGACGCGCTGCTGAACGAGCTGCCGCCGCCGAAGCGTCTGGCCCGCACCCGCACCGGCAGTGGCCCGCGCCGCAATAGCTCCGCGCCGCGCCGCAACAGCGGGGCACCACGCACCAACCGCAAACGTTCAGGCTGATAACTATGCTCGGCTCCTCACTCTACGCCGCCATCGATCTTGGCTCCAACAGCTTCCATATGTTGGTGGTACGTGAGGTGGCCGGCAGTATTCAGACCCTGGCGCGCATCAAGCGCAAAGTCCGGCTGGCAGCCGGGCTGGACAAAGACAACCACCTGTCACACGAGGCGATGCAGCGCGGCTGGCAGTGCCTGCGGCTCTTTTCGGAGCGTTTGCAGGACATCCCGCGCGATCAGGTGCGGGTAGTGGCGACTGCCACCCTGCGGCTGGCCCGCAACAGCGATGAGTTCCTCGGCACGGCACAGGCGATCCTCGGCTGCCCTATCCAGGTGATCAGCGGTGAAGAGGAAGCGCGCCTGATCTACCACGGCGTGGCGCACACCACCGGCGGCCCTGACCAGCGGCTGGTAGTAGACATCGGCGGCGGCAGCACCGAACTGGTGACCGGCACCGGCGCGCAATCCACCGCGCTGTTCAGTTTGTCGATGGGCTGCGTCACCTGGCTGGAGCGCTACTTCACCGACCGCAACCTTGGCCAACAGAATTTTGACCAGGCAGAGCTGGCGGCGCGGGAGATGATCCGCCCGGTGGCCGCGGCGCTGATGGAGAAGGGCTGGCAGATCTGCGTGGGCGCCTCTGGCACCGTGCAGGCGTTGCAGGAGATCATGGTGGCGCAGGGCATGGATGAGCGCATCACCCTGCCGAAGCTGGAGCAGCTACGCCGCCGTGCCATCCAGTGCGGCAAGCTGGAGGAGCTGGAGATTGAGGGGCTGACGCTGGAGCGCGCGCTGGTCTTCCCGAGCGGGCTGTCGATCCTTATCGCCATCTTCAAAGAGCTACAGATTGAGGGCATGACGCTGGCGGGCGGCGCGCTGCGCGAAGGGCTGGTCTACGGTATGCTGCACCTGCCGGTCGAGCAGGAGATCCGCCATCGCACCCTGCGTAACCTGCAACGCCGCTATCTGCTGGATGGCGAGCAGGCGCAGCGCGTGGCGCAACTGGCCGAGGATTTCGCCGGGCAGGTGGCAGAGGTCTGGCAACTGGATGCCCTTAGCCGCGAACTGCTCAGCAGCGCCTGCCTGATCCATGAGATTGGCCTCAGCGTCGATTTCCGTCAGGCTCCCCAACACGCCGCCTATCTGGTGCGCCACCTGGATCTGCCCGGCTTTACCCCAGCGCAGAAAAAGCTGTTGGCGACCCTGCTGCAAAACCAGAACAACACCATTGATCTGGCGCTGCTCAGCCAACAGAACGCCCTGCCGCCCCGTCAGGCCCAACGTCTTTGCCGCCTGCTGCGTCTGGCGATCATCTTCGCCAGCCGCCGCCGCGACGACACCCTGCCAGCGGTACGGCTGCGTGCCAACGATGACGCGCTGACGGTGACGCTGCCGCCCGGCTGGCTGGAGCAGCACCCGCTGCGGGCCGAAGAGCTGGAGCACGAGAGCCACTGGCAGAGTTATGTCCACTGGCCGCTGGAAGTCGAAGAGGCGTAGCACCCAATAAAAAAGGCCGGTTTATAACCGGCCTTTTTTTATGCGCGCATCAACTGCCGCGCGCCTTCGCCAGCATCTCGCGGATGCTCGCCAGATTGCTCTGGCCCTTCTGCATCCGCTCCTGCGGGCTGACCACCTTGCGCTCCGTCTCCCACGCCAGATCGTCCTGCGGCAGTTCCAGCAGGAAGCGGCTCGGCTCCGGCCGCACCAACTCGCCATACTGGCGGCGCTCGCGGCAGAGGGTGAAGATCATCTCACGCTGGGCGCGGGTGATGCCAACGTAGGCCAGCCGACGCTCCTCCTCAATGTTGTCCTCATCAATGCTGCTCTGGTGCGGCAACAGCCCCTCCTCCATGCCAACCAGAAACACATAGGGGAACTCCAGACCTTTGGAGGCGTGCAGCGTCATCAGTTGCACCTGATCCAGCTCCTCCTCGCTCTCGCCGCGCTCCATCATGTCACGCAGCGTGAAGCGGGTGACCACCTGCGCCAGCGTCATCGGCTCGTCCAGATCGTTGCCCTCGAGCATCTCGGTCATCCAGCTGAACAGCTGGTTGACGTTCTTCATCCGCATCTCCGCCGCCTTGGCGCTCGGCGAGGTCTCATACAGCCAGCTCTCGTAGTCGATGCCGTGGATCAAGTCCCGCACCGCCGCCACCGGGTTGCGCTCCGCCAGATCGGCCACTCCTTTCAGCCAGTGGGTGAAGCGCTGCAACGCCTCCAGCCCACGGCCGGTCAGGTACTGGCTCAGCCCCAGATCAAAGCTGGCGGCAAACAGGCTTTTGTTGCGCTGGTTGGCCCACTCCCCCAGCTTTTGCAGCGTCGCCGGGCCGATTTCGCGCTTCGGCGTGTTGACGATGCGCAGGAAGGCGCTGTCATCCCCCTCGTTGGTCAGCACGCGCAGGTAGGCGAGCAGATCCTTGATCTCTGGCCGTGAGAAGAAAGAGGTGCCGCCGGAGATGCGGTACGGGATGCGGTTCTGCATCAGCATCTTCTCAAACAGGCGCGACTGGTGGTTGCCGCGGTAGAGGATGGCGTAGTCGCTGTACTGGGTCTTCTTCACGAAGCGGTGGGCGATCAGCTCGCCAACCACCCGCTCCGCCTCGTGGTCTTCGTTGTTGGCGGTCACCACTTTCAGCGCCTCGCCATAGCCCAGCTCGGAGAAGAGGCGCTTCTCAAACACGTGCGGGTTGTTGGCGATCAGGATGTTGGCGGCCTTCAGGATGCGGCCGGTGGAGCGGTAATTCTGCTCCAGCTTGATCACCTGCAACGCCGGGAAATCCTCTTTCAGCAGCACCAGATTCTGTGGCCGCGCGCCGCGCCAGGAGTAGATGGACTGGTCGTCATCGCCCACCACGGTAAAGCGCGCCCGCGCGCCGACCAGCAGCTTCACCAGTTCGTACTGGCTGGTGTTGGTGTCCTGATACTCATCCACCAGCAGGTAACGGATACGGTTCTGCCAGCGCTCGCGCACCTCGGCGTTGCGTTGCAGCAGCAGCGTCGGCAGCAGGATCAGGTCGTCAAAATCGAGCACGTTGCAGGCGCGCAGGTGGTCGTGGTACAGCCCGTAGCAGTGGGCGAACAGCTTCTCCCGCTCGGATCGCGCACGCGTTGCCGCGCCCTGTGGATCCACCAGATCGTTTTTCCAGTTTGAGATCGTCGAGATCAACTGCTGGAGCAGCGCCTTGTCATTCTCCAGCCACTTCTCCGTCAGCTCTTTCAGCAGCGCGAGCTGGTCCTGGTCATCGAACAGCGAGAAGTTGGACTTCATGCCGAGGGCGGCGTACTCGCGCTTGATGATATCCAGCCCCAGCGTGTGGAAGGTGGAGATCATCAGCCCCCGCGCCTCTTTGCGCCCCAGCGTCTGCGCCACGCGCTCCTTCATCTCACGCGCTGCCTTGTTGGTGAAGGTCACGGCGGCGATGTGGCGCGCCTGATAGCCGCACTGGCGGATCAGGTGGGCAATTTTGTTGGTGATGACGCGGGTCTTGCCCGATCCCGCCCCGGCCAGCACGAGGCAAGGCCCGGTAACGAATTCGACGGCGTGTTGTTGGCTGGGGTTTAATCGCATGGCGCTTTTTTGCTCACTGGGATGACGGGCGGCGATTGTATCAGAAAGGCGGACGGAGATTGACCGCCTTTACCTTTCAATTTGCCCTGCCGGGTCTACATCCGGCGCGCCGGGTGGTAGAGTAGCGCGGACACATTTATGAAGGGTTCTATTATGGCGAATACCGCATCGGCGCTGCATATCCTGGTGGATACCGAGCAGCAGGCCAAAGAGATTCTGGACAAACTGGCGAAGGGCGCTGATTTCCAGGAGATGGCACGCAAGCACTCCACGTGCCCCTCCAAGCGCTCCGGCGGCTCGCTGGGCGAGTTCCGCAAGGGCGACATGGTGCCGTCCTTTGACAAGGCTGTCTTCAGCTGTGAATTGCTGAAACCTTATGGGCCAGTGAAGACCCAGTTTGGCTACCACATCATCAAGGTGCTTTACCGCAACTGATGGCCGCCAGGCAGCAAAAAGGGCACCCCGTGGGGTGCCCTTCTTTTTATTCCGACCGGTTAGCCCGCAACCGCGATGCGTTTCATGTCGGTCATGTAGCCGCGCAGCTTGCGGCCCACCGCCTCAATCGGGTGGTTGCGGATCGCTTCGTTGACGTCACGCAGCTGGGCGTTGTCTACCGCCGTGCCGGTGGTGGCCTTGCCCAAGTCACCGGTTTGCAGCGAGGCCATGAAGGCTTCTTGCAGCAACGGCACCGCCGCATTGGCGAACAGGTAGTTGCCGTACTCCGCGGTGTCAGAGATGACCACGTTCATCTCGTACAGACGCTTACGGGCGATGGTGTTGGCGATCAGTGGCAGCTCATGCAGCGACTCGTAGTAGGCTGACTCTTCGATGATGCCGGAGTCCACCATGGTTTCGAACGCCAGTTCCACCCCGGCCTTCACCATCGCAATCATCAGCACGCCGTGGTCAAAGTACTCCTGCTCGGCGATTTTGCCCTCCTGCTGCGGCGCGTTCTCAAACGCGGTCGCGCCGGTCTCTTCACGCCAGGTCAGCAGTTTCACGTCATCCTCTGCCCAGTCAGCCATCATGCCGCTGGAGAAGGCGCCGGAGATGATGTCATCCATGTGTTTCTGGAACAGCGGTGCCATGATGCCTTTCAGCTGCTCGGAGAGCGCGTTGGCACGCAGTTTCGCCGGGTTGGAGAGGCGATCCATCATCAGGGTGATGCCGCCCTGCTTCAGCGCCTCGGTGATGGTCTCCCAGCCGAACTGGATCAGTTTTTCCGCGTAAGCCGGATCCGCGCCGTCAGCCACCAGCTTGTCGAAGCAGAGCAGCGAACCGGCCTGCAACATGCCGCACAGGATGGTCTGCTCGCCCATCAGGTCAGACTTCACCTCGGCCACGAACGAGGACTCCAGCACGCCAGCACGGTGGCCGCCGGTGGCCGCTGCCCATGCCTTGGCGATGGCCATGCCCTCACCCTTCGGATCGTTCTCCGGGTGTACCGCGATCAGCGTCGGTACGCCAAAGCCGCGTTTGTACTCTTCACGCACTTCGGTGCCCGGACATTTCGGCGCCACCATCACCACGGTGATGTCTTTGCGGATCTGCTCGCCCACTTCTACGATGTTGAAGCCGTGGGAGTAACCCAGCGCCGCGCCATCTTTCATCAGCGGCTGCACTGCCTGCACCACGGCGCTGTGCTGTTTGTCTGGGGTCAGGTTCACCACCAGATCCGCCTGCGGCACCAGCTCTTCGTAAGTGCCCACCTTGAAGCCGTTCTCGGTCGCCTTGCGCCAGGAGGCGCGTTTCTCGTCAATTGCCTCTTTGCGCAGCGCATAGGCGATGTCCAGGCCGGAGTCACGCATGTTCAGCCCTTGGTTCAGGCCCTGCGCGCCACAGCCGACAATCACCACCTTTTTCCCTTTCAGGTAGCCAGCTTCGTCAGCGAATTCGTCGCGGGACATGAAGCGACATTTGCCCAATTGTGCCAGCTGCTGGCGCAGGTTCAGGGTGTTGAAGTAGTTAGCCATGGTGGGACTCCGTCGATGTTGTGTTCGCTGTTATTTTCACTGCCCACCCTCTCTGGGGAGGCGTCGTTGAATCCACTATATGCTATGCGTGGCATTGCTTAAATTGATATATTGAGAATCTGTCATTGCATAAAATGCAATGTGAACCCCGTCATTGTTGAGAGCGCCGCCTGATGGATATCCGCGATCTGAAACTGTTCCTGCACCTGACCGAAAGCCGCCACTTTGGCCGCACCGCCAAGGCGATGCACGTCAGCCCCTCCACCCTGTCGCGCCAGATCCAGCGGCTGGAGGAGAGCATCGGCCAGCCGCTGTTTTTGCGCGACAACCGCACCGTGCAACTGACCGACGCTGGCGAGCAGGTGCGCGGCTTTGCCCAGCATACGCTGCTGCAATACCAGCAGTTGCGCCACGCGCTGGGGCAGAAGGGGCCGTCGCTGACCGGCGAACTGCGCCTGTTCTGTTCGGTGACGGCGGCCTACAGCCACCTGCCCGCCATCCTTGACCGCTTCCGCGCCCAGCATCCCTTGGTGGAGATCAAGCTGACCACCGGCGACGCGGCGGACGCGGTGCAGAAGGTGCAGTCCAACGAGGCGGATCTGGGCATCGCCGGGCGGCCGGAAGCCCTGCCGACCAGCATCGGCTTTACCAAAATCGGCGAGATCCCGCTGGTGCTGATCGCCCCGGCGCTGCCCTGCCCGGTACGCAGCCAGGCGATCGCGCCGCAGCCGGTCTGGTCTGACATTCCGTTTATCTTGCCCGAGCACGGCCCGACGCGGCGGCGCATCGACGCCTGGTTCCGCCGCCACCGCATCAGCAACCCGCAGATCTACGCCACCGTCTCCGGCCATGAGGCGATTGTTTCGATGGTGGCGCTGGGGTGCGGCATCGCGCTGATTCCGGGGGTGGTGCTGGAGAACAGCCCCGAGTCGATGCGTAGCCGCATCTCGGTGCTGGATCACATCTCGCTGGTCGCGCCGTTTGAACTGGGGGTGTGCGTGCAGAAGAAGCGCCTGAGCGAGACGCTGATTGAGGCATTTTGGAGTTTACTGTAGCGAAAGCAGGGGCCGCCGCGGCGGCCCCACAGGTCAGCCGGCGAGGAAGAAGCGGAACGCCGGGTTGTCGGTTTCGTCATGGCAGACGTAGCCGAGCGCCGTCAGGTGGCGGTCGAACTCTGGCTCACGCTCGCCCAACTCAAACGCCGCCAGCACCCGGCCATAGTCAGTGCCGTGGCTGCGGTAGTGGAACAGCGAGATGTTCCAGTGGGTGCCGAGGGTGTGCAGGAACTTGAGCAGCGCGCCCGGCGACTCCGGGAACTCAAAGCTGAACAGCCGCTCGCGCAGTGGCTTGCTGGGACGGCCACCCACCATGTAGCGCACGTGCAGCTTGGCCATCTCATCATCAGAGAGATCCATCACCTGATAGCCACCGGCCACCAGTTCGTCGATGATCTCGCGCCGCTCGCTGTGGCCGCGCGTCAGCCGCACGCCGACAAAGATATTGGCGTTGTCGGCATCGGCGTAGCGGTAGTTGAACTCCGTTACCGCACGGCCGCCCAGCAACTGGCAGAAGGTCAGGAAGCTGCCCTTCTGCTCCGGGATGGTGACCGCCAGCAGCGCCTCACGCTGCTCGCCCAGCTCGCAGCGCTCCGAAACGTAACGCAACCCGTGGAAGTTGAGGTTGGCGCCGGAGAGCACGTGCGCCAGCCGCTCGCCACGAAGGTTATGCTGCTGCACATACTTCTTCATGCCCGCCAGCGCCAGCGCGCCGGAGGGTTCGGCGATCGCCCGCACATCCTCAAACAGATCCTTGACCGCGGCGCAGATGGCATCGCTGTCGACGGTAATCACATCATCCAGGTACTCACGGCAGAGGCGGAAGGTCTCGTTGCCGATGCGCTTCACCGCCACGCCCTCAGCGAACAGCCCGACGCGCGGCAGGTCAACCGGCTCGCCAGCATCCAGCGCCGCGCGCAGGCAGGCGGAGTCCTCCGCCTCCACGCCAATCACCTTGATCTGCGGCATCAGCTGCTTGATCAGCACCGCCACCCCGGCCGCCAGCCCGCCGCCGCCCACCGGCACGAACACCCGGTCAAGGTGCGCGTCCTGTTGCAACAGCTCCAGCGCCAGCGTGCCCTGCCCGGCGATCACCGCCGGGTGGTCGAAAGGCGGCACGAAGGTCATGCCCTGCTGTTCAGACAGCTCGATCGCCCGCGCTTTGGCCTCATCAAAGTTCGCACCATGCAGCAGCACCTCGCCGCCAAAGTTGCGCACCGCGTCCACCTTGATGTCGGCGGTTGCCACTGGCATCACGATCAGCGACTTGATGTTGCCGCGCGTGGCGGAGAGCGCCACCCCCTGCGCGTGGTTGCCCGCCGAGGCGGTTACCACGCCACGGGCTTTCTGCTCCTCGGTGAGGCTGGCGATCATCGCGTAGGCCCCGCGCAGCTTGAAGCTGTGCACCGGCTGGCGATCCTCGCGTTTCACCAGCACGGTATTGCCCAGCCGGGCAGAGAGTTTGTCCATCGCCTGCAACGGGGTGACCTGTGCCACCTCGTAGACCGGCGCACGCAGCACCGCCCGTAGGTACTCGGCACCGCACGGGGTGCCGGAAAGGGGTTGTGATTCCGCCATCAGCCTTAGCCTCCCAGCTTGCTCTTGTCGCGTACCGCGCCCTTGTCAGCGCTGGTGGCCAGTGTGGCGTAAGCGCGCAGCGCGAAGGAGACCTGACGCTCACGCGCCTGTGGCGTCCAGGCCTGATCGCCCCGTGCCTGCTCGGTTTCACGGCGGGCGGCCAGCTCGCTGTCAGCCACATCCAGCACGATGCCACGGTTCGGGATGTTGATGTCGATGATGTCGCCATCCTTCACCAGACCGATCAGGCCACCGTTGGCCGCCTCTGGTGAGACGTGGCCGATGGAGAGGCCGGAGGTGCCGCCGGAGAAGCGGCCATCGGTGATCAGCGCGCAGCTCTTGCCGAGGCCCATCGACTTCAGGTAGGTAGTCGGGTAGAGCATCTCCTGCATCCCCGGCCCGCCTTTCGGCCCCTCGTAGCGGATCACTACCACGTCGCCCGCCACCACTTTGCCGCCGAGGATCGCCTCAACCGCATCGTCCTGGCTCTCGTAGACCTTGGCCGGGCCACGGAAGGTCAGGCTCTCCTTGTCCACGCCAGCGGTTTTGACGATGCAGCCATCTTCCGCCACGTTGCCGTAGAGCACCGCCAGCCCGCCATCCTGACTGTAGGCGTGCTCACGGGTGCGGATGCAACCCTCCTGGCGGTCGGTGTCCAGCGACTCCCAGCGGCAATCCTGGGAGAAGGCCTGCGTAGTGCGGATGCCCGCTGGGCCTGCGGAGAACATCTTTTTCACCGCGTCGTTGTCGGTGACCATCACGTCATACTCCGCCAGCGTCTGCGGCAGGGTCTGCATCAGGACGTTGTTCACCTCGCGGTTCAGCAGGCCAGCGCGATCCAGCTCGCCGAGGATGCCAATCACGCCGCCAGCGCGGTGCACATCCTCCATATGGTACTTCTGGGTGCTCGGCGCGACCTTGCAGAGGTGCGGCACCTTGCGCGACAGGCGATCGATGTCGGACATGGTGAAGTCCACCTCGCCCTCCTGCGCCGCCGCCAGCAAGTGCAGCACGGTGTTGGTGGAGCCGCCCATCGCGATATCCAGCGTCATGGCGTTCTCAAACGCCGCCTTGTTGGCGATGTTGCGCGGCAGCACGCTCTCATCGTCCTGTTCGTAATAGCGTTTCGCCAGACCGACGATGCGTTTGCCCGCGTTGATGAACAGATCCTTGCGGTCGGCGTGGGTCGCCAGCAGCGAGCCGTTGCCCGGCTGGGAGAGGCCGAGCGCCTCGGTCAGGCAGTTCATTGAGTTGGCGGTAAACATCCCGGAGCAGGAGCCGCAGGTCGGGCAGGCGGAACGCTCAATCTGGTTGCTCTCCTCATCGGACACCTTCGGGTTGGCACCCTGGATCATGGCGTCGATCAGGTCGAGCTTGATGATTTTGTCGGAGAGCTTGGTTTTCCCGGCTTCCATCGGGCCGCCCGACACAAAGATCACTGGGATGTTGAGGCGCAGTGAGGCCATCAGCATTCCGGGGGTGATCTTGTCGCAGTTGGAGATACAGACCATGGCGTCGGCGCAGTGCGCGTTCACCATGTACTCCACGGAGTCAGCGATCAACTCACGTGAAGGCAGCGAGTAGAGCATACCACCGTGGCCCATGGCGATGCCGTCATCAACGGCGATGGTGTTGAACTCTTTCGCCACGCCGCCGGCGGCTTCAATCTGTTCCGCCACCAGCTTGCCCAAATCGCGCAGGTGCACGTGGCCCGGCACAAACTGCGTGAAGGAGTTGACCACCGCGATGATCGGCTTGCCGAAATCGTCGTCGGTCATCCCGGTGGCGCGCCACAGCGCGCGGGCGCCGGCCATGTTGCGGCCGTGGGTGGTGGTAGCGGAACGGTACTTAGGCATGCTCATTTACTCCAATTATGCTGAAAAGCAGGCGGGGAACGGCCGCCTGCCGTGTCTGTCTGCTTATTGTGGGTTCACTGGATCCAGCCAGCCGTATTTGTCTTCTGTCTCGCCGGTGAACAGGCCGAAGAACGCTTGCTGGATGCGCTTGGTGACCGGGCCACACTTGCCGATGCCCACCTGGATGTCATCCACGCTGCGTACCGGGGTGATCTCTGCCGCGGTGCCGGACATGAACACTTCGTCCGCCAGGTAGAGGGATTCGCGTGACAGCACCTGCTCACGCACTTCGATGCCCAGATCTTTCGCCAGCTTGATGATGGCGTCACGGGTGATGCCCGGCAGCGCGGAGGAGGTGAATGGCGGGGTGAACAGGATGCCGTCTTTCACTTCGAACAGGTTTTCGCCCGCGCCTTCAGAAACATAGCCGTGGACGTCCAGCGCGATGCCCTCTTGGTAGCCCTGACGGCGCGCTTCGCTGCCCACCAGCAGGGAGGAGAGGTAGTTACCGCCCGCTTTCGCGCCGGTCGGGATGGTGTTGGCCGCCACGCGGTTCCAGGAGGAGACCATGGCGTCGATGCCCTGCTCCAGCGCCTCTTCACCCAGGTATGCGCCCCACGGGAAGGCGGCGATGATAACGTCAGTGGTGTAACCGGCCGGCGGGTTGACGCCCATGCCCACGTCGCCCACGAACACCAGCGGACGGATGTAGGCGCTGGTCAGGTTGTTTTTGCGCAGGGTTTCGCGGCAGGCTTCCATCAGCTCATCCACGCTCTGGGAGACCGGGAAACGGTAGATTTTGGCGGAGTCACGCAGACGCTGCATGTGCTCGCGGTGGCGGAACACCACCGGGCCGAGGTGGGACTGGTAGCAACGCACACCCTCAAAGACGGAGGTGCCGTAGTGCAGCGCGTGGGACATCACGTGAACCTTGGCCTCTTCCCACTTCACCATCTCGCCATTGAACCAAATATAATCCGCTTTCTTCGTCATGCTTCTCTTCCTTTCGTACGCCTTAGGCGCGTATTTGTTGTGATGTGTGTTGTTGGATCTCGACGCAGGCGACATCCATCAGTTTGCTTAACTGACTAGACAGTAAATCCACCGGCCGTTGGCTGGCAACGGTCAATTCAATATTAATGTTGTCGCTGTTCGCGCTCTGGTCCATGTTCATCGCGCAAACCTGAAAACCGCGGTGGCGCACCACGCGCAGGACACGTTCTAACATCTCTGGGCGGAAGCGGGCTTGGATGGAAACCTGATGCTGCATCATGACATTTTCTCCAACATGGATTCGTTGCCTGCGCCCGGCGGCACCAGCGGCCAGACGTTCTCGTTTTCGTCGATGGAAACCTGGAGCAGATAGGGGCCGGTGCTCTGGTAGAGGGCATCCAGGGCGGCATCGACCTCCTCTTTACGGCTGATACGCTGCCCCGGAATGCCGAAGGCAGAGGCCAGCGTCAGGAAATCAGGGTTGTCGGACAGGTTGGTCTCGCTGAAGCGGCCATCAAAGAACAGCTCCTGCCACTGGCGCACCATGCCGAGGCGCTGGTTGTCCAGCAGCACGATCTTCAGCGGCAACTGCTTGCGCTTGATGGTGCCCAGCTCCTGCACGTTCATCATGAAGGAGCCGTCGCCAGAGACGCAGATTGCCATGTCATCCGGGCGCGCCACCTGAGCGCCCACCGCCGCTGGCACACCGAAACCCATGGTGCCGAGGCCGCTGGAGGTAATGAAGTTCTCCGGGCGGTCGAAGGTCATGTGCTGGGCTGTCCACATCTGGTGCTGGCCGACGTCAGTGGTCACCACGGTGTTGGCTGGCATCCGGTCGGAGAGCTGCTTCAGGAACAGCGGCGCGTAGATCGCCTCGCCGGGGTGGTCATAGCGCCAGCCGTTGGCCGCTTTCAGCGCCATCACCTCGTGCCGCCAGCCGTCGATCGCCAGCGGCTGTTGCAGTGCTGGCAGCAGGGTTTTCAGGTCGCCCTGCAACGCCACATGCGCCTGACGCAGCTTGTTCATCTCCGCCGGGTCGATGTCCATGTGGATCACCTTGGCGTGGGGAGCGAAAGCGTTCAGCTTGCCGGTCACCCGGTCATCAAAGCGCGCGCCGACGGCAATCAGCAGGTCGCAGGACTGCACCGCCAGATTGGCGGCCTTGGTGCCGTGCATCCCCAGCATCCCCAGATAGCAGGGGTGGGCGGCATCCGGCGCGCCCAGCCCTTTCAGGGTGGCAACGGTAGGGATATCAGTCGTGGCGATGAAATCACGCAGCGCTGGCACGGCCTGCGCCATGCCCACGCCGCCACCCACGTAGAGGATCGGCTGGCGCGCCTGCGCCAACAGCGCGCGCGCCTGCTCCAGCTCGGCGGCCGGATGGGCGGTCTGCTCTTCTACCGGCACCAAGTGCGGGGCCAGATCACCTACCGCCAGCTGGATATCTTTCGGGATGTCGATCAGAACCGGGCCGGGGCGGCCGCTGGCGGCGATAGCAAAGGCCTCGGCCATGATGCCGGGCAATGCCTCCAGCGACTCCACCAGGAAGCTGTGTTTGGTGCAGGCCAGTGACAGGCCGAGGACGTCAATCTCCTGGAAGGCGTCAGTGCCGATCAGCGCTGAACCGACCTGGCCGGTGATAGCGACGATCGGCACTGAATCCAACAGGGCATCCGCCAGGCCGGTGATCAGGTTGGTGGCACCGGGGCCAGAGGTGGCGATGCAGACGCCCACTTTGCCGGTGGCACGGGCATAGCCAATGGCAGCCATCGCCGCGCCCTGCTCATGGCGACACAGCAGGTGTTCGACACCGCCGTCATACAGCGCATCGTATACCGGCATGATCGCGCCGCCCGGGTAGCCGAATACCGTGTTCACTCCCTGTGCGCGCAACGCTTGTACAACCCACTGTGCACCATTCATGGTTATTCCCCCGCCTTTGTGCGGGAAGCGCAGAATATTATGCTGTTGTTCATCTTCTGTCCTCGCTTCACTGATTGCTCTTTACACCGGCCATAAAAAAACCCCCGGACCGTGAGGTGCGGGGGTTCTCTTTCGTTTCAGACTTGTTTTCTAAGCCTTTCTTCGTCCAAGTGCAGCCCCGCACGGTGGGATAATAATCACCACCACGCTAATCACGACTAGGCTAACAACTTGGAATAGGGCTTTCATAAACGGGTCTGACACTCTATCTGTCGAATTAATGTCTACAGAGTTATCACAGCCTTCAGCCGCCTGACAATACTTTTTTTGCGTTACCATTAATCAAACATTAGTTAACATTTTAATAATCTCTTATGAAATCAAGCATTAGCCTGCTGCTTAGTTGACGCACTTTTCGCAGATGAATTTTTTGCATCTTTGCTCATCATCACCAGAATGCTGCCGGAGAAGGCACAAGGCGCAATCAAGAGTGGCATGTTTGAAATAACACGCCTCACCACCGCTTTACGAGCCATGCTCGCTATTCGCACGTCCAAAAAAAGAGAGCCGGGAAATGGCAAGATAGTGTCGCTATCGGCATCGATAGCGGCATGAAATCGCGCTTAACGTGTAGGCGTTCCAAATAACGCGCGAGTGAGCCGTCGCGAAAAACAGGCAAGCCATCACCCGGCAGGGGAAAATCAGTCACTCCTGCCAAAAAAGCGAATAAATGCCAGCATAAGGTAGGTAACGGCACCGATCAGGGTGATGAACGATTTATAAAGATCTCAGGGTATTTCGCTTTGTAGAAAGTGGCCCGTGCTGGGCGCCGGCTCGCAAAACGTTTGGTAACGCGGCAACCCCTAACGCTTTGCTGGAAAGCACTTCCCAACACGAAAACAGGTGGCTTGGCTTGCGCCCAGCGGGGCGGCATGATGCGCTTTTCTGCAAGGAGGCAATATGACCCTGGCCATTGTCGCGACCCGCGCCACGCTTGGCATTCAGGCCCCGGCGGTGACGATTGAGGTGCACATCAGCAACGGCCTGCCCGCCCTGACGCTGGTGGGCCTGCCGGAGACCACCGTCAAGGAGGCACGTGACCGGGTACGCAGCGCGCTCATCAACAGCGGGTTTGAGTTTCCGGCCCGGCGCATCACCGTCAACCTTGCGCCAGCTGACCTGCCCAAGGAGGGCGGCCGCTACGATTTGCCGATTGCCCTGGCCATCCTGATTGCCTCGGAGCAGCTTAAGGCTGAGCGGCTGGCGCACTATGAATTCCTTGGGGAGCTGGCGCTCTCCGGTGACTTACGCGGCGTGAACGGCGCCATTCCGGCGGCACTGGCAGGGGTAAAGGCTGGTCGGCAGCTGATCCTGCCAGCTGACAACGGGGCGGAGATGGCGCTACTGGCCGAAGGGAGCGCGCTGGTGGCGACCTCCCTGTTGCAGGTGTGCCACTTCCTGCAAGGGAGTACCACCCTGCCCGGCGTGCAGCCGTCGGCCCTGCCAGAAAGCCCACCCGACGCGCCGGATCTCAATGAGATCATCGGGCAGGAGCAAGCCAAGCGTGCGCTGGAGATCGCGGCCGCAGGCGGCCATAACTTGCTGCTGCTGGGGCCGCCCGGCACTGGCAAAAGTATGCTGGCGGCCAGGCTGGCAGGGCTGCTGCCGCCTTTAACCGAAAGCGAGGCACTGGAGAGCAGTGCCATCGCCAGTCTGGTGGGCAGTACCCATACCGCCCACAACTGGCGAGTGCGCCCGTTCCGTGCGCCGCACCATAGCGCCTCGGCAGCGGCGCTGGTCGGGGGTGGCTCCCTGCCGCGTCCCGGCGAGATCTCACTGGCCCACAATGGCGTGCTGTTTCTGGATGAATTGCCGGAATTTGAGCGCCGGGTACTGGATGCGCTGCGCGAGCCGCTGGAGTCTGGGGAGATCGTAATTTCGCGGGCGCGGGCAAAAATTTGCTTCCCGGCCCGCGTACAGCTGATTGCCGCCATGAACCCCAGCCCAACCGGCCACTATCGGGGCATCCATCACCGGACTTCCTCGCAGCAAGTTCTGCGTTATCTGGGGCGGCTCTCCGGCCCCTTCCTCGACCGCTTCGACCTGTCGATTGAGGTGCCACTGTTGCCGCCCGGCACCTTGAGCGGCCAGCGGCCGGTGGGGGCCAGCAGCCAGGAGGTGCGCCAGCGGGTGCTGGCGGCCCGTGAGCGCCAACTGGCGCGGGCTGGCAAGATCAATGCCCTGCTGGGCAACCGCGAGATTGATCGCGACTGTATGTTGCCTGCGGCGGATGCCGCGTTTCTTGAGGGGGTGCTCAATAAACTCGGGCTTTCCGTGCGCGCCTGGCACCGCATTTTGAAGGTGGCCCGCACGCTGGCCGATTTGGAGGGGCTGCCCGCGATCGCTCGCACACATCTGGCCGAGGCGCTCAGCTATCGCTGCATGGATCGACTACTCTTAACCCTGCACCAACAGAGCGCATAAAAAAACGGGGCCACTGGCCCCGTTGATGCTTAGTCGTCGCTTTCGGTGTAGTCTTCGACGGTATCCATCTGCGGCTTACCGCCAGACAGCGTATGGAAACGCTTCGGACGCCGGATACGGGTCACGTATTTCGTCCACACCTTTTCAGCTTCTGACGTCGGCTCACGCTCGCCGCGGCACACTGCGACAAACTGCACCTCTTCGTCAGTGACTGGATCGCGGCTCCCCAGGTCCAGCTCGTTGAAAGCATGGCCGTGGCGTTCTAGCAATTGCGCCTCTTTAATGGTGAAATCGCCGTGGCGGGAGAACCCGCGCGGGTAGTGTTTGTTATCAAAAAATCGATTTGTCGTGGTGAAGCTTTCCGCCATCTGACACGCTCCTAATTCTCTCATGGCCGTGCTGTTTATGGCGCGGAGTATTAGTTAGGCTTGACATCCTGTAAAACAAAACATTTAAATCTATACGACAAAAAATATTGGAGATGGGTGTGGACACGGAATTACTGAAAACCTTTCTGGAGGTCAGTAGAACTCGCCATTTTGGTCGGGCGGCGGAATCTCTCTATCTAACCCAGTCAGCGGTCAGTTTTCGCATTCGCCAGCTGGAAAATCAGCTCGGCGCGAATCTGTTTACCCGCCACCGCAATAACATCCGTCTGACGCCCGCCGGCGAACGGCTGCTGCCCTACGCAGAGAGCCTGATGAGTACCTGGCAGCAGGCCAAGAAAGAGGTGGTGCGTTCGCTGCACCATGCGGAGCTCTCCATTGGCGCCACAGCCTCGCTGTGGGAGGCGTTCTTGACCTCCTGGCTGCAGACCCTTTATCAGGCGCACAACTCCCTCCAGCTGGAGGCGCGCGTTGCCTTGCGCCATTCGCTGGTGAAGCAGTTGCATGAGCGGGAATTAGATCTGCTGATTACGACGGAGCAGCCGAAGATGGATGAGCTATCCAGCCAGCTGCTGGGCAACTTCTCATTGCGCCTGTTCACCGGCGCGCAGAGTGGCCCGCCAGCGCGCAAGCACTACATCCGTCTGGAGTGGGGCGCGGACTTCACCCAGCATGAAAATCGGATTATCTCCAATGATCAGGAGCCGATGCTGACCACTACCTCGGCCCACCTGACTCGCCAGTTGCTGGAGAGCAACGGCGGCTGCGCCTTCCTGCCGAGCCACTGGGCCAGACTCTACCCACGGCTGGAGATCAATGACGACGTGCCGACGCTGGTTCGCCCGCTCTACGCTGTCTGGTTGCAGAACAGCGACCAACATGCGCTGATCCGCCTTTTGCTCAAAAGCCCGGTGAAAACTGAAGTCTAGGGCGTGGCGGCCTTGGGCCGCGGATGGCGGGGTTTTGCCCGTCGCGCCGCCCAAAAGACGCTCAGCCCCTTCTGCAAGCCGATAAAGGCAAACAGCAGAATGCCAATGACGATTTTGGTCCACCAGGAGCTGAGCGTGCCATCAAAGGTGATATAGGTCTGGATCAGGCCCTGAATCATCACACCGAACAGGCTGCCCAGTACCGTGCCCACCCCGCCGCTCAACAGCGTGCCACCAATCACTACCGCCGCGATGGCATCCAATTCAACGCCGCTGGCCGCCAGCGCATAGCCCGCCGAGGTATAGAGCGAGAAGACAATGCCAGAGAGCACCGCTAGCGTGCTGGAGAGCATGTAGATATAGATGGTGGTCTTTCTGACCGGCACGCCCATCAGCGCTGCCGACAGCGCGTTGCCGCCGATGGCGTAAACGTTGTTGCCGAACCGGGTGCGGTGCGCCAGCACAATGCCGATCGCCACGACCAGCAGCATCACCAGCGCCAGCAGCGTAAAGCGCCCACCGCCGGGCATCTTCCAGGCGAAACTCGCCAGTGCGCTATAGACTGGGTGATCGATAGGCAGTGACTCCTCGGAGACGATAAAACTCATGCCGCGGATAAAGAACATGCCCGCCAGCGTGATGATAAAGGCTGGCAGTTTCAGGGTGTCGATGATCCACCCCATCAGGCCGCCAAACATCGCCCCCATCACCAAGACTATGCCGAACGCGACAAAGGGATTGATGCCCATATCACCAATCAGTTTGGCCAGCAGGACACCGGTAAAGGCGATGACAGACCCCACAGAGAGATCGATGCCGCCAGAGAGAATGACAAAGGTCATGCCCACCGCCACGATGCCGAGGAAGGCGTTGTCTGTCAGTAGGTCGCCAATGACGCGCGTGGAGGCGAAGCCCGGGAACTGGCTCAGGCAGTAGGCATAGCCAAGAACAAAGACCACAATGGTGATCAGCAGGGGAAAGTTGCGCTTGAGCATCAGGGCTTTCTCCGTAACAGGTTGCGCAGGGAGACGCGCGGTGACTGCACTACCAGTACCGCCAGCACCACCAACGCTTTCAGCACCAGATTGAATTCCGGTTTGAAGCCGGAGAGTAAGATCCCGGTATTCATCCCTTGGATGATCAGCGCGCCAATCACCGACAGCAGCAGGTTGAAGCGGCCACCCAATAGCGAGCCGCCGCCAATCACCACCGCCAGGATGGCGTCCAATTCCAGCCATAGGCCGGCGTTATTGGCATCCGCGCCACGAATGTCTGCCGTGACAATCACCCCGGCCACGGCGGCACAGATACCGCAGATCACATACACGGCCACCAACACCAGCCGGGTATTGACGCCAGCATTGTAAGCCGAGCGTAAGTTGATGCCGACCGACTCAATAAACAGCCCCAGCGCGGTTTTGCGCGTCAGTACCCAGACGGCGATCAGCATGGCGAATGCGATGATGATCGGCATTGGCAGGGTGAACAGCGCCCCACTGCCGAGGTGCGAGAGCGCGCCGCTCTCAAAGGTGACAATTTGCCCTTCGGTGATCAGCTGGGCGATGCCCCGGCCCGCCACCATCAGCATCAGGGTGGCGACAATCGGCTGGATTTGCAGTACCGCCACCAGAAAGCCGTTCCATAGCCCGCAGATTGCCCCGACCGCCAGCGCCGCAGGCAACACCATGCCGAGTGGATAACCGTGGCTGGTCAGGGTGGCGGCGGTGGCACCGGCGATTGCCATCACTGCCCCGACCGAGAGGTCAATGCCGCCGGTGGCGATCACCAGCGTCATGCCCAGTGCCAGCAATGCCACCGGCGCGCCACGGTTGAAGATGTCCACCAGACTGCCAAACAGGCGGCCATCCTGGATATGAATAGAGAAAAAGTGCGGCGCAACCAGGCTATCAATCAATAGGATGATGGCCAGCGCCCCAAACTGCGTCGCGCCTTTGGGCAGTACCCAGCGTATTTTGCGAGGATTGCCGGTCATCGGTACGCTCCTGTGGCTCATGGTAGGCTCCTTACTGGACGGCAATGGCTTGCATGATGGCCGGAACGCTGATGTCTCGCTGTTCCAGCTGGGTGATGTGGCGGTGGTCACGCAGGACCACAATACGGTCTGCATAGCCAGCCAGCTCCTCCAGCTCTGAGGAGATCACCAGCAGCGCCAGCCCGTCGGCGCACAGCTTTTCAATCAGCCGGATAATCTCGGCATGGGCACCAACGTCAATGCCGCGCGTTGGCTCATCCAGGATCAGGAATTTGGGTTGGGTCGCCAACCAGCGTGAGAGCAGCACCTTTTGCTGGTTGCCGCCAGAGAGATACTGGATCTCCTGTTCCGGGCCGGGGGTACGGATGCCCAACAACTTAATGAAGTGCGTCGCCAGTTGCTGCTGCTCTTTGAGGGGAATGGGTCGCAGCCAACCGCGTTGCGCCTGAAGCGCCAGAATGATGTTCTCACGAACCGTAGCCGCGCCAATGATGCCATCGGTCTTGCGATCCTCCGGGCAGTAACCAAAGCCTAGCCGCGCGGCCTTACGTGGGGTGGTGACCCGCACGGCCCGCCCCTTCACCTTGGCGTGGCCGGAGTCATGCTTTTTGATGCCGAAAATCAGTTGGGCGGTTTCGGTGCGCCCTGATCCGAGCAGGCCAGCCAGACCGACAATTTCTCCCGGCCGTACCGCCAGATCAAAATTCTCTATCAAACCGCGACGGCCATACTGGCTAAACTCCACTAACGGCTCGCCCTGTACGGCATCATGCTCACCACGCTTAAGCAGTGATTCATCAAAGCTGTGTCCCAGCATCATCTGTACCAGCTCCAGCCGCGGCAGTTCCGCCGTATTGCGGGTGCCGACCAGCGAGCCATTGCGCAGCACCGTGATGCGATCGCTGATGCGGTAGACCTGATCGAGAAAGTGCGTCACAAAAATCATCGCCAAACCGCGATCGCGCAGTTGCGCCAGGATCCCCAGCAGCATGGTGACCTCTTTGGCATCCAGGCTGGCGGTCGGTTCATCCAGAATCAGTACCTTGGCGGAGAGATCCACCGCCCGGGCAATCGCCACGATTTGTTGGATGGCAATTGAGTAGGTGGAGAGCGGCTGGCTAACGTCAAGATGCAGACCATAACCCGCCAGTAGTTCACGCGCCTGGCGCTCCATTTTGCCCTGATTGACCATGCCGAAACGGGTTGGCTCGCGGCCAATAAACAGATTGGCGGCCACCGAAATATTCGGCAGCAAATTCACCTCCTGATAGACCGTACCGATGCCCAGCACCTGTGCCTGCGCGGTACTGAGCGGTTCCACCGGCTCGCCTTCCAGGAGAATAGTGCCCTCCGAGCGGCGATAGACACCGGTCAGGGCTTTAATCAGGGTGGACTTCCCCGCACCATTCTCTCCCAGCAGGGCGACAATCTCCCCACGCCTCAAACTGAAATCAACCTGTTGCAGGGCTTTGACGCCCGGAAATTCAACGGATAAGCCGCGAACCTCCAGTAAAAGCTCATGTTGAGGATTCGCCATGCTTCCCCCTGGTGTTGGTGCAAATGAGGTCAAAGGCGCCGGCATGGTCGGCCATGCCGGCAACCCATCAGTAGCCCATGTCCTTTTTCAGGTCATACTCTTTTTGCGCGGTATCGGGCAACATCAGGGTAGAAGCGGTCTGGATAAATTTGGGCGGCTGGGTGCCCTTCTCTTTCAGCGCCAGCAGCGCGTCAAAGGCTGGCCCCGCCATATTGGGGGTAAGTTCCACCGAGGCATTGGCCTCGCCATTCAGCATGGCTTTGTAGATGTCTGGCACGCCATCAATCGACACCACTTTAATCTGTGAACCGGGCTTCAGGCCCGCCTCTTTGATGGCCTGAATGGCGCCGATTGCCATGTCGTCGTTATGCGCATACACCGCGCAGATATTCTTGCCGTTCTGCTCAGCTTTGATAAAGCTCTCCATCACCTCTTTCCCCTTACTGCGGGTAAAGTCGCCGGATTGGGAGCGAATAATCTTGATGTCTGGCGCGGAAGCGATGCCCTCGGCAAACCCTTTCTTGCGGTTAATCGCTACGCTGGCACCCACGGTGCCTTGCAGTTCGACCACATTACAGGGCTTGCCAGCCACCTCTTTCACCAGCCATTGGCCTGCCACTTCGCCTTCGTGAACGCTGTCAGAGGCGATGGCTGCGGTGTACAGGGAGGGATCGCTGACTTCAATAGTACGATCCAGCAGGAAGACCGGAATATTGGCCTCTTTGGCTTCGGTAAGTACTGGCGCCCAGCCTGTCGCCACCACGGGCGCGATGAAAATGGCGTCAACGCCCTGGGCAATGAAGGAGCGCACCGCTTTAATCTGGTTCTCTTGCTTCTGTTGGGCATCCGCGATCTTTAACGTGATGCCACGCTTCTCCGCTTCCAGCTTGGAGACTTTAGTCTCGGCAGAGCGCCATCCAGATTCAGATCCTATTTGGGAAAAACCTACCACCAGTTTTTCCGCTTGTGCGGTACCACAAAGCGCGGATGCTACCGCAGCCGCTATCAGTAATCGCCTGTACATATTTTTCTCCTTGCGGGTAGTCTTTGGCTACGCTGTTTATCATGGTGTTGGGTACATCAGATATTCATCGCTCAGCAAGGTCTGGCGCTGTCGCGTCAGGCCGGAAAAACGGGCGAGGATCCCGTTTCCAAAGGCGCACTGACTCAGGATGATGATTAGTTCTAGTACATTGTGAGAAATGAATAATGAGCAGGATCACATCCCTATAGAACAATCGGTTTGTACATATCTTCAGCAAAAACAGGCTACAAAGGGAACGATACCGCACGCGGCAAAAGAGTGGGATGAACAAGAATAAAGCAATGTGCGGAGAAGATGAGCGGAGAAAGTAAAAAGAGAAGAGAGCGAAGGAAGAGAAATGAAAAGGCGCGATCCCATTGCCGATCGACAGACGAAAAAAAACCCTTCGCGTTAGCGAAGGGTTTTTATCTGGCAGGGGCGGAGAGACTCGAACTCCCAACACCCGGTTTTGGAGACCGGTGCTCTACCAATTGAACTACGCCCCTAAATAGGGTGGCGGTGCGGACGGGACTCGAACCCGCGACCCCCGGCGTGACAGGCCGGTATTCTAACCGACTGAACTACCGCACCACCGATTCTTTTACGTTAACAGAGAGGTCATTCTGTTAACCGGTGTCACTGGTCTGTCTGTCGACAGACGCTAAATTGGATGCCTGGCAGTTCCCTACTCTCGCATGGGGAGACCCCACACTACCATCGGCGCTACGGCGTTTCACTTCTGAGTTCGGCATGGGGTCAGGTGGGACCACCGCGCTCGTGCCGCCAGGCAAATTCTGTGCTCTGACCGCCCATCGGGCCATCAGATATCTGAACCAAGCTGAATATCGCGTCTCTAAAAACACCTTCGGTGTTGTAAGGTTAAGCCTCACGGGTCATTAGTACCGGTTAGCTCAATGCATCGCTGCACTTACACATCCGGCCTATCAACGTCTTCGTCTTAAACGTCCCTTCAGGGGACTCAAGGTCCCAGGGAAGACTCATCTTGAGGCAAGTTTCGCGCTTAGATGCTTTCAGCGCTTATCTTTTCCGCACTTAGCTACCGGGCAGTGCCATTGGCATGACAACCCGAACACCAGTGGTGCGTTCACTCCGGTCCTCTCGTACTAGGAGCAACCCCTCTCAATCTTCCAACGCCCACGGCAGATAGGGACCGAACTGTCTCACGACGTTCTAAACCCAGCTCGCGTACCACTTTAAACGGCGAACAGCCGTACCCTTGGGACCTACTTCAGCCCCAGGATGTGATGAGCCGACATCGAGGTGCCAAACACCGCCGTCGATATGAACTCTTGGGCGGTATCAGCCTGTTATCCCCGGAGTACCTTTTATCCGTTGAGCGATGGCCCTTCCATTCAGAACCACCGGATCACTAAGACCTGCTTTCGCACCTGCTCGAGCCGTCACTCTCGCAGTCAAGCTAGCTTATGCCTTTGCACTAACCTCACGATGTCCGACCGTGATTAGCTAACCTTCGTGCTCCTCCGTTACTCTTTAGGAGGAGACCGCCCCAGTCAAACTACCCACCAGACACTGTCCTCACCCCGGATAACGGGGCCGAGTTAGAACATCAAACATTAAAGGGTGGTATTTCAAGGTTGGCTCCATGCAGACTGGCGTCCACACTTCAAAGCCTCCCACCTATCCTACACATCAAGGCTCAATGTTCAGTGTCAAGCTATAGTAAAGGTTCACGGGGTCTTTCCGTCTTGCCGCGGGTACACTGCATCTTCACAGCGAGTTCAATTTCACTGAGTCTCGGGTGGAGACAGCCTGGCCATCATTACGCCATTCGTGCAGGTCGGAACTTACCCGACAAGGAATTTCGCTACCTTAGGACCGTTATAGTTACGGCCGCCGTTTACCGGGGCTTCGATCAAGAGCTTCGCGTTGCCGCTAACCCCATCAATTAACCTTCCGGCACCGGGCAGGCGTCACACCGTATACGTCCACTTTCGTGTTTGCACAGTGCTGTGTTTTTATTAAACAGTTGCAGCCAGCTGGTATCTGCGACTGGCTTCAGCTCCGGGAGCAAGTCCCTTCACCTACGCGCCAGCGTGCCTTCTCCCGAAGTTACGGCACCATTTTGCCTAGTTCCTTCACCCGAGTTCTCTCAAGCGCCTGAGTATTCTCTACCTGACCACCTGTGTCGGTTTGGGGTACGATTTCGTGTTACCTGGAGCTTAGAGGCTTTTCCTGGAAGCAGGGCATCAGCTACTTCACCACCGTAGTGGCTCGTCATTGCGCCTCAGGGTTAACAAGAAAGCGGATTTACCTGCCTTCTCCCCCTACACGCTTAAACCAGGACAACCGTCGCCTGGCCAGCCTAGCCTTCTCCGTCCCCCCTTCGCAGTAACACCAAGTACAGGAATATTAACCTGTTTCCCATCGACTACGCTTTTCAGCCTCGCCTTAGGGGTCGACTCACCCTGCCCCGATTAACGTTGGACAGGAACCCTTGGTCTTCCGGCGAGCGGGCTTTTCACCCGCTTTATCGTTACTTATGTCAGCATTCGCACTTCTGATACCTCCAGCAGACCTCACAGTCCACCTTCGCAGGCTTACAGAACGCTCCCCTACCCAACAACGCCTAAGCGTCGCTGCCGCAGCTTCGGTGCATGGTTTAGCCCCGTTACATCTTCCGCGCAGGCCGACTCGACCAGTGAGCTATTACGCTTTCTTTAAATGATGGCTGCTTCTAAGCCAACATCCTGGCTGTCTGTGCCTTCCCACATCGTTTCCCACTTAACCATGACTTTGGGACCTTAGCTGGCGGTCTGGGTTGTTTCCCTCTTCACGACGGACGTTAGCACCCGCCGTGTGTCTCCCGTGATAATATTCTTCGGTATTCGCAGTTTGCATCGGGTTGGTAAGCCGGGGTGGCCCCCTAGCCGAAACAGTGCTCTACCCCCGAAGATAAATTCACGAGGCGCTACCTAAATAGCTTTCGGGGAGAACCAGCTATCTCCCGGTTTGATTGGCCTTTCACCCCCAGCCACAAGTCATCCGCTAATTTTTCAACATTAGTCGGTTCGGTCCTCCAGTTAGTGTTACCCAACCTTCAACCTGCCCATGGCTAGATCACCGGGTTTCGGGTCTATACCTTGCAACTAGACGCCCAGTTAAGACTCGGTTTCCCTACGGCTCCCCTATACGGTTAACCTTGCTACAAAATATAAGTCGCTGACCCATTATACAAAAGGTACGCAGTCACCCTGATAAATCAAGGCTCCCACTGCTTGTACGTACACGGTTTCAGGTTCTATTTCACTCCCCTCGCCGGGGTTCTTTTCGCCTTTCCCTCACGGTACTGGTTCACTATCGGTCAGTCAGGAGTATTTAGCCTTGGAGGATGGTCCCCCCATATTCAGACAGGATGTCACGTGTCCCGCCCTACTCATCGAACTCACAACTTGTGTATTTTTGTGTACGGGACTATCACCCTTTACTGTGCGACTTTCCAGACGCTTCCACTAACACACAAACTGATTCAGGTTCTGGGCTGTTCCCCGTTCGCTCGCCGCTACTGGGGAATCTCGGTTGATTTCTTTTCCTCGGGGTACTTAGATGTTTCAGTTCCCCCGGTTCGCCTCACTGCACTATGTATTCATGCAGAGATAGTGTGACGTATCACACTGGGTTTCCCCATTCGGGTATCGTCGGGTATAACGCTTCATATCAGCTTACCGACGCTTATCGCAGATTAGCACGCCCTTCATCGCCTCTGACTGCCTAGGCATCCACCGTGTACGCTTAGTCGCTTAACCTCACAACCCGAAGATGTTTCCATCAGGGTGTGATTATTTGAGAGACTCTCTTACATGCGCCATCTCTCAAGACTTCTACGGAGAGAGACAGGGCTGTAAGGTTTCAATTTTCAGCTTGTTCCAGATTGTTAAAGAGCAAATACTTCACAGCATACTGTTGCCAGTATACTCAGAACTATTATTTATGCAGACCGTACGAGATGGTGGAGCTAAGCGGGATCGAACCGCTGACCTCCTGCGTGCAAGGCAGGCGCTCTCCCAGCTGAGCTATAGCCCCGTGCAGTCTTAAGATACCTTTGTGGTAGGCCTGAGTGGACTTGAACCACCGACCTCACCCTTATCAGGGGTGCGCTCTAACCACCTGAGCTACAAGCCTATAAAGGTATTTCTGCTCGAATTTCATCAGACAATCTGTGTGAGCACTGCACAGTCAAATATCTCTAGGTAAGGAGGTGATCCAACCGCAGGTTCCCCTACGGTTACCTTGTTACGACTTCACCCCAGTCATGAATCACAAAGTGGTAAGCGCCCTCCCGAAGGTTAAGCTACCTACTTCTTTTGCAACCCACTCCCATGGTGTGACGGGCGGTGTGTACAAGGCCCGGGAACGTATTCACCGTGGCATTCTGATCCACGATTACTAGCGATTCCGACTTCATGGAGTCGAGTTGCAGACTCCAATCCGGACTACGACGCACTTTATGAGGTCCGCTTGCTCTCGCGAGTTCGCTTCTCTTTGTATGCGCCATTGTAGCACGTGTGTAGCCCTACTCGTAAGGGCCATGATGACTTGACGTCATCCCCACCTTCCTCCGGTTTATCACCGGCAGTCTCCTTTGAGTTCCCGACCGAATCGCTGGCAACAAAGGATAAGGGTTGCGCTCGTTGCGGGACTTAACCCAACATTTCACAACACGAGCTGACGACAGCCATGCAGCACCTGTCTCAGAGTTCCCGAAGGCACCAAGGCATCTCTGCCAAGTTCTCTGGATGTCAAGAGTAGGTAAGGTTCTTCGCGTTGCATCGAATTAAACCACATGCTCCACCGCTTGTGCGGGCCCCCGTCAATTCATTTGAGTTTTAACCTTGCGGCCGTACTCCCCAGGCGGTCGATTTAACGCGTTAGCTCCGGAAGCCACGCCTCAAGGGCACAACCTCCAAATCGACATCGTTTACAGCGTGGACTACCAGGGTATCTAATCCTGTTTGCTCCCCACGCTTTCGCACCTGAGCGTCAGTCTTCGTCCAGGGGGCCGCCTTCGCCACCGGTATTCCTCCAGATCTCTACGCATTTCACCGCTACACCTGGAATTCTACCCCCCTCTACGAGACTCTAGCTTGCCAGTTTCAAATGCAGTTCCCAAGTTAAGCTCGGGGATTTCACATCTGACTTAACAAACCGCCTGCGTGCGCTTTACGCCCAGTAATTCCGATTAACGCTTGCACCCTCCGTATTACCGCGGCTGCTGGCACGGAGTTAGCCGGTGCTTCTTCTGCGAGTAACGTCAATCGGTAAGGTTATTAACCTTACCGCCTTCCTCCTCGCTGAAAGTACTTTACAACCCGAAGGCCTTCTTCATACACGCGGCATGGCTGCATCAGGGTTTCCCCCATTGTGCAATATTCCCCACTGCTGCCTCCCGTAGGAGTCTGGACCGTGTCTCAGTTCCAGTGTGGCTGGTCATCCTCTCAGACCAGCTAGGGATCGTCGCCTAGGTGAGCCATTACCCCACCTACTAGCTAATCCCATCTGGGTTCATCTGATGGCGCGAGGCCCGAAGGTCCCCCGCTTTGGTCTTGCGACGTTATGCGGTATTAGCTACCGTTTCCAGTAGTTATCCCCCTCCATCAGGCAGATCCCCAGACATTACTCACCCGTCCGCCGCTCGCCGGCAAAGTAGCAAGCTACTTTCCGCTGCCGCTCGACTTGCATGTGTTAGGCCTGCCGCCAGCGTTCAATCTGAGCCATGATCAAACTCTTCAATTAAAAGCTTGATGTGCTACACAAGGTAGCGATGCTCAAAGGTTACTGTTTGAATTTTACTTCAGTTAGTCACTCTTCAAGACTTAATATTTTGTGCATCCGAGGATGCTTGATATTGTCTTGTGAGTGCCCACACAGATTGTCTGATAAATTGTTAAAGAGCAGTCGTTACCGTTTCGTTTCGGTAACGTGGGAGGCACATATTACGCTTTCCCACCGGAGAGTCAAGCACTATTTTCTAGTGTTTTCAGCGTTTCCGCTGAGGGCCTCTCCGCTGACCCGGCGACGTGTTGGTCGTTGTTCCCGGTCAGTGGAGGCGCATTATAGGGAGTTCTCGGCAGGCCGCAACCCCTAATTTTAAAAAATTATTCAACCGCTCAACAAATAATCAACACGCTGCTAAAGTGACAACTTTTCGATGCTTTTGAAACCATAATCGGCCAAAACCGGCCGCAGCGAGTCAATTTCTGTGGTGAACGCCATGCAGTACGCCAGATTCTCTTCTACTGATAAAGAGGCATTTTCTTGGTTGGCGAGCAGCCAGGCAGTTCGCCGGGCGATAGCCGCGCCAGAATCCACCAGCCGGGTGCCATCCGGCATGACCAGTTTCAGCTCGTCTGCTAATAGAGGAAAGTGGGTGCAGCCCAATACCACGGTATCTGGCGGCTCCGGGCGACGCAGCCACGGCCGCACAATCTTCTTCAGCGCCTCCAGCGATACCTCTTTACCATGCAGCTTCGCTTCCGCCATCTCCACCAGCTCCGCCGATCCCAGCATCAGGATTTCGCAATCTGTGGCGAAGCGCGCCACCAGATCGTGCGTATAGGGGCGTTGCACAGTGGCGCGGGTCGCCAACAGCCCGACCACACCATTGCGGGTCAGCTTGGCTGCGGGCTTGATGGCGGGCACCACGCCCACGACCGGGCAGCTAAAACGCTCCCGTAGGGCTGGCAGGGTGACGGTGCTGGCAGTATTGCAGGCCACGATAATAATAGAGAGAGGATGGCGCTGGGCGATCGCGGAGGTAATGGCCACCACGCGTTCGACAATAAACTCTTCTGACTTCTCCCCATAGGGAAACGCCACATTGTCGAAGGCATAGATATAGTGGAGATCCGGCAGCAGTTGCCGAATCTCCTGATAGACCGATAGCCCCCCGACGCCGGAGTCAAAGACCAGGGCGGTTGGCCGGGGGGTTATTGAAAGGGTGTCAGAAGGTATAGCTGCCAGTGAGGTAGTATTCACGTCCTGGTGTTTCGTAGCCATAAACCGTCTCATAATCTTTATCAAACAGGTTGGCAATTCTACCACGAACGGTCAGGTGCGATGTAACCGGATAGGAGGCCGCGAGATCCCACAGGCTGACGCCACCCAGACGTTTTCGCTCATAGTTACTGAAGTCAGTATCATAGCGCTTACCGAGGTAGTGGTAGGTCAGTGACCAATCCAGTTCCTCCACTTGCCAATCAAGCTGATACTTCACCTGCTGTTTCGCACGGCGCGCCAGCACTTCATTGGTATCGGCGTCACGCGGGTCGAGGTACTCCAGCGTCAACTGGTGCTGCAGTGGGCCAGTCTCCAGCGAGCCGGTCCACTCGACGCCCTTGATTCGCACTTTGCCAACATTGTAGTAGCGGTTGTTTTCGTAATCGATCATCTGGTCGATGTCATTACGATAGGCGGAGAGGCGCCAGCTCAACGGGCCGGTCAGCCCTTCCAGCCCCCCTTCCCACTCTTTACTCTCTTCCGGGTTCAGGTTTGGGTTGCCATAACTGCTATAGAGCTGGCTGAGGTAAGGCGCCTTGAAAGCGGTACCGTAGGAGGCGATCAGGCGGTAGCCGTCGATGAACTCCCACGCGGCGCTGGTTTGCCAGGTGGAGTGCCAGCCAAACTGGGAGTTGTCATCCCCACGGAGTGCCCCCTCAAGCGTGACATCGCTGATCTGCTGTTGCGCCGTCAGGTAGAGGCCGGTGTTGCGCTGGTTATAGCCATTGGCCAGATAGCCGGTGCCTGGCTCGGTGGTCAGCTTCTGCCAGTCCAGCCCAGCGCTGACGGAACCCAGCCCCAGTTGGAAGGTATTACCCCATTGCAGGTTGTACTGCTGGGAGTCATCCAGTGAGGCGGAGGCGGCATAGCGCCCCTGACGCGGATCGTAGTTGTAGTCCTTGGTATGGCTATAGCTGCCGATCAGCTGCGTGGCGTAGATCCCTTCCTGATAGCGCAGGCCAGCATCCCAGGTCTGGTTATAGAGCTGGCGAGTGTCCACCAGCGAATCGTTGTCAGAGTTGTAGGCGGCGTCATAGTCGGTGCGGTTGTCATAGCCATAGCCGCGCACAAAGCCGCTGACGCTCTCATTGAACTGGTGCTGGAGCGAGCCGAAGAGGGTTTTGCTCATGTAGCCGTCGCGATCTTGCTGGCTCTGCGCGCCGGTGTTGCCGTAGGCAACCACGTCATACCCTTTGGTATAAGTATAGTTGCCGGCCAGCGTGCCAATGGTGTCTTCGCCCAGTTGCTGCTGGGTGGCGGCATCGTAGGACTGGTAGCCATTGGAGCCAAGGCCCGCGTTGAGCGTGGTGCCGCTCTTCTCACGGGTAGTGATGATGTTGACCACGCCACCGAGGGCATCGGAACCATAAACAGCGGAGCGCGGCCCACGGACATACTCAATGCGTTGCACCAGCGAAAGCGGGATCTGGCTGAGGTCGGTGGCCCCGCTGATGCCGGCCTGATTGAGGCGGATGCCATCCATTAGCACCAGCACATGGCTGGAGTTGGTGCCGCGGATGAACAGCGAGCTGAGCTGCCCCATGCCACCACTCTGCCCGACATCCACACCCGGCAGGCGGCGCATCACATCAAGCAGCGTGGTGGATTGCCAGCGATCGATCTCATCGCGCGTCACAACCGTGGTCGGTGCCAGCACGGAGGAGACCGGCTGGGCGAAGCGGTTAGCGGTGACGACCAGGGTATCGTTATTATTTGCCGGCGATGCTTGCGCCCAGGCAGAAGAGACCGTGGCGAACAGCGAAGTCCACAGCAAGGATTTTTTCATTGTCATGCGAAACGCATCCAAAAATTGGCAGGATGCCGCAGGGAGCCATCCACGTATACGCGACGGGGATGAGTAGTGCGACGGATACTCCGGCAGGTCTTCGGACTTGGGATCCGTATGGAGCCTGCTCCACACGCCGGGCGATGACTTCCCACCTAACAGGCAGTGTCTACTTGCTACGCCGTGACTTCCCCTTACCGCTGCGCGTCAGTTCCGGATTTACACCGGATTCCCTTTTAACTCATTGATTGAGGCCGGATCGCAATGCTACGATCAACCCATATGGAAGTCTAGACTTCCACCCCCGACGCCAGGAATAAACGCAACAAAACTGGACTTAACCCGCACTTTCCCTACAATCCCCGCAAAACACGCTTTTTCCCCCGATCCAGACGAGAGATGCCATGACCCCTGACATTCTGCCAATTGAACAGTATGACGACCAACTGGCGGAAAAGACCGCCCGTCTCAAGACGCTGATGTCGCCCTTCGCCGCGCCGGAGCCGGAAGTGTTCTGCTCGCCGAAACAGCACTACCGTATGCGGGCGGAGTTCCGCGTCTGGCACGACGAGGACGATCTTTTCCATATCATCTTTGATCAGCAGACCAAGCAGCGTATCCGCGTGGATCAGTTCCCGGCCGCCAGCGAGCTGATCAACCGCCTGATGATCGCGCTGATCGATGAGCTGAAGCCACAGCCGCTGTTGCGCCGCAAGCTGTTCCAGATTGATTACCTCTCCACCCAGAGCGGCAAGATTATCGCCTCCCTGCTCTACCACCGTAAGCTGGATGAGGCGTGGCAGCAGGCCGCGACAGAGATGCGTGACCGCCTGCGGGCGCAGGGCTTTGACCTGCAACTGATTGGCCGCGCCTCGAAAACCAAAATCATGCTGGATCAGGACTATGTGGACGAGTGCCTGCCGGTAGCGGGCAAAGAGATGATCTACCGCCAGGTAGAGAACAGCTTTACCCAGCCGAACGCCGCGATGAACGTGCAGATGCTGGAGTGGGCGCTGGATGTCACGCGCGGCTCACAAGGCGATCTGCTGGAGCTGTACTGCGGCAATGGCAACTTCTCGCTGGCGCTGGCGCGCAATTTCCGCCGGGTGCTGGCGACCGAGATCGCCAAGCCTTCGGTGGCGGCGGCGCAGTACAACATTGCGGCCAACCAGATCGACAACGTGCAGATCATCCGTATGGCCGCCGAAGATTTCACTCAGGCGATGAATGGCGTGCGCGAGTTCAACCGCCTGAAGGGCATCGACCTGAGCAGCTACCAGTGCGAAACCATTTTTGTCGATCCGCCGCGCAGTGGTCTGGATGATGAAACCGTCAAGCTGGTACAGGGCTATCCGCGCATCCTCTATATCTCCTGCAATCCGGAGACGCTGTGCGACAACCTGCATACCCTGCACCAGACCCACAACGTGACCAAACTGGCGCTGTTTGACCAGTTCCCCTACACCCACCATATGGAGTGCGGTGTGCTGCTGGAGCGGCGTGACGCCTGATCTTCCCCATAAAAAAGGCCCTCATTTGAGGGCCTTTTTTTTACCGCCGGACGGCTTACACTTCTGAATTAACCGCCGTCTTGCGCGCCTTGACCTTCACACCAATCCAGAAGACCAGTGCTACGGAGAGGATCGCCGGCAGGAAGTTGGAGCCAATCTGCGGGTATTCGGCGCGGACAATGGTGCTATAGAGCAGCAGGCCGAGCATAAAGCAGGCGGCGGCCAGTGACGGCATCCCCTTTGGCATCGCCCGGTTCAGGTAGCGCTGGTGCAGGCAGTAGACGGCCAGCACCAAGGCAATCAATGGGAAAATGGAGAACGGCACCACCGAGCTGAAGAGCGCGGTAAAGGAGCCGCTGATGGATAAGCCAGCGATCAGGGCGAGAATCAGGGTGCCATTTTCGCGGCGCGGGTGTTCTGTCATCTTTTTTACCTATCTGTCGTGGGTTTAAAGGAAAACGTAGGGAGTGGGTGGGCGTCAGTTCTGCGACAGCGCCATCCGCTCCTGCTCACGGCGATACCAGTAGTATGCGCCCTTGGAAATCATGCGGAGTTGCAGCACCAGCCGCTCCTCCAGCTGCCGACGCTGCTCGGGGCCGACATCCAGCGCCTCGGCGCCAGCGCTAAAGACAATGGTGACCATCGCATCAGCCTGCGCCTCGGTAAAGCTGCGCGGCATGTGGCTCTCCTGCTCCAGGTAGTCAGCCAGTTCCGCGATGAAGTGCTGGATCTCACGGGCGACGGCGGCACGGAACGCGGCGGAGGTGCCGGAGCGC
This sequence comes from Nissabacter sp. SGAir0207, assembly GCF_005491205.1. Classification (NCBI taxonomy): domain Bacteria; kingdom Pseudomonadati; phylum Pseudomonadota; class Gammaproteobacteria; order Enterobacterales; family Yersiniaceae; genus Nissabacter; species Nissabacter sp. SGAir0207. Next base: position 3,751,369 of record NZ_CP028035.1, read on the forward strand.
TCCCGCAGCAGCAACCGGAAGGCGTTGGGGTTATTGCCGATGAACTCCATAAAGGTCGAGACCGACGTGCGGATCACGCTGCCGCCCTTGGCGATGCGCTGGCGCGCCTGACGCATCAGCTGGCGCAACATCAGGCCGCTTTCGTCCACCATGGTCAGTCCCAGTTCATCCACATCACGGAAGTGGCGATAGAAGGAGGTGGGCGCGATCCCCGCCTCGCGGGAGACCTCCCGCAGGCTCAGGCTGGCAAAGCTCCGCTCCGCGCTGAGCTGGCTGAACGCCGCCTCAATCAACGAGCGCCGGGTGCGTTCCTTCTGTTGTGCTCTTACGCCCATAACCCTTCCCAAAAAGTGTCCAGACAAACGATTTGCCGGCCATCACCGCACTATATCAAACTTTTTCGGTAGCATGCTTCTACAAACATGCAACAGTCAATGACGGTGAAAAAATGCCACCGCCCCACGAAATGACTACGGCAAATTGGGGATTCGCGCCTATGATGTTACAATCTCGTTGTATTTTTGTATAAGAATAGGTGTCTTCGACATGCAACAGCACTTCCATTTTGATGCCATTGTCATCGGTTCCGGCCCTGGCGGCGAGGGAGCCGCAATGGGCCTGGTGAAACAGGGCGCACGGGTTGCGGTGATAGAACGCTTCAACAACGTCGGCGGCGGCTGTACCCACTGGGGCACCATCCCCTCCAAAGCCCTCCGCCACGCGGTCAGCCGCATTATCGAATTCAATCAAAACCCGCTCTACAGTGACACCACCTCCCGGTCTCTCAGCTCCACTTTCCCCGACATCCTGCGCCATGCCGACTCCGTGATTAACCAGCAGACGCGTATGCGCCAGAGTTTCTATGAGCGCAACCAGTGCCAGCTCTTCTCCGGTGACGCCAGCTTCATCGACGCCAACACCGTGCGCGTGCGCTACCCGGACGGCACCCATGACGAGCTGACCGCCGGGCAGATTGTGATCGCCTGCGGCTCCCGCCCCTATCGCCCGGCGAACGTCGATTTCAACCACCCGCGCGTCTATGACAGCGACTCGATCCTGCAACTGGACCACGCGCCACGCCACGTGCTGATCTACGGTGCCGGGGTGATCGGCTGTGAATATGCCTCGATCTTCCGCGGACTGAACGTCAAAGTTGACCTGATCAACACCCGTGACCGCCTGCTGGCCTTCCTCGATCAAGAGATGTCAGACGCCCTCTCCTACCACTTCTGGAACAATGGCGTGGTGATTCGCCATAACGAAGAGTACGAGAAGATCGAAGGGGTGGAGGATGGCGTGATTGTCCATCTGAAATCTGGCAAGAAGGTGAAGGCCGACTGCCTGCTCTACGCCAACGGCCGCACCGGCAACACCGATGGGCTGGGGCTGGAGAACATTGGCCTCCAGGCTGACAGCCGTGGCCTGCTGAAAGTGAACAGCATGTACCAGACCGCGTTGTCGCATATCTATGCGGTGGGCGATGTGATTGGCTACCCGAGTCTGGCGTCCGCCGCCTACGATCAGGGGCGCATTGCCGCGCAGGCGATGATTCAGGGCGAATCGAAAGTACATTTGATTGAGAACATCCCGAGCGGCATCTACACCATCCCGGAGATCAGTGCGGTTGGCAAAACTGAGCAGGAGCTGACGGCGATGAAGGTGCCGTACGAGGTGGGTCGCGCGCAGTTCAAGCATCTGGCACGCGCACAGATTGCCGGGATGAGCGTGGGCAGCCTGAAGCTGCTGTTCCACCGCGAGACCAAGCAGATCCTGGGGATTCACTGCTTTGGCGAGCGCGCGGCGGAGATCATCCATATCGGCCAGGCCATCATGGAACAGAAGGGGGAAGGCAATACCATCGAGTATTTCGTCAATACCACCTTCAACTACCCCACGATGGCGGAAGCCTACCGCGTGGCAGCGCTGAACGGCTTAAACCGCCTGTTTTAAACCAGCGGTGAACAGCGTCTGCATGTGATCTTTGATGGACTCTGCCAGCTGCTCATAGCGGCCGCGCAGGGGGGAGCCGGGGCGGTAGACCAAAGCCACGGTACGCTTCGGCTCCGGCTTGATGCACTGCATGTAACTCACGCCATCACGCTGGCGCTCATTCGGCACCGCCAGTGACGGCAGCAGGGTGATGCCGCTACCGGCGGCCACCATGTTGCGCAGCGTTTCAAGGCTGGTGGCGCGGAAGTGGGTGTCCTCGTCCGCACCGGCCTGGAAGCAGAAGCCCATCGCCTGATCGCGCAGGCAGTGGCCATCCTCCAGCATCAGCAACTTTTCACCAGACAGCTCCGCCATCGCCACGCGATCGCGCCCGGCCCACGGGTGATCGCTATAGACCGCCAGCTTCATTGGCTCATCAAACAGCGGCACCTCGATAAAGGCCTCCGACTCCTTCACCAGTGCCAGAATGGCACAATCCAGCTTGCCGCTGTCGAGTTGCGCCAGCAACTGGTGGGTCTGCGCCTCATGCAGGTACATCTCCAGCTTTGGGAAGGTCTGGTGCAGCATCGGGATGATGTGCGGCAACAGATAGGGGCCAAGCGTCGGGATAAGCCCGATATGCAGCGGCCCGGACATGGTTTCGCCCTGCTGGCTCGCCATCTCCTTCAACACTTTCACCTCTCGCAGCACCGTGCGTGCCTGCTCCACCAGCAACAGCCCGGCCTGGGTAAACAGCACCTTACGGCTGGTACGCTCCAGCAGCATCACGCCCAGCTCATCTTCCAGCTTGCGGATCTGGCCACTCAGGGTGGGCTGGCTGACGTGGCAGGCATCTGCCGCACGCCGAAAGTGACGGAATTCCGCCAGGGCAACCAAATACTCTAAATCGCGAATGTTCATTAAATTCCTCCGACCCCATGATAGCTCATGGCAATGAATAAGATAGCAATCAACGATTAGAACTATCAAGCCCCAGCATGAATAATGTACACCAACAAGCGAAGACACCCGCAGCAATAAAAAATTATCAATTCTTTTTAAGAGGTTATCGATGTTCGCAAGCCAAGAAGGTAAGCAAGTACCACAGGTAGTATTCCATACTCGTCAAGGCGACCAGTGGGTAGATGTGTCTACTGACGATCTGTTCAAAAACAAAACCGTCATCGTATTCTCGCTGCCGGGCGCCTTCACCCCAACCTGCTCCTCCAGCCACCTGCCGCGTTACAACGAGCTGGCCAGCGTATTCCGCCAGCACGGCGTGGACAGCATCCTGTGTGTCTCCGTGAACGACACCTTCGTGATGAACGCCTGGAAATCTGAGCAGCGCGCAGAAAACATCACCTTCATCCCGGATGGTAACGGCGAGTTCACCAAGGGCATGGAGATGCTGGTCGAGAAAGCTGACCTGGGCTTTGGCCCGCGCTCCTGGCGTTACTCCATGCTGGTACGCAACGGCGTGGTTGAGAAGATGTTCGTTGAGCCGAACAAACCGGGCGACCCGTTTGAAGTCTCTGACGCGGATACCATGCTGAAGTACCTGGCCCCTGAGTTCAAAATCCAGGAGTCGGTCTCGGTCTTCACCAAGCCGGGCTGCCCGTTCTGCGCCAAAGCCAAACAGATGCTGCAAGACCGCGGCATCCAGTATGAAGAGATCGTGCTGGGCAAAGACGCGACCACCGTCAGCCTGCGTGCTGTCTCTGGCCGCGCCACGGTTCCGCAGGTCTTCATCGGCGGTCGCCACATCGGCGGCAGCGATGACCTGGAAGTGTTCCTGACTGCCTAAGATCGCGTAAGAGATAAGCCATCCCTGCGTATTAACAATAAGAAAAGCCAACGTGAAGTTTGGCGGGCTACGGCCCGCCTTTTTTCTTTCCGGTTCGACCATCGCGTTTTATACAGCAACAGCAAAAGAGGCATCACATGAAACAACTGAACGTAGACGTTGCCGTCATTGGCGGCGGGACTGCTGGCCTGGGTGCGTATCGCGCCGCGAAACTCTCCACCCCTAGCGTGGTGATGATTGAGGGCGGCCCGTTTGGTACTACCTGCGCGCGGGTAGGCTGTATGCCCTCCAAGCTGCTGATTGCGGCGGCGGAAGCCGTCCACCAGATTGAACGTGCGCCGGGCTTCGGCGTGCATCCGCAGGGCGAAACCCTGATCAATGGCCGTGAGGTGATGGATCGCGTCAAACGCGAGCGCGACCGCTTTGTCGGTTTCGTGCTGGAAGGGGTGGAGAGCATCCCGGCGCGTGACAAAATCGCTGGCTATGCCCGCTTCATCGATGACAACACGCTGATGGTGGATGACCACACCCGCATCGTCGCGCAGCGCATCGTGATCGCCACCGGCTCCCGCCCCACCTGGCCGACGGCCTGGGACTCGCTGGGCGATCGCCTGATCATCAATGATGACGTCTTCAACTGGGACGACCTGCCGGCCGCCGTGGCGGTGTTCGGCCCCGGCGTGATTGGTCTGGAGCTGGGGCAGGCGCTGCACCGCCTCGGCGTGAAGGTCAATGTCTTCGGCGTGGGTGGCGCGGTCGGCCCGCTGACTGACCCACGGGTGCGTGAATATGCCGCCCAGACGCTGGGCAGCGAGTTCCCGCTTGATGCCGACGTAAAGGTAGAGATGATGCAGCGGGAGGGCGATCGCGTCTTCATCCGCTATCTCGACAAGCAGGGCCAGCCGCAGGAGATCATGGTGGATTACGTGCTGGCCGCCACTGGCCGCCGCCCGAACACCGACCGGATTGGCCTGGAGAACACCTCGCTGGCGCTAGACGCGCGCGGCGTGCCGGTGGCTGACCGCCTGACCATGCAGACCAGCGTGCCACACATCTTCATTGCCGGTGACGCCAGCAACCAGCTGCCGCTGCTGCATGAGGCGAGCGATCAGGCGCGCATTGCTGGCCATAACGCCGGCGCGTTCCCGGAAGTGACCCCCGGCCTGCGCCGCAGCACCCTGTCGGTGGTCTTCTCCGATCCGCAGATTGCGATGGTCGGCGCCTCCTACCGTGAGCTGAACAGCGCGCTGGGAGACTGCAACTGCTTTGCTATCGGCGAGGTCTCCTTTGAGAATCAGGGCCGTTCCCGCGTCATGCTGCGTAACCAAGGCGTGCTGCGCGTCTATGGTGAGCAGGGTAGCGGCCGCTTCCTGGGTGCCGAGATGATGGGGCCGGATGCCGAGCATCTGGCGCACCTGCTGGCTTGGGCGCACCAGCAACAGATGACCATCAGCCAGATGCTGGATATGCCGTTCTACCATCCGGTCATTGAAGAGGGGCTGCGTACCGCCCTGCGTGACCTGAATGCCAAATTACGTCTTGGCAATGATGAAATTGAGCGCTGCCAACGCTGTCCTGGCGAATAATCATTTTTTATAAAAAAACCGGGCCAATGCGCCCGGTTTTTTTATTCCTATTTCTATAGCTGCATTACCTAATTAACACCTGCCATATTACCTTCACACTATTCTTTAATCTTTAACACCTAATTTGACCCTATAAAAAAGCCAACCCCCCGCAACGCCATAAAATATAAAAAATATTTTTATGTTAAAAATTGAATAATTCGTTAATTATCAAATTAATAATTAAATACATCACGCCTCTTAAAATCATGTTTAAATAAAACAATCATCCTCTTTTGATATTATCTTTCCGGTTCGACCATCCTTTATTTCAATGTCAGTAAAATGGAATTATCATGAAACTTAATATTATTTCTAAGTCGCTCATTGCACTCGGAATGGGTGCCTGTGCGGTCAATGCTTTTGCCCTGGAGGCCTGGAGTGGTCAAGAGGGTGGTACCACCTATGAGGTGATTTTTGACGGCGATGTCTACACCAATGCCTGGTGGGTCGGCGCCTCTAATTGCCCGAAAGATGCCAGCAACGACCAAGCAAACAACCCGTGGCGTTATCAGCGTGACGCGACTGCCGCAGAGATCGCGCAGTACGGTAACCCGACCTCCTGTGATATCAACGGCGGTGAAACCCCTACCTATGAGAACTTCAGCGTTGAGAAAAGCTACGCTGAAGGGACTATCGTAATCTGGCAGGATGCGACCTGGCAGGCAAAAGGCGCGATGGGGGCTTACTCCTTCACGCCGGGTGCCGGCAGCCCGTGGCAGCTCTACAAAGCAACCGAAACCTGGAACGCCAGCAAAACCTATAACAAAGGTGATGTGGTAACCATGAATGGCCAGAGCTATGAAGCGCTGTTCTACACCATCGGTGACAACCCGTCCGTGGCTGGCAACCAGAACCCGAACGGCAACAACGGCCGTCCGTGGAAACCGCTTGGCGCAACCAAGACCTACAGCGAGCAAGAGCTGAAAAAAGCACCGCAATTTAACGCCAAAACGCGTTACAGCGCTGGCCAGCTGGTTCAGTTCCAAGGCCAGCCGTATGTCTCCCAGAATACCGTACAGGCTGTCTCACCGACTGATGCGAACCTGTGGGCAAACTATAACGACTGGAGCGGCACCAAAGAGCGCGTAGGTACAGCGAAATCTCCGTGGCCGGCCCACGTCTACGCCCCGTACGTTGACTTCACCCTGAATTCCATCCCGGATCTGGCGACCCTGGCGCGTGAGCAGAACATCAACCACTTCACCCTGGCGTTCGTGGTTGCGAAAAATGCAGACACCTGTCAGCCGACTTGGGGTACTGCCTACAACATGCACGACTATGCGCAGTACAGCAAAATCAAGGCACTGCGTGAAGCAGGCGGCGACGTCATGGTCTCCATTGGCGGCGCAAACAACGCCCCGCTGGCTGCGGCCTGTAAGAACCCGGATGACCTGCAGAAGCTCTACTACGACATCGTTGATAACCTGAACCTGAACGTGCTCGACTTCGACATCGAAGGTACTTGGGTTGCTGACCATGACTCGATCCAGCGCCGCAACGAAGCAGTGAAAGCCGTTCAGGATCAGTGGAAAGCAGAAAAACGCACGGTGGCACTGTGGTACACCCTGCCGATCCTGCCGACCGGCCTGACCGCTGAAGGGCTGTATGTGCTGGAAGATGCACGCGCCAAGGGCGTGGAACTCTCTGGCGTGAACGTTATGACCATGGACTACGGCAACGCTATCTGCCAGTCTGATAATACCGAAGGTCAGAACATCCACGGTCAGTGCGCCACCTCCGCCATCGACAACCTGTTCAAACAGCTGAAAGCGATCTGGCCGGAAAAATCTGACGCACAGATCAACGCCATGATGGGCACCACGCCGATGATTGGCTACAACGACGTACAGGGCGAGGTGTTCTACCTCTCTGACGCCGATATGGTCATGAAACAGGCGCAAGAGCGTAACATGGGCATGATTGGTATCTGGTCGATGGCCCGTGACCAACCGGGTATAGCGAAACAGGTTAGCCCGGAGCACAGCGGCATGACGCCAGCGCAGGCACCGCAGTATGCCTACAGCAAAGTGTTCGCACCGTTTACCAACAACGTGGTCTATCCAGAAGGCATTAACTACTTCGGCATCGAAGTCGTTAAAAACAAGCCTGAGGTTGACTTGGTAATGCAAAAAGAGGTCGCGGCTGGCAAGAACGACTTCCGCATCTACCAAAACGGTACCTATATTGGTGAGTACTACAATGGCAAAGCCTATTACGGCGTCCATAAAGCCGACCCGGTCACCGGTGCAGTAACTGCCCGTTATGGCATTCCGATGGTGGCTGGCGATGTCATTGAACTGTATAAAACCAATGTGAAGCCGAGCTACCAGGGTAAAAATACTCTGCTGTATAGCCTGACTGTCACGCAGGATATGCTCGACAAGCGTTAATGATGTGAAGCCAGAAAAGGTAAAATCTTTCACGCTGGCTGATAACGCGATTAAAACCTTGGGCAGCGCCGCTGTCCAAGGGTGAAAACCGCGTTATGGTGTACAAAAATAATAAATATATGCGCGCCACGCTGGCAAAGGTTATTACAGCAGCGTGGCCCATAACGGTAATGACGTTACTCTCTTCTGCGGAGATAAAAATATCAACGCAGGCGAACAGTATAAGGTTATGTTGAGTTTTGGCGTCCCAGATGGGAAGAGAGAGCCAGCATAGAGTTCAAAGCCGTAACCGCGAAATAATTCCATTTATTTTATTACGCCATAAAAAAATAAAGCCCTGCATTGCAGGGCTTTTTTTATGGCGCAACGTTCGAACGCTTAATTACGCCAGACGCTGTTTCGCTTCCTGGATCGCCTGCGCAACCTGTTGCGGCGAGACACCGCCTTTGGCGGCACGCTTGTCCAGACAGGATTGCAGCGACAGGATCGGGTAGACGTCCTCGCCAATCACGCTGCTGAACTGTTGCAGGTCGGCAAGCGGCAGCGCTTCCAGCGCCACGCCCTGACGGATGGCTTCCACCACCGCCTCACCCACGATGTGGTGCGCCTCACGGAACGGGATGCCCTTCGCGACCAGATAGTCCGCCAGCTCGGTGGCGTTGGCGTAGCCCTGCTCCGCCGCCTCCTTGGTGCGCGGGCGTTTTACCTGAATGCCATCCAGCACCAGCGCCGCCATGTTCAGGCAGTCGAACCAAGTCTCGAGCGCGTCGAACAGCCCCTCCTTGTCCTCCTGCATGTCCTTGTTATAGGCCAGCGGCAGTCCCTTCATGGTCATCATGATGCCAGCCAGCGCACCCTGCACCCGCCCGCACTTGCCACGGATCAGTTCCAGCGCATCCGGGTTCTTCTTCTGCGGCATCAGCGAGGAGCCGGAGGTCACGCGGTCTGACAGCTCCACAAAGCCTGCCTCGCCGGTGTTGAAGAAGATCAGGTCTTCTGCGAAGCGCGACAGGTGCACCATGCTGATGGCGGCGTTGGAGAGCAGCTCCATCACGTGATCGCGGTCAGAGACGCTGTCCAGGCTGTTGCGGGTCGCCGAGGCGAAACCGAGCCAGCCGGCCAGTTGCTCACGGTCAATCGGGTAGGCAGTACCGGCCAGCGCGCCACAGCCCAGCGGGCTGACGTCGAGGCGCTTCAAGGTGTCATGCAGGCGGCTTTCGTCACGCGCCAGCATCTCCACGTAGGCCATGCACCAGTGGGCGAACGTCACTGGCTGGGCGCGTTGCAGGTGGGTATAGCCCGGCATTACCGCGTCCTGATTGGCTTCTGCCGTCGCCACCAGCGCCTGTTGCAGGTTCTGCAACGACAGCAGCAGTTCGGCGATCTGCGCCTTGCACCACAGCTTCAGGTCGGTGGCGACCTGATCGTTACGGCTACGGCCGGTGTGCAGCTTCTTGCCGAGATCGCCCACCTTGTTGATCAGCTTCTGCTCTACCCAACTGTGGATATCCTCGGCATCGCTCTGCACGATGGCTTCCGGGTTGGCGCGCACCTCTTCCAGCAGGAACGTCAATGCCTCCTCCAGTCGCTGCTGCTCATCCTGCGTCAGCACGTTGACCGTCACCAGCGCCTTCGACCACGCGACCGAGCCGACAATATCCTGCTCGGCCAGCCGGTAATCAAAGCGCAGGGAGTCATTGAGTTGTTTGAACCGTTGGTCTGCTGCTTGGGTAAAACGCCCGCCCCAAAGTGCCATAGTGTCCGTCCTTCTGTTTCATGCTGTGACTGACAGGGCGCCGTGGCGCCCTGTTAAAAAATTGGCTGACAGGGGCCGCTACCGGCCCCTGACGATTACTGCTTCTTCGCGTTCAGCGCACGGATGCGGGAAGAGAGCGAGAAGAGACGGATGAAGCCGCCAGCGTGGCTGTGGTCGTACACCTCATCTTCACCAAAGGTGGCGAACTCTTCTGAGTAGAGGCTGTTGGCAGACTGCTTCTGGATAGCGGTGGCGGTGCCTTTGTAGAGTTTCACCACCACTTCGCCATTCACCTCTTCTGCCAGCGTCTCCGCCGCAGCCTGAATGGACTGACGCAGCGGGGCGAACCAGCGGCCGTCATACACCACGTAGGACATCTCGTGGCCCAGCTGCTCACGCCATTTGAAGCTGTCACGGTCCAGCACCAGCTGCTCAACGCCACGCAGTGCTGCCATCATGATGGTGCCCCCTGGGGTTTCGTAGCAGCCGCGGGACTTGATGCCCACCAGACGGTTCTCGACGATGTCGATACGGCCCACGCCGTGCTTCACGCCCAGCTCGTTCAGTGCTTCCAGACACTTGAACGGGCTTAGCTCTTGGCCGTTTACGGCCACCACGCAGCCCTTCTCAACCTTGACGGTCACCAGCTCCGGCTGATCCGGTGCCTCTTCCGGGTCTACGGTCCAGGCCCAGCAATCTTTGTTGGCCGCGTTCCACGGGCTTTCCAGCACGCCACCTTCGGTGGAGATGTGCCACGCGTTCTCGTCACGGCTGTAGATCTTCTCCAGCGACGCGGTGGTCGGGATATCACGCTCTTTCAGGTAGGCCAGCAGCGCCTCACGGGAGCGCAGATCCCACTCACGCCACGGTGCCACCACTTGCAGCTGCGGGGCCAGTGCGGTGTAGGTGGTTTCGAAACGCACCTGATCGTTGCCCTTGCCGGTTGCGCCGTGGCACAGGGCGTCTGCGCCCACTTTCAGTGCCAGTTCCACCTGCGCCTTGGCGATCAGCGGACGCGCCATGGACGTCCCCAGCAGGTAGCTGCCTTCGTACAGGGCACCGGTTTGCAGCACCGGGTAGACGTAATCCTTGATGAACTCTTCACGCAGATCCACCACATGGCACTCTGACGCGCCGGTACGCAGGGCTTTTTTCTCAATCCCTTCCAGATCGCCGCGCTCCTGGCCGATATCAGCGACGAACGCCACCACTTCGCAATCGTAGTTCTCTTTCAGCCACGGAATGATTGCAGAGGTGTCCAGACCGCCGGAGTAGGCCAGAACGATTTTTTTGATGCCTTTGGTTTGCATGATGATTTCCTTGAAACAGAGTCGATATATTCGTTATAAGCCCGGATTAAGCCAGGATGCGGGTGCCGATGGCCACGCCGTTAAACAGGGCCGGCAGCTTTTCGGTGTTGCGCCAGCTGGCGATATCCACCGGGCGGCCCAGGGTGCGCGCCGCGTCCAGCGCGGCATTCACTTTCACCACCATGCCGTCGGTGATGATGCCCTGAGCGATCAGCTGCTCCGCTTTTTCTGCGGTCATCTCAGCGATGCGCTGTCCTTTGCCATCCAAAATGCCGCTGACGTCGGAGAGCAGAATCAGGTCTGCGCCCAGCGTTTCCGCCAGCGCGGTCGCCGCCTGATCGGCATTGATGTTCATCAGCTCGCCGCTCGCGGTGATGCCGATGGAGCTGACAATCGGCAGGTAGCCGGCCGCCAGCAGGGTGTTGAGCAGGTCAGGGTTGCCGGGCGCGGCTTTGCCGACATGGCCCAGCTCCTCATCCAGCGGGGTCACGCTGACCGCGTTGCCGTCGGCGAGGCTCAGGCCCACGGCATTGATGTTGTTTTTCAGCGCCCAGGCCAGCAGGGTTTTGTTGGCGGTGCCAGCCAGCGCACCGGTGATGATGTCGATCTGGTCAGCTGGCGTGACGCGCAGCCCCTGCTTCTTCACCACCGGCAGGGAGAGCTTCTTCATCAGCTCATCCACCAGACAGCCGCCGCCGTGGACGATCACTAGCGGGCGCTGATGCGCCTGCCGGTAGGCCACCAGCGCGCCAAACAGGCGCTCCAGCGCCTCTTCGCTGTCCAGCAGCACGCCACCGAGTTTGATAATTAATGGATTCATCGTTCGCCCCTCAACCTGTTGAAATCTTTTTGTCCAATATGTCCGGGCGCCGCCATGCGGCACCACTGGGAATTACAGCAGCGACTGGGTCTCCGGGAAACCGAAGCGCAGGTTCAGGCACTGCACCGCCTGGGCAGAGGCCCCTTTCAACAGGTTGTCCTCCGTGGCAACGACAATCAGATGCTCGCCCTGCACGGCAAAGCCGATATCGCAGAACGGCAGGCCGACCACATCCTTCAGCGCCGGCACCCCTTTCTCATAGAGGCGCACCAGCGGCTTGTGGTGGTAAGCCGTGTGGAACGCTTCCGCCACGTCCTGCGCCGTGACGCCCGGTTTCAGGCGGCAGGTGATGGTCTCCAGAATGCCGCGCGGGAAGTTGCCCAAATGCGGCGTGAAGATCACCTGACGGCCAAGGTGGCTGGCGATCTCGGGCTGGTGGCGGTGGGTAAAGATGCCGTAGGGCTGGAGGCTGGTCTCACAGACGCTGCTGGCGAGGCTGGCCTTGCGGCCCGCGCCGCTGACGCCGCTGGTGGCGTTGATCACCGGCCACTGCGCCAGATCGAGCAGGTCGTTGTCGATCAGCGGCTTCAGCGAAAGCTGCGCCGCCGTCGGGTAGCAGCCCGGCACCGCGATCAGCTGGGCATCTTTCAATGCCTCGGTGTTCCACTCCGCCAGGCCATAGACCGCCTTTTCCAGCCAGTCGAGGTGCTGGTGCTCAAAGCCATAGAATTCACTGTAGAAGGCCGGATCCTGTACGCGATAGGCGCCGGAGAGGTCGAATACCACACAGCCCGCGGCCAAAAACTGCGGGGCCAGATCGTGGCTGACCGCATGGGCGGTGGCGAGGAACACCACGTCCACGCCCTGTGCGGCGGCGGCGACATCCTCCAGCGGCTGCACCGGCAGATCGATGATGCCTTTCAACTGCGGGTGCAACTCGGAGAGCAATTTTCCTGCATCTGCACTTTGCGCTGAAACCATCAAACCGGTTATGTTCGTATGCGGATGACGATTCAGGTAGGTCGCGAGTTCCGCACCGGCATAACCACTGGCTCCAACAATCAGCGTATTCAACATGAGGGCCGTTCACCTTCTTAGTGATGGATGGCTGACGCAGCACGTCAGACGCTAATACAGGGTAGCGGGTTGCCAGCACTCTGTTGCCGTTCACCCGTGGCGTTGAGCCGGCGGTTTTTTGACCGGGCCGTTACCGGTTTCTTTCCGCTCAGGCTTACTGTATTTTTATTCAAAATAAATGCATGAATATTGATACTATCCTAACAAAGGGCTGTCAACAGTGAAGATGAAATTACCTCCTTTTATTGAGCTATACCGGGCGCTGATCGCCACGCCATCCATCAGCGCCACCGACAGCGCCCTCGACCAGAGCAATGAGGGGTTAATCACTCTGCTTGCTGGCTGGTTCCGCGATTTGGGCTTTGAGGTAGACATCCAGCCGGTGCCGGATACGCACAATAAATTCAATATGATAGCCAGCATCGGCAGTGGCAGCGGCGGCCTGCTGCTGGCTGGCCACACCGACACCGTGCCCTTTGACGATGGCCGCTGGACGCGCGACCCCTTCACCCTGACCGAGCATGAAAACCGCCTCTATGGCCTCGGCACCGCCGATATGAAGGGTTTCTTCGCCTTTATCCTTGATGCGTTGCGCGACATCGACCTGAGCAAACTGAATAAGCCGCTCTATATCCTCGCGACGGCGGATGAGGAGACCACCATGGCTGGCGCGAGCTATTTCGCCCGCTCCACCACGCTGCGACCGGAGTGCGCCATCATCGGTGAACCGACCTCGCTGAAGCCGGTGCGCGCCCATAAGGGGCACATGTCGAGCGCCATCCGCATCACCGGCCAGTCCGGCCACTCCAGCGACCCGTCGCGCGGCGTCAACGCCATCGAACTGATGCATGAGTCCATCACCCAGCTGATGGGGCTGCGCAACGCGCTGAAAGAGCGCTACCACCACGACGGCTTCGTCATTCCCTACCCGACGATGAACTTCGGCCACATCCACGGCGGCGATGCCTCCAACCGCATCTGCGCCTGCTGCGAACTGCATATGGACATGCGCCCGCTGCCGGGGCTGACGCTGTCAGACCTGAATGAGATGCTGAACCTGGCGCTCGAGCCGGTCAGCCAGCGCTGGCCGGGGCGGCTGACCGTCACTGAACTGCACCCGCCGGTGCCGGGCTATGAGTGCCCGGCGGAGCATCCGCTGGTCAAGGTGGTGGAGAAACTGCTCGGTACGCGCACCGAGATCGTCAACTACTGCACCGAGGCGCCCTTCATCCAGCAGATCTGCCCGACGCTGGTGCTCGGCCCCGGCTCCATTGAGCAGGCGCACCAGCCGGATGAGTATCTGGACATGGGCTTCATCCAGCCGACGCGCACGCTGCTAACCCAGGTGATCCACCACTTCTGCCACGGCTGACCGCCACGGCATGGCGCGCAGATTAGTCAGGCTGATAACCGGCGCGCTGTAATTAAATTTCAACAGATTTGCCGCCAAAGGGCGTTTTAGGAGTAAGGAAAACGCCGCTTTTAAGGTACATATAGGGGTAGGCTGCGCGGCCGATGACGTGATGCACGGGCGAGGCCTTACGGGTGAAAGTTACTTACAAAACAAGAAACGAGAGAAACAGGTCAGGGTCTATGAACGAACAATATTCTGCAATGCGAAGTAATGTCAGTATGCTCGGCAAACTGCTCGGTGAAACCATTAAGGAAACACTGGGCGAACACATTCTGGATCGCGTCGAAACCATCCGTAAGCTCTCCAAGTCATCCCGCGCCGGCAATGAGGAGCATCGCCAGAAACTGCTCTCCACCCTGCAAAACCTCTCCAATGAGGAGTTGTTGCCGGTCGCCCGCGCCTTCAGCCAGTTCCTTAACCTGACCAACACGGCGGAGCAGTACCACAGCATCTCGCCGAACGGCGAGGCCGCCAGCAACCCGGAGGCGCTGGCCCGTTTGCTCACGCGCCTGAAAGAGAACAGCGTCACGCAGGATCAGCTGCGCGACGCGGTGGACAACCTCTCCATTGAACTGGTGCTGACCGCGCACCCGACCGAGATCACCCGCCGCACCCTGATCCACAAGATGGTTGAGGTGAACACCTGCCTGAGCCAGCTCGACCACAACGATCTGGCCGACTACGAGCGCAACAAAATCATGCGCCGCCTGCGCCAGCTGATCGCCCAGTCCTGGCACACCGATGAGATCCGCAAACACCGCCCGTCGCCGATTGATGAGGCCAAGTGGGGCTTTGCGGTGGTGGAAAACAGCCTGTGGGAGGGCGTGCCGGCCTTCCTGCGCGAACTGAATGAGCAACTGGAGAGCGCCATCGGCTACCAACTGCCGGTGGAGGCCAACCCGGTACGCTTCACCTCCTGGATGGGTGGCGACCGCGACGGCAACCCGAACGTGACCGCCGAGATCACCCGCCGCGCCCTGCTGCTGAGCCGCTGGAAAGCCGCTGACCTGTTCCTGCGTGACATCGCGGTGCTGGTGTCGGAGTTGTCGATGTCCGAGTGCACGCCCGAACTGCGCGCCCGCGCTGGCGGCGATGAGGTACTGGAGCCGTACCGCGAGATCGTCAAGGGCGTGCGTAGCCAGCTCACCAAAACCCAGACCTATCTTGAGGCGCGCCTCAAGGGCGAGCACGCGGTGCGTCCGCATGACCTGCTGGTGCAGAACGAACAGCTGTGGGAGCCGCTCTACGCCTGCTACCAGTCGCTGCACGCCTGCGGCATGGGCATCATCGCCAACGGCCAGTTGCTGGACACCCTGCGCCGCATCCGCTGTTTCGGCGTGCCGCTGGTGCGCATCGACGTGCGTCAGGAGAGCACCCGCCACACCGAGGCGATCGCCGAGATCACCCGCTATCTGGGGCTGGGCGACTACGAAAGCTGGTCAGAGGCGGACAAGCAGGCCTTCCTGATCCGCGAACTGAACTCCAAACGCCCGCTGGTGCCGCGCCAGTGGGAGCCAAGCGCCGAGACGCTGGAGGTGCTGGAGACCTGCAAGGTGATCGCCGAGGCACCGCAAGGCTCCATCGCCGCCTATGTCATCTCGATGGCGCGCACCCCGTCGGACGTGCTGGCAGTGCAGCTGCTGCTCAAAGAGGCGGGCTGCCCATTCCAAATCCCGGTCGCGCCGCTGTTTGAGACGCTGGATGACCTGAACAACGCCGACACGGTGATGACCCAGTTGCTGAACATCGACTGGTATCGCGGCTACATTCAGGGCAAGCAGATGGTGATGATTGGCTACTCTGACTCAGCCAAGGATGCTGGCGTGATGGCGGCCTCCTGGGCGCAGTACCGCGCGCAAGAGGCGTTGCTCAACACCTGCGAAAAAGCGGGCGTGGCGCTGACCCTGTTCCACGGACGCGGCGGCTCGATTGGCCGTGGCGGCGCACCGGCCCATGCTGCCCTGCTCTCCCAGCCGCCGGGCAGCCTGAAGGGCGGCCTGCGCGTTACTGAACAAGGCGAGATGATCCGCTTCAAGTTCGGCCTGCCAGAAGTGACCATCAGCAGCCTGGCGCTCTACACCGGGGCGATTCTGGAGGCCAACTTGCTGCCGCCGCCAGAGCCAAAACCGGAGTGGCGGCGTGTCATGGATCTGCTCTCTGACGTCTCCTGCACCATGTACCGCGGCTACGTGCGGGAAAACCCGGACTTCGTGCCCTACTTCCGCGCCGCCACGCCGGAACTGGAGCTGGGCAAACTGCCGCTCGGCTCGCGCCCGGCCAAGCGTCGTCCGAATGGCGGCGTGGAAAGCCTGCGCGCCATCCCGTGGATCTTTGCCTGGACGCAGAACCGCCTGATGCTACCGGCCTGGCTGGGCGCGGGCGCGGCGCTGCAAAAAGCGGTGGAAGAGGGCAACCAGGATGAGCTGGAGACCATGTGCCGCGACTGGCCCTTCTTCTCCACGCGCATCGGGATGCTGGAGATGGTGTTCGCCAAGGCTGACCTGTGGCTGGCGGAGTACTACGACCAGCGGCTGGTGGACACGTCACTCTGGCCGCTCGGCAAGCAGCTGCGTGACCAGCTGGCCAGCGACATCAACGTGGTGCTGACCATCGCCAATGACGATCACCTGATGGCTGACCTGCCGTGGATTGCCGAATCCATCGCGCTGCGCAACGTCTACACCGACCCGCTGAACGTATTGCAGGCGGAGTTGCTGCACCGCCTGCGCCAGCAGGAGGAGTCCGATCCGCAAGTGGAACTGGCGCTGATGGTCACCATCGCGGGCGTCGCCGCCGGGATGCGCAACACTGGCTAAACGGGTGGTTGAACGGCACAGGACGCCTGCGGGCGTCCTTTTTTATGCGCCAAAAACAGCCGGGGCCGCACATGGCGGCCCCGGTGGCAAGCGGGAATCAGGCGTGGGCTGGCACCGCCGCCGGGCGGATGCCCAGCGTGTGGCAGATGGCGTAGCTCATCTCGGCGCGGTTCAGGGTGTAGAAGTGGAAATCTTTCACACCCTCACGGCTGAGGATCTTCACCATGTCCATCGCGATGTTGGCGCCCACCAGCTTGCGCGTCTCCGGGTCATCATCCAGCCCTTCGAACATGTGGGTCATCCACTGCGGCACCCGCACGTTGGTCATGGTGGCGAAGCGCTGCAATTGCTTGAAGTTGGAGACCGGCAGGATGCCCGGCACAATCTCCACATCAATGCCAGCGGTGACGCAGCGGTCACGGAAGCGCAGGTAGCTCTCCACGTCAAAGAAGAACTGGGTGATGGCGCGGCTGGCACCGGCGTCGATTTTGCGCTTCAGGTTGATCAAATCCGCCTGCGCGCTTTTTGCCTCCGGGTGCACTTCCGGGTAGGCGGCCACCGAGATGTCGAACTCCCCCACCTCTTTCAGCAGCGCCACCAGATCGGTCGCGTACATCTCCGGCTTGCCGCCGTGCGGGGGCAGGTCGCCGCGCAGGGCCACAATGTGGCGGATGCCGCTCTCCCAGTAGTCGCGGGCGATCTGGCGCAACTCGTCGCGGCTGGCGTCGATGCAGGTCAGGTGCGGGGCGGCTTCCAGCCCGGTGCGATCCTTGATCCCTTTGATGATGCTGTGGGTACGGTCGCGCTCGCCGGAGTTGGCGCCGTAGGTGACGGAGACGAATTTCGGTTTCAGGCTGCTGAGGCGGTCGATGGAGCTCCACAACGTCTCTTCCATCTCGCTGGTACGCGGCGGGAAGAACTCAAAGGAAACATTAAATTGGCCCTGAAGCTCCGACAGGCTCTGGTTCAGCGCGTCCCGTTGGTTTGCGTGGAAAAAACTCATGCCCCTACCTCATCAATCACTGCGTTGTCGTTGTCACCGCTCTCTCATCGTTAGCGTCATAAGCGTCTAGACGTCTAAACGGATGGATAGAAAATGACGGAGATTGCTCAAAGAGTCAACTGAATAATGTGTAGTTTCCGTGATTAATCTTCACGCAAGTTGAAAAAAATTCAAGGGGAAATGGGCTGGGGAAGAAAACGCCTTCGGCCGCGCTGGCAGAAGGCGTTGAAAGGATTAGAGAAGTCGCGCGAGGCGATTGAGGTCAGACTGGATGGCCCCGGCGGTGACGTCACGGCCCGCACCCGGCCCGCGGATCACCAGCGGGTTATCGCGATACCAGCGGCTCTCAATCGCGAACACATTGTCGCACGGCAGCAGCGCGGCCAGCGGGTGCTCCGGGCGCACCGCTTCCACGCCGACGCGCGCCTTGCCGTTGGCATCGAAGCGGGCGACGTAGCGCAGCACCAGCCCCATCTCGTTGGCGGCCTCCAGACGCTGCACCATCTGCTCATTCAGCGCGTCGCCGTTCTCAAAGAACTGATCCACGCTACCGGCGGCGCAGTGGGGTGGCACCAGCGACTCCACGCGCACCTGATTCGGCTCGATGTCATAGCCCGCCTCACGCGCCAGAATCACCAGCTTGCGCATCACGTCCTGACCCGAGAGATCGTCACGCGGGTCTGGCTCGGTCAGCCCCTGCTGCCACGCCTGATCCACCAGCTCGGTGAAGGGCACGGTGCCATCAAATTGCAGGAACAGCCACGACAGCGTGCCGGAGAAGATGCCGCTGAGCGCCAGAATGGAGTCACCGCTGTCACGCAGGTCACGCACCGTGTGGTTGACCGGCAGGCCCGCGCCGACCGTGGCGTTGTAGAGCCAGCGGCTGCCGGTCTTGGCGAAGGCATCGCGGATCTGGCGATAGTTGTCGCTGCACGACGCACCAGCCAGTTTGTTGGCGCTGATGACGTGGAAGCCGTAGCTGGCGAAATCCAGGTACTGGTTGGCGAGGTTCTCGCTGGCGGTGACATCCAGCACCACCAGATCGTCGTAGGGGTGGGCGCGCATCCAGAGGAACAGCGACTCCTCATCGTGCTCGCGCGCCTCATCATCAAAGAAGGCCAGCGCGCGGCTGGCGTCCAGCCCGTCGTAGCTCAGCAGGCTGCGGCGGCTGTCCACCACGCCAGCCAGCACAAACTCATAACCGCTGCGGGCAGAGATATTCTTCTGCTCCCGCGCGAACAGCTCCAGCCAGCGCGACCCGATGTTGCCTTTGCCAAACAGCATCAGGCCGATCTGCTTCTCGGCGCGGAACAGCGAGTGGTGCAGCCCTTGGATCAGGTGCTCGGTCGGGCCGACGCGCAGCACTGCCACCAGACTGATGCCATCCTCCGCCTGCCAGACAAACTCCACCGGCTGGTCTTTCAGCTCCTGATAGAAGCGGTGGCTGTGCAGCGGGTTCTTGCAGACGCCCGCCCCCACCAGCGCCACCATCGCCAGCCCCTCACGCAGGTGCAGTTGGCCCGGCAGGCCAGCATCCTCCAGTACGCGCAGGGCGCTGTTTACCACCTCGGAGGTGTAGCAGAGCTGCACCAGATTGCGATCCGGGTGCAGGCCGGTGGCCAGCGGCTTGATCTGCGCGCGCTTGAGCACCAGATCCAGCTCCCGCTGCGCCAGCGCGAAGTCATGCTGCGGCGGCACGTGGAACTCCACCAGACAGATGTCATCATGGCTGGTGACAATCTTTGCGCCGGTGCCGGAGGCCAGCACGCGCTCAATGCGGGTCGAACCCTGCTCCGGCTGATAGCTACAGCGCAGTTGCAGGTCGATGTCGCTGCCGGAGACCGGCTGTAGGGTGCGGGTGTGCAGCACCGGCGCGGCCAAGCGTGCCAGTTCGCTCGCCTCATCCAACCGCAGCAGCGGCAGCAGGCAGGCATCTTTTACCTTGCGCGGGTCGGCGCTGTAGACGCCAGCCACGTCGCTCCAGATGGTCACCCGGCTGACACCAGCCAGCGCGCCAATCTGCGTGGCAGAGTAGTCACTGCCGTTGCGGCCAAGCAGCACGGTTTCGCCCGCATCATTGCGGCAGATAAAGCCGGTCACCACCAGATACTGGTTCGGGTGTTGCACCAGCAACTGTTGCAGCAGCGGGTAGGAGCGCCCCTCGTCCACCTGTGGCTGTGCCGCCCGCTCGGCGCGCAGGAAGTCGCGCGCATCCAGCCAGGCTGCGGGGTGATCCAGCGTGTTGAGCACCGCCGCCATCAGGCGGGCCGACCAGATCTCGCCGTGGCCGACCACTTCGGCATAGACCGCGTCGGTGATGGTGCCATCCAGCAACCCCGCCAGACGCTCCAGATCATGAATGAATTGCGCCGTCAGCGCCTCGGCCTGCGCCGACGGCAACAGGCCGGCGATCAGCTCGCTCTGGTAACGGCGCAGCGCTTGCTGCACCTGATGGGCGGAGAGCCGATCGCTCTGGCTGAGTTTCAGCCAGCTAATTAGCTGGTTGGTGGTACTGCCCGCTGCCGATACCACCATCACGTCGCCCGGCCGCGCATACTCCGTCATGATCCCGGCGACGCGCAGGTAACACTTCGCATCCGCCAGGCTGCTGCCACCAAATTTGTGTAACTGCCGGCTTCCGGCCGGCGCTGCTACCGCAATTGCATTCATGTTTACCTCGTTGCCGCCGCCTGGAAGGCCTGTTCCAGATCGGCAATCAAATCTTCACTGTCTTCCAGCCCCACGGAGACGCGCAGCAGGCTGTCAGAGATCCCGGCTGCTTTACGCGCTTCTGGCGCCATGCCCGCGTGGGTCATGGTCGCGGTATGGGAGATCAGGCTCTCGACCCCGCCCAGCGACTCGGCCAGCGTGAACAGCTGCAGCGCTTTCAGGAAGCGGCGCAGCGTTGGCTCGTCGCCATCCAGCTCGAAGCTCAGCATCGCGCCAAAGCCCGACTGCTGGCGGCAGGCGATCTCATGCCCGGCATTCTCCGGCAGGGAGGGATGATACAGCTTTTTCACCAGCGGTTGCTGGGCTAAATAGTCAACGATCGCCTGCGCGTTGGCCTGCTGCTGCTTGATGCGCGGCGACAGGGTACGGATGCCGCGCAGCAACAAATAGCTGTCGAAGGCCGCGCCGGTGACGCCAATGTTATTGGCCCACCACGCCAGCTCGGTGGCCAGTGCCGGGTCTTTGGCGACTACCGCACCCGCCACCACGTCAGAGTGGCCGTTCAGGTATTTGGTGCAGGAGTGCACCACCAGATCCGCTCCCAGCGCCAGCGGCTGTTGCAGCGCCGGGCTGAGGAAGGTGTTGTCCACCACCGTCAGCGCGCCAGCCGCGTGGGCGGCCCGGCAGATTGCCTCGATGTCCACCACGCGCAGCAGTGGGTTGCTTGGGGTCTCAATCAGCACCAGTTTCGGCTGCTCCTGCAACGCCTCCGCCAGCGCCGCCTCATCACCCTGATCCACAAAACGCACCCGATACGCGCCGCGCTTGCTCAGGCTGTCAAACAGGCGGTAGCTGCCGCCGTAGCAGTCGTGCGGGGCCACCAGCAGGTCGCCGGGCTTCAGGAAGACGGTGCACACCAGGTGGATTGCCGACATGCCGCTGCTGGTCATCACCGCGCCCGCGCCGCCCTCCAATCCCGCCAGCGCGCGCTGCACCACATCGCGCGACGGGTTGCCGCGGCGAGAGTAGTCATGGGCGCGCGGCTCATTGAAGTCGGTGAAGTTGTAGGTGCTGGACAGATGGATGGGCGGGACAACGCAGCCATACTGCTCGTCATCGTTCAGGCCGCTGCGTACTGCGATGGTTGCTTGCTTATGCGTCATGTGGTCTCTCCCTGACGGGATGCTGAAGGATAGGGCCTAAAGATTAATCGCAGGCGCAATAGACGTCAATACATCTGGACATCTAAACTTCTTTGCGTATAGATTGAGCAGAGCAGGAATAACCGCTAAAATTATAGCGTTTTCAAATGTGCGTGGCATGACAGGCAGGTTTCATTCGGTCGGCGGCGCAACAGTGATGCAGCGCCAGATTGCGGCGATTTTTATCAAGATTGGTTTAGTGAGAACAGTGAAGATCGGGCATAATCAGCCGGTTTTTAGAATTTTATATTTTTCCGACAAATTTAAGGTGTCCCATGGCTGAGTGGAACGGCGAATATGTCAGCCCTTACGCTGAACACGGTAAAAAAAGCGAGCAAGTCAAAAAAATCACGGTGTCCATCCCGCTGAAAGTGCTGAAGATCCTGACGGATGAACGCACCCGTCGCCAGGTGAACAACCTGCGCCACGCCACCAACAGTGAGCTGTTGTGCGAGGCCTTCCTTCACGCCTTTACCGGCCAACCGCTGCCGAACGATGATGACCTGCGCAAAGAGCGCAGCGATGAGATCCCGGAAGAAGCGAAAGTGATGATGCGTGAACTGGGCGTGGACCCGGATACCTGGGAATATTGAGCCACACGGCGGGCCTGTCCTGCCGTGCTGCCAGCGTCGCTGGCCTCAGAAATGCAAAAAGGCGCCCAAGGGCGCCTTTTTCGTCGTACGGGCAGAACTTACTTCTTAACGCCCGGTACGCTGAAACGCTTGTTGAAGCGGTCAACACGACCACCGGTAGCCACGTCACGTTGCTTACCAGTGTAGAACGGGTGGCATGCGCTGCACACGTCCAGGTTCAGGTCGTGGCTCATGGTAGAGCGGGTTTTGATGACGTTACCACAGGTGCAAGTGATGGTAACGGCTTCGTATTTCGGGTGAATACCTTGTTTCATGGGAAAACCTCAGTTAAGGCCGCGTCGCTATCCAGCCTTGTTCCGCCAGACACCACGCGTAGTGGATAAAATTAGGTTTTGATAACATCAAAATGTATCAAAGGCGGCGAATCATACAGAAAGTGACCGGCCGATGCAATCGCACCCACACATTTTGAGGGACACAGTGTACACTATCTCGACATTTTTTAACAGTCCGGACACCTGATGCCTGTCGTTCATACTGCCCTGCCCGTTCCCCTCAACCGCACCTTTGACTATCTGTTGCCTGACGATATGCCGCCCGTCGTCGCCGGGGCGCGCGTGCTGGTGCCCTTTGGCAAGCGGCAGGCGGTAGGGATTGCGGTCGGCGTCAGCGAAGAGAGCGAACTGCCGCGCGAGCAGCTCAAGCCGGTGCAGGCGGTGCTGGATCACGGCAGCCTGTTCAGCCCGCAGATGTGGCGGATGCTGCACTGGGCCGCTGGCTACTACCACTTCCCGATTGGCGAGGTGCTGTCCCATGCCCTGCCGGTGCTGTTGCGTCAGGGCAAGGAGGCGGAACTGCCGCCGCGCTGGCAGTGGTTCGCCACCGAGAGCGGCCAGCAGACGCCGCCGGAGAGCATCAAGCGCGCGCCCAAGCAGCAGCAGGCGCTGGCGGCACTGGTGCAGGGGCCGGTGTGGCGCGATCAGGTGGCGGAGGCGGGCGTGACCGAGCCAGCGTTGCAGGCACTGCGCGCCAAAGGGCTGGCCGACCTGCGCGCCGTGGCGGCAGGGGTGGCAGACTGGCGGCCCGGCTTCCAGGTGCTGGGCGAACGGCTGCGGCTGAACACCGAGCAGGCCACCGCGGTCGGCGCGATCCGCAGCGAGGATGAGCACTTCACCGGCTGGCTGCTGGCTGGCGTAACCGGCTCCGGCAAGACCGAGGTCTATTTGAGCGTGCTGGAGAATATCCTCGCCGCTGGCAAACAGGCGCTGGTGCTGGTGCCGGAGATCGGCCTGACGCCGCAGACCATCGCCCGCTTCCGCGAGCGTTTCAGCGCGCCGGTGGAGGTGCTGCACTCCGGGCTGAATGACAATGAGCGGCTGGCGGCCTGGGTGCGCGCACGCAGCGGTGAGGCGGCCATTGTCATCGGTACCCGCTCCGCCCTCTTCACCCCCTTCGCCCGGCTGGGCATCATCATTATTGATGAGGAGCATGACAGCTCCTACAAGCAGCAGGAGGGGTGGCGCTACCATGCGCGTGATCTGGCGGTGTGGCGCGCGCACGCCGAAAACGTGCCGATTGTGCTTGGCTCCGCCACGCCCGCGCTGGAGACGCTGCACAACGTGCAGAGCGGCAAGTACCGCCAGCTCACCCTTGCCCGCCGCGCCGGTAACGCCCGACCGGCGGCGCAGCACCTACTCGACCTGAAAGGGCTGCCGCTGAAGTCCGGCCTCTCCCAGCCGCTGCTCAAGCGGATGGGCGAGCATCTGGCGGCTGGCAATCAGGTGATGCTGTTCCTCAACCGGCGCGGCTACGCCCCGGCGCTGCTCTGCCACGAGTGCGGCTGGATCGCCGAGTGCCAGCGCTGCGACCACTACTACACCCTGCACCAGCACCTGCGCCAGTTGCGCTGCCACCACTGCGACAGCCAGCGCCGCGTGCCCTACCAGTGCCCGCAGTGCGGCTCCACCCAGTTGGTGCCGGTGGGCGTCGGCACCGAACAGCTGGAGCATGAGTTGACGGAGATGTTCCCGCTGACGCCCATCACGCGCATCGACCGCGACACCACCAGCCGCAAGGGCGCGCTGGAGCAGCACCTGGCCGATGTCCACCGTGGCGGCGCGCGCATTTTGATCGGCACCCAGATGCTGGCGAAGGGCCACCACTTCCCGGACGTGACGCTGGTGTCGCTGCTGGATGTGGATGGCGCGCTCTTCTCCGGCGACTTCCACTCCGCCGAGCGCTTCGCCCAGCTCTACACCCAGGTCTCTGGCCGTGCCGGGCGCGCTGGCAAGCAGGGCGAGGTGATCCTGCAAACCCACCATCCGGAGCACCCGCTGTTGCAGATTCTGCTCCAGCAGGGGTATGACGCCTTTGCGCGCCAGACGCTGGCCGAGCGCAAGAGCGTCTTTTTGCCGCCTTTTACCAGCCATATCCTGATCCGCGCCGAAGATCACGATAACCAGCAGGCGGCAGAGTTCCTACAGGCGTTGCGCGCCCTGTTCGAAGCCAGCCCGCTGCGCGATGAGTCGCTGTGGGTGCTTGGCCCGGTGCCCGCGCTGCAACCCAAGCGCGGCGGGCGCTTCCGCTGGCAACTGCTGTTGCAGCACCCGACACGCCGTGCCTTGCAACAGCTGATGGCGCACACCGCGCCGCAGATCGCCGCCCTACCGGCGTCGCGCAAGGTGAAATGGTCTGTGGATGTCGATCCCATCGATGGTTGACAGCGCAGGGACTAACGCCATAAAAGATGCGGGGTGCGTCGTAAAAGTGTTCACCCGTCACACTTTTTATGCAAATTAGGTAATAAATCTCAGCCGCAAACTGTTTAGAATGGGGTAATGTCACCACCCTGCCGTGACGCTTTCAGCCTAAGGGAACCGGGCATGAGCCACAAAATGAGACGTTGCCCGCCCACGATGGCGCGGCAGCATGATTTTTCAGGTAGTCGCGCTGGCCTGCCGCCGGTGCAAGGAGAGACGCGTTGGAAGTGAAGAAAGAAGTCCCGATGGCAACCATGAAGGATGTGGCGGAGCGGGCCGGGGTCTCCACCGCGACCGTCTCCCGCGCCCTCATGAATCCTGAAAAGGTCTCCGCCCCGACCCGGCAGAAGGTTGAGCAGGCGGTGCTGGCCGTTGGGTACTCCCCCCATGCCCTCTCCCGCAATATCAAACGCAGCGAGTCCCGCACCATTCTGGTGATTGTGCCGGACATCAGCGATCCCTTCTTCGCCGACGTCATCCAGGGCATTGAGCGCACCGCCGCCGAGCATGGCTATCTGGTGCTGATTGGCGACTGCGCCCAGCAGCAGCAGGAGGAGAAGACCTTCATCAATTTGATCATCACCAAGCAGATTGATGGGATGTTGCTGCTCGGCTCCAACCTGCCGTTTGACGCCAGCAAGGAGGAGCAGCGCAACCTGCCGCCGATGGTGATGGCCAATGAGTTCGCGCCGGAGCTGGAGCTGCCGACGGTGCACATCGACAACCTCACCGCCGCCTTTGAGGCCGTGCACTACCTGCACCGGCTCGGGCACCAGCGCATCGCCTGCATCGCCGGGCCGGAGACCATGCCGCTCTGCCACTACCGCCTGCAAGGGTATGTGCAGGCGCTGCGCCGCAATAACCTGTCGGTGGAGAGCCACTACGTGGTGCGCGGCGACTTCAGCTATGAGGCTGGCGCGCAGGCGCTCGCCACCCTGATGGCGCTGCCGCAGCCGCCGACCGCCATCTTCTGCCACAACGATATGATGGCGATTGGCGCGCTCTCGCAGGCGAAAAAAATGGGGCTGCGCGTGCCCTATGATGTGTCGCTGGTGGGCTTCGATGACATCCGCCTCTGCCAGTACAGCGACCCGCCACTCACCACCGTCGCCCAGCCACGTTTCCAGCTCGGCCGTCAGGCGATGCTGCTGCTGTTGGAGCAGTTGCAGGGCCACGCGGTGCAGAGCGGCTCCCGGCTGCTCGACAGCGAATTGGTGGTGCGTGGCAGCACCGCAGTGCCTAAGCGCTAGTCAAACATTTTAGGGTTCAGTAACATGACCGACTTCATTCACCATCACGACACAGCGAAACGAGAGTGGCACAGAGAGACTATGTAGGTCGCGGGCGCGCAGGAGCGCGGCGGAAAGCCCCCGGCCGAAAGAAAAAGAGTTCCAGTGGAATCTCCAAAACCATGGTGGCGCTGGCCGTTGCGGTCGTGGTGACCTTTGTCGGCGGCCTCTACTTCATCACCCACAATAAATCCGATGACGCGGCCCCGCTGCTGCCAGCGCACACCACCCATCCGGGCAACGGCTTGCCGCCGAAGCCGGAGGAGCGCTGGCGCTATATCAAGGAGCTGGAGAACCGGCAGATTGGCGTGCTGTCGCCCACCGAGCCTTCCGCTGGCGGCGAGGTGAAGTCGCAGACCGAACTGACGCCGGAGCAGCGCCAGTTGCTGGAGCAGATGCAGGCCGACATGCGCCAGCAGCCGACCCAGCTGTCAGAGGTGCCGTACAACGATCCGGTGCAGCCGCAGGCCAGCCACATGAAATCCCAGGCGGTGCCGCCGGTTGCCAACAGCCTGCCGCGCCAGCAAACGGTGCAGCCGCAGCCGACGCAGCCGAAGAGTCAGCCGAAGCCGCAGGCGCCAGCCAGCGCGCCGGTGACGGCCCAGACCAAGCCAGAGAAGCCGAAAGAGAAGGCCCAGCGCTGGATGGTACAGTGCGGCTCCTTCCGCACCGGTGGGCAGGCGGAGTCGGTACAGGCCCAGCTCGCCTTTGAGGGCATCGAGAGCCGCATCACCGCCAGCGGCGGCTGGAACCGCGTAGTGCTGGGGCCATACAGCACCCGCGCGGCGGCGGACAAATCCCTGCAACGGCTGCGCGCCGCCGGTATGTCCGGCTGCATTCCCCTCGCTGCCGGGGGTTGAAAAGCCCCAATCCCCCCCCATCTATATTTTCAATATGCCCCAGGAGATCGGTGAATCCCTCTCCTGGGGGCCTTTTTCGACTGCAACGAGGGTTTGCTCGTGACAACAATTGTAAGTGTGCGCCGTAATGGCCAAGTGGTAATTGGTGGCGATGGCCAGGCAACCCTGGGAAACACCGTCATGAAGGGCAACGTGCGCAAAGTCCGCCGTCTCTATAATGACAAAGTGATTGCTGGTTTCGCCGGGGGCACGGCAGATGCCTTCACCCTGTTCGAACTGTTTGAGCGCAAGCTGGAGATGCATCAGGGCCACCTGGTCAAGGCCGCCGTGGAACTGGCGAAAGATTGGCGTACCGACCGTATGTTGCGCCGCCTTGAGGCCCTGCTGGCCGTGGCGGACGAGAACGCCTCGCTGATCATCACCGGCAACGGCGACGTGGTACAGCCAGAGAATGACCTGATCGCCATCGGCTCCGGCGGCCCGTATGCCCAATCCGCCGCCCGCGCCCTGCTGGAGAACACCGAGCTGAGCGCCCGTGAGATCGTCGAAAAGTCACTGGGGATTGCAGGTGATATCTGCATCTACACCAACCAGTTCCATACCATCGAAGAATTGCCTTCCAAAGCGTAAGGACCGAATACCATGTCTGAAATGACCCCGCGCGAGATTGTCAGCGAATTAGACAGCTACATCATCGGCCAGGACAAAGCGAAGCGCGCCGTCGCCATCGCCTTACGTAACCGCTGGCGCCGGATGCAGCTCGATGAGGCGCTGCGCCATGAAGTTACCCCGAAAAACATTCTGATGATCGGCCCGACCGGCGTCGGCAAGACCGAGATTGCCCGCCGTCTGGCAAAACTCGCCAACGCGCCGTTCATCAAGGTAGAAGCAACCAAGTTCACCGAAGTGGGCTACGTCGGCAAGGAAGTGGACTCCATCATCCGTGACCTGACGGACGCCGCCGTGAAGATGGTGCGCCTGCAATCCATCGACAAAAACCGCTACCGTGCGGAAGAGCTGGCAGAAGAGCGCATTCTGGACGTGCTGGTGCCGCGCGCCAAAAACAACTGGGGCGTGCCGGATGAGAAAGAGGAGCCGTCCGCGGCCCGTCAATCCTTCCGCAAAAAGCTGCGTGAAGGCCAGCTGGATGACAAAGAGATCGAAATCGATCTGGCCGCTGCCCCGCAGGGCATGGAGATCATGGCCCCTCCGGGCATGGAGGAGATGACCAACCAGCTCCAGTCCATGTTCCAGAACCTGGCCGGGCAGAAGCAGAAACCGCGCAAAATCAAGATCAAGGAAGCGATGAAGCTGTTGATCGAAGAGGAAGCGGCGAAGCTGGTGAACCCAGAAGAGCTGAAAGAGCAGGCGATTGAAGCGGTGGAGCAGCACGGTATCGTGTTCATCGATGAGATCGACAAAATCTGTAAGCGCGGCCAGACCTCCGGCCCGGACGTCTCCCGCGAGGGTGTCCAGCGCGACCTGCTGCCGCTGGTTGAGGGCTGCACCGTCTCCACCAAGCACGGCATGGTGAAGACTGACCACATCCTGTTCATCGCCTCCGGCGCGTTCCAGACCGCCAACCCGTCTGACCTGATTCCGGAATTGCAGGGCCGTCTACCGATTCGCGTGGAGTTGCAGGCGCTGTCGACCGGCGATTTCGAGCGCATCCTGACTGAGCCGAGTGCCTCGCTGACCGAGCAGTACAAGGCGCTGATGGCGACCGAGGGCGTGAAGGTGGAGTTCACCCAGGACGGCATCCGCCGTATCGCGGAAGCGGCCTGGCAGGTGAACGAGACTACCGAGAACATCGGTGCGCGCCGCCTGCACACCGTGCTGGAGCGTCTGATGGAAGATATCTCCTACGATGCGAGCGAGAAAAGCGGCGAAAGCTTCGCAATTGATGCGGAATATGTCGGGAAACACCTGGATCAGCTGGTAGCAGATGAAGATCTGAGCCGCTTTATCCTATAATTCGCGCCAACTGTCCCATCCTGAATCAGGGAGGCTTCGGCCTCCCTGAGTTGTATGGGGTTCCCCTTTTGGCAGAAGCGAATAATGAGCGAATACCTCCACACCACCCCGGCGAAAGCCTGGCTGGAAAGCTTGCGTCCCCGCACCCTTCCGCTGGCCTTCTCCTCCATCGTTGCCGGTTCGGCCCTCGCCGCCTGGCACCACCACTTTGACTTCCCGACCGCGCTGCTGGCGTTGCTGACCGCCGGCCTGCTGCAAATTCTCTCCAATCTGGCGAATGACTATGGCGACGCGGCCAAAGGCAGCGACACGCCCGATCGCCTTGGGCCGTTGCGCGGGATGCAGAAGGGGCTGATCTCGGCGGCGCAGATGCGGCGTGCGTTGCTGCTGGCGGTGCTGCTGTCACTCGCCTCCGGCATTGCGCTGATTGCCGTGGCCTGCCGCTCGCCGCAGGACGTGCTGGGCTTCGTGCTGCTCGGCCTGCTCTCCATCGGCGCGGCCATCACCTACACCGTTGGTTCCAAGCCCTACGGCTATCGCGGGCTGGGCGACCTGTCGGTGCTGATCTTCTTTGGCTGGATCAGCGTCGCTGGCACCTACTACCTGCAAGCCCACCAGCTGGATGGCGTGGTCTTCCTGCCCGCCACCGCCTGCGGCCTGCTGGCGGCGGCGGTATTAAACATCAATAATTTGCGTGACATTGAGAGCGATGCGGCCAACGGCAAGCACACGCTGGCAGTGCGGCTCGGCGCGCGCAAGGGGCGGCTCTACCACGCGCTGCTGCTGGCGGGGTCGGCGCTCTGCTTCGCGCTGTTCGCCCTCTTCTACCTGCACAGCCCGTGGGGCTGGCTGTTTGTGCTGGCGCTGCCGCGCCTGTGGAGACATGGCCGCGATGTGTTGCAGCAACCGCAGGCAGAGGCGATGCGGCCGATGCTGGAGCAGATGGTGAAAACCGCCCTGCTGGCCAATGTGCTGTTTGCCCTCGGCGTGGTGCTGAGCATTTAATTCTGGCTTAAGACATGGTTAACAATTGATGATTTTGCCAACATTCGCCAGAAAGGGATATACTGAAAATTCCTGCATCAACCAGACGTTAATCCTATGAAATACGATACTTCCGAACTGTGCGATATTTATCATGAAGAGGTGAATGTCGTTGAACCACTGTTCTCCAATTTTGGTGGACGTACTTCATTTGGCGGGCAGATCACCACCGTGAAATGCTTCGAAGATAACGGGCTGCTCTATGACCTGTTGGAAGAGAATGGCCGTGGCCGTGTGCTGCTGGTGGATGGCGGGGGCTCGGTACGCCGGGCGCTGATCAATGCGGAGCTGGCGCGGTTGGCGACCCAGAACGAATGGGAAGGCATTGTGGTCTACGGCGCGGTGCGCCAGGTGGATGACCTTGAGGAGCTGGACATCGGCATTCAGGCGATGGCGGCCATCCCGGCTGGCGCGGCCAGCGAGGGCATCGGCGAGAGCGACATCCGCGTTAACTTCGGCGGCGTCACCTTCTTCTCTGGCGATCATCTCTATGCCGACAACACCGGCATCATCCTGTCCGAAGACCCGCTCGACCTCGAGTGAGGTATAGCAGGCAACAAAAAGGCGCTCCCGGAGCGCCTTTTTTGTTCTGACTTTACACCTCAACGGCAGTCGTCGGGTGCGAGGAGATCAGACCTCCTCCATTTTTCCCAGCAGCGCCCGCAGGCGTTCCTGCCAGACGTGCTGCTCTTCTTTCAGCTGCTCGTTCTCACGCACCAGCGATTCGCGGTGGTGGCCTGCATGTTGAACTTCTTGAGAAAGCGAGTTGTTCTTCTCTTTCAGTTCTTCAATTTCCATTTGCAGCAGGGTGATGGTGTCAATCGCCTGCTGGACTTTCGCTTCTAATTTCTCAAAAACTTCAAATGACATTCTTAAATCCTCTTATGTTCGTAAGGCGTACATCTTGTCGTGTCGTCCACTCCGTCGGATGCAGAGGCAGCAAACGGGTTTGCTTTCAAAAACAAGCGCCCTTTTCGAAACGCTGCGGCTGAATCAGCTCGGCGCGCCGCTTGAATAAAAACGATTGTATGTAGCTACCCTGCCCCTGTCTAGCCGCATCCCGGCGTAAAGCGGGGTGAGCCGAACATTTTGTCAGCAGCCAGAAACCCGTGCGGGTCAAAAGCAGGGCACGGGGCGCCCCACAGAAAAGCGAAGCGGCGCCAGGTGACCGGTTTACCGATGCGCGAATGGGGTGAATTGGCGATAAAATCACTCGAATTCGCTCATTTTTATGACACACCACACACATTTTAAGTTCGCTATTTCTCGTTTCTGCTCGTTAACGATAAATTCACAATATGCACTCATTTATAGAATGAGCACCTATTTCGATTAACCTTTGTTACACCGCAGCGAACCAACAATAACCAATGACCCTTACCCTCCGTAGGACTTCACTATGAGCCAGTTAACCAGCACTACCCTGAAAGGCCAATGCATCGCTGAGTTCCTCGGCACCGGCCTGATCATCTTCTTCGGCGCCGGCTGTGTGGCGGCGATGAAGCTGGCCGGCGCCAGTTTCGGCCAGTGGGAGATCAGCGTCATCTGGGGCCTGGGCGTCGCCATGGCGGTCTACATGACTGCCGCCATCTCTGGCGCGCACCTCAATCCGGCCATCACCATCGCGCTCTGGCTGTTCGCCTGCTTCGATGGCCGCAAGGTGGCTCCCTACATTGTCGCCCAGCTGCTGGGGGCCTTCTGCGCCGCCGCGCTGGTCTACGGCCTCTACTACAACCTGTTCTTTGTCTATGAGCAGGGCCACAATATGGTACGCGGCAGCGTCGAGAGCCTCGACCTGGCTGGCATCTTCTCCACCTACCCGAACCCGCACATCTCCATCATGCAGGCGTTCCTGGTGGAGACAGTGATCACCGCCATTCTGGTCTGCCTGATCATGGCGCTGACCGATGATGGCAACGGTGTGCCGCGCGGCCCGCTGGCCCCGCTGCTGATTGGCCTGCTGATTGCGGTGATCGGCGGTTCGATGGGCCCGCTGACCGGTTTTGCCCTCAACCCGGCGCGTGACTTCGGCCCGAAACTGTTTGCCTTTTTTGCCGGCTGGGGCAAAGTGGCCCTGACTGGCGGCATGAGCATTCCCTACTGTCTGGTGCCGATCTTTGGCCCGCTGGTGGGCGCATCCCTCGGTGCATTCGGTTACCGTGCGCTGATTGGCCGCCACCTGCCGTGTGAGATTTGCGAGCCAGACGCCGAAGCGGCACCGCAGTCCCCGACGACACAGCGCAAAGCGTAACGATAACGCGTTCCCGGTTAACTTTTTGCAGGATAATTATGATGACGCCAGAAAAGAAATACATTGTCGCTCTGGATCAGGGCACAACCAGCTCCCGCGCAGTGGTTCTCGATCATGACGCCAATATCGTAGCGGTCTCACAACGTGAGTTTACCCAAATCTATCCTAAAGCCGGCTGGGTTGAGCACGACCCGATGGACATCTGGGCATCGCAGAGTTCCACGCTGGTAGAGGTGCTGGCGCATGCTGACATCCGCTCCGACCAGATTGCTGCGCTCGGTATCACCAACCAGCGTGAAACCGCCATCGTCTGGGACAAAGAGAGCGGCAAGCCGATCTACAACGCCATCGTCTGGCAAGATCCGCGCACCGCGGACTACTGCGCCCGGCTGAAAAAAGAGGGGCTGGAGGAGTACATCCAGCACACTACCGGGCTGGTGATTAACCCCTACTTCTCCGGCACCAAGGTGAAGTGGATCCTCGACCACGTCGAGGGCGCGCGCGAACGCGCCAAGCGCGGCGAACTGCTGTTCGGCACCGTCGACACCTGGCTGGTGTGGAAAATGACCCAAGGCCGGGTGCACATCACCGACTACACCAACGCCTCGCGCACCATGATGTTCAACATCCACAAACTGGAGTGGGACCAGCGTATGCTGGACATTCTGGACATCCCGCGTGAGATGCTGCCGGAGGTGAAATCCTCCTCCGAGATCTACGGCCAGACCAACATTGGCGGCAAGGGCGGTACCCGTATCCCGATTGCTGGCATCGCCGGTGACCAGCAGGCGGCGCTGTATGGCCAGCTCTGCGTCCAGCCGGGCATGGCGAAAAACACCTACGGCACCGGCTGCTTCATGCTGATGAACACCGGCACCGAGGCGGTAACCTCCACCCACGGCCTGCTGACCACCATCGCCTGCGGCCCGCGCGGCGAGGTGAACTACGCCCTGGAGGGCGCGGTGTTTATCGGCGGCGCGGCCATCCAGTGGCTGCGTGATGAGATGAAGTTGATCAGCGACTCGGCGGACTCCGAATACTTCGCCCTGAAGGTGAAAGACAGTAATGGCGTCTACATGGTGCCAGCCTTCACCGGCCTCGGCGCGCCCTACTGGGACCCCTATGCACGCGGTGCGCTGTTCGGCCTGACGCGTGGTGCCAATGCCAACCACATCATCCGCGCCACGCTGGAGTCGATCGCCTACCAGACCCGCGACGTGCTGGAAGCGATGCAGGCAGACGCTGGCACCCGCCTGCAAACCCTGCGCGTGGATGGCGGCGCGGTGGCGAACAACTTCCTGATGCAGTTCCAGTCCGACATCCTCGGCACGCGGGTGGAGCGCCCGGAAGTGCGTGAGGTGACGGCCCTCGGCGCGGCCTATCTGGCGGGCCTGGCGGTTGGCTTCTGGAAAGATCTGGAGGAGGTACGCGCCAAATCGGTGGTGGAGCGCGAGTTCCGCCCAAGCATCGAAACCACCGAGCGCAACTACCGCTACGCTGGCTGGAAAAAGGCGGTCGCCCGCGCCCAGTCGTGGGAAGAGCACGACGAGTAACCCGCCCACCAGACTCCCCGCCACGGGGAGTCTGCTTTTTTGCCCCCCTCCCCCCTGTGCTACACTGCTGCGCATCTTTTCCCCAGCACAACAGGTTTGCCATGAAACGTGAATTAGCCATCGAGTTTTCCCGCGTCACCGAAGCCGCCGCCCTTGCCGGCTATAAATGGCTGGGCCGCGGCGACAAAAATGCCGCCGACGGCGCGGCCGTCCATGCCATGCGCATCATGCTGAATAACGTGGAGATTGATGGCCGGATTGTCATCGGCGAGGGAGAGATCGACGAGGCACCGATGCTCTATATCGGTGAGCAGGTCGGCACCGGCCGTGGTGACGCGGTGGACATCGCCGTCGACCCGATTGAGGGCACGCGCATGACCGCGATGGGTCAGGCCAATGCGCTGGCAGTGCTGGCGGTGGGCGATCGCGGCACCTTCTTGCACGCGCCGGACATGTACATGGAGAAGCTGGTGGTTGGCCCCGGCGCGCGCGGCTGCATCGATCTCGCCTTGCCGCTGGAGCAGAACCTGCGCAACGTAGCCACGGCGCTCAACAAGCCGTTGGCTGACCTGACGGTGGTGATTCTGGCGAAGCCGCGCCATGACCAGACGATCGCCCAATTGCAGCAACTGGGGGTGAAGGTGTTTGCCATCCCGGACGGCGACGTGGCGGCCTCCATTCTCACCTGTATGCCGGAGAGCGAAGTCGATGTGATGTATGGCATCGGCGGCGCGCCGGAGGGCGTGATTTCGGCGGCGGTGATCCGTGCGCTGGATGGCGACATGCAGGGCCGGCTGCTGCCGCGCCATCAGGTGAAAGGGGAGAATGAAGAGAACCGCCGCATCGGCGAGCAGGAGCTGGCGCGCTGTCAGGAGATGGGCATTGAGGCCAACCGGGTACTGCCGCTGGATGAGATGGCGCGCAATGACAACGTAATCTTTGCCGCTACCGGCATCACCGAGGGCGATCTGCTGGCGGGTATCCGCCGCAAGGGCACGATGGCGACCACCGAAACCCTGCTGATCCGTGGCAAGTCGCGCACCATCCGCCGCATCACCTCGACCCACTATCTGGAGCGCAAAGATCCGGCGCTGCACCCCTACATCCTGTAACTTTCCCGGCCGACGGGGGTTGCTCCTGTCGGCCCGGCATCAGGCGGCGTCGCCCGCCTCCTGCGCCCGGTCAGCCATCGGCCACCAGCAGAGCAGCATCAGCACACCCATTGCAAACATCAGCAGCCCAAGGCTGAACTGGCCGCCCTGTGGCAACAGCGCCGACAGCCACGCCACCAGCCCCGATCCCATATTCTGCACGCCGCCCAGCAGCGCCCCCGCCGCGCCAGCCAGATAGGGGAACGGCTCCATCGCGCCGGTGGTTGCCAGCGGGAACAGCATCCCCGCGCCGAAGAAGAACAGCGCCGCTGGCACGATCAGCGTCCAGACATTCATCACGCCAAACCAGCCGGGCAGCCACATCAACGCGCCAGCCGCCAGACAGCTCAGCACCGCGTACCACATCAACTGGTGGAAGGGCGCGTCGGACTTGCCAGCAAACCATGCGCCGAAAAAGGCCGCCGGTAGCGGCAGGATGAACAGCAGGCTGACGGCCAGACTGCTCAACCCCAGTACGCCACCCATCAGCACGCCACAACTCGCTTCAAACACCGCGATGCCCGCCAGCGCGCCCACCAGCATCACCAGATAGCGGCTGAAGCTGCCATCCGCCAGCAGCGGCCGGAACGCGCTGAACAGCGCGCGCGGGGCCTGCCCCGCCGGACGGGTCTCCGGCATACCGCGCCAGATGCAGATCGCCACGCCGCTGCACAGCAGCAGCAGGAAGGCGAAACAGGCGCGCCAGCCAAAGGCACCCGCCAGCGCCCCGCCAATCAGCGGCGCGAGCAGCGGGCTGACCAGAATTCCCATGTTCAGCAGGCTGTTGGCCTGCCGCAGGGCGCTGCCCGCATAGAGATCGCGCGGCATGGTGCGCGCCATCACGCCGGCCACGCCGGTGCCCATCCCCTGCACCGCCGCGGCGGCAATCAGCAGGTTCAGGCTGGGGGCCAGCATCGCGCCCGCCGCGCCGAGCAGGAAAATCAGCATCCCGGCGAAGATCACCGGCCGACGGCCAAGGCGATCCGAGAGCGGCCCGTAAATCAGTTGGGAGAAACCGTAGGTCACCAGATAGGCCGCCATCACGCGCTGCACCGCGCCAGCAGGCACGTTCAGGCTCTGCGCCATGTCGGCGATAGTAGGTACATAGATGGTCTGCGCCATCTGGCCGACGGCCACCAGCAAAATCAGCATCGCCATCAATGGCAGGTTTTCGAGTTTTTTCATTGTCAGTCAGCAGGTGAGCATCAGCAAAAGCCGGAAATTGGGCGCACACGCTACCAAAAGGCAGTGAAATGTTAAAACCTCTGGCGCATTTGCCTTTTCCGGTGCTGTCAGGCCGCCTCTCCAGCCCTGTAAAGCAGGTTGTACGCGCCTGCTGGCAAGGCAGGCCCATCCCATTTAATCGATAATTGTTCGCGGCAAGATCACCTAACATCGATCCACCAGAGGCAGGAATTGAATCAAACGCTTAACAGTGCGCCGGGCACGGCCGCCAGATAATGAGGAGCAATGACACCATGGCTGAGTGGGTAACAGGAAAGGTCACACGGGTAGAACGCTGGACGGACGGTCTCTTCAGCCTCATCGTCAATGCGCCGGTCGATCCCTTCACCGCCGGGCAGTTCGCCAAGCTGGCGCTGGAGATTGAGGGCGAGCGCGTGCAGCGTGCCTACTCCTACGTCAATGCGCCCAGCGATGACAATCTGGAGTTCTATCTGGTGACGGTGCCGGAGGGCAAGCTCAGCCCGCGTCTGGCGGCCCTGCAACCCGGCGACGAGCTGATGGTGACCAAAGAGGCGGCCGGGTTCTTTGTGCTGGAGGAGATCCCCGAGTGCCGCACGCTCTGGATGCTGGCGACCGGCACCGCCATCGGCCCCTACCTCTCGATTTTGCAGGAGGGGCGTGATTTGGCGCGCTTCGACCACATCGTGCTGGTGCACGCCGCGCGCTACGCCCGCGATCTGAGCTATCTGCCGCTGATGCAGCAACTACAGCGCCAGTTCGACGGCAAGCTAAAGATTCAGACGGTGGTCAGCCGCGAGACGGTGCCCGGCTCCCTGACGGGCCGGGTGCCAGCGCTGATTGAGAGCGGTGCGCTGGAGGCGGCGGTCGGCCTGACGATGGATGCCGACAGCAGTCATATCATGCTGTGCGGCAATCCACAGATGGTGCGTGACACCCAGCAATTGCTGAAAGAGAGCCGCGAGATGCGCAAGCACCTGCGCCGCAAGCCCGGCCACATCACCAGCGAGCACTACTGGTAACTACCGGTAGCGCACGGGCGCGGCGGGCGGCCCGAAGCGGTTGCCGCCCGCCGTGCCCGCCAGAAAGCCGCACTCCACCAGCATCATCACAAAAATCACCGCTGGCAGCAGTCGGCCCAGCGTCCAGGCCGCCAACGCGGGCATCATCTGCCAGTTACCGGCGGCCAGCATCCACGCCAGAATCAGCAGCAGCGCCCAGCTGCCAGCGCGGTTGCGGTCATGCAGCCGCTTCACCAGCACCGCCGCCGTCGGCCAGAGCAGGAACACAATCAAAAATGCCGCGGACTGGATCGCCAGCCACCCGCGCGACGCCGCCGCAAACGCCCCAGCCATCACCACCAGCCAGAGCACCAGCCACACCCAGAAATCCCGCCGTCCCAGCCGGCCACGAAAAGAAAAGGCCCACGCCTGTATACCCATGCTGCGCTCCCATTATCATCCGGCCGACAGTGTAACCCGGCGCGGCTTTTTTGACATTTGCCCCTGAATCCCGGTTTAATCGGCACAGAGTCCAGCCACCTTTTGCGATGCCATGAAAACAGCCCTGATCCCCCTGCTGGCCACCGTGCTGGCGCTGAGTGCCGCACCACGCGTTCTGGCCGATCCGCCAGACGCTGACCGCAGCGCGCTCAGCAATGAGATGCCGAAAGCCCCCTATCTGCTCAACGGCGCGCCCACCTTTGACATGACGGTGGTGAAGTTCCGCGAAACCTACAACGCACAGAACCCGTCGCTGCCGATCACCGAATTCCGCTCTATCCCGGACACCGAGCCGAACGCGATGCTGACGCGCGCCGCTAGCAAGATCAACGAGAATCTCTACGCCTCGACCGCGCTGGAGAAGGGATCCGGCAAGATCAAAACCCTGCAAATCACCTACCTGCCGATCCAGGGCAATGAGGAGAAAGCGGCGCGCGCCACGGCCATCAACTACATGGCGGCGCTGATGCGGGAGTTTGAGCCGACGCTGAATGTCGAGCAGAGCACCGCCAGGGTGGCGGAGCTGTTGGAGGCTGGCAAGGGGCAGCAGTTCTACCAGCATCAGGTTGGCGCCATCCGCTATGTGGTGTCAGACAATGGTGAGAAGGGGCTGACCTTCGCCGTCGAACCGGTGAAACTCGCGTTGGCGGAAGGGTAAAGAAGCCGCCAGCCATGACGAAAAGCAAAGCCTTTTGCGGCGATCGTCTTTATACTGGTGGGCAGGTAAATTGCCTGTAAGGCAGTCATTTTAGTCGAATCTTGTGTCTCAGCTTGGAGGATTAAACAATGCGTCATCCCTTAGTAATGGGTAACTGGAAACTTAATGGCAGTACCCAGATGGTTAACGAACTGATCGCAGGGCTGCGTAAAGAGCTGAGCGACGTCGATGGTTGCGGCGTTGCGATTGCACCTCCGGCACTCTACCTGGATCTGGCCCGCCACCAGCTGGCTGGCAGCCGCATCGCCCTGGGTGCACAGGATGTCGGCGTGAACCTCTCTGGTGCCTTTACTGGCGAAACCTCTGCCGAGATGCTGAAAGACATCGGCGCGCAGTACATCATCATCGGTCACTCCGAGCGTCGCACTTACCACAAAGAGAGCGATGAGTTTATCGCCAAGAAATTTGGTGTGCTGAAAGAAGCTGGCCTGATCCCGGTACTCTGCATAGGTGAGACCGAAGCGGAAAACGAAGCCGGCGAAACTGAAGCCGTGTGCGCCAAACAGCTGGACGCCGTGCTGAACAGCCTGGGCGCGCAAGCTTTCGAAAACACCGTGATCGCCTATGAGCCAGTCTGGGCCATCGGCACCGGCAAATCTGCCACCCCGGCGCAGGCGCAGGCTGTCCACAAGTTCATCCGTGACCACATCGCCAAGCAAGACGCCGACGTGGCTGCCAAGGTCATCATCCAGTACGGCGGTTCCGTCAACGCGGGCAACGCCGCTGAGCTGTTCACCCAGCCGGACATCGACGGCGCGCTGGTTGGCGGCGCTTCCCTGAAGGCCGACGCCTTCGCAGTGATCGTTAAAGCCGCCGCAGAAGCCAAACGCGCGTAATTATCCCGCGCCCATAAAAAAACCCCGCATAGCGGGGTTTTTTTTGGCTTGCGTCTGGCTTAGCGACGGGTGATCTGGTCAAACACGCCGCCCGTGGCGAAGTGCTCTTTCTGCAACGCCGTCCAGCCGCCCAGTGAATCCACGGTAAACAGTTTCAGTTTCGGGAATTCGTTGGCAAATTTGGCGGCCACGGCCGGGTCACGCGGGCGATAGTAGTTCTGGGCCGCGATGGTCTGGCCCTCTGGGCTGTAGAGATACTTCAGATAGCCCTCTGCTACCTCGCGGGTCTGGCGGCGCTCCACGATGCGATCCACCACCGAAACCGTAGGTTCAGCCAGAATCGACTCGCTCGGCGTCACGATGTCAAACTGGTCAGTGCCCAGCTCCTTCACCGCCAGCAGCGCCTCATTCTCCCAAGCGATCAGCACATCCCCCATGCCGCGCTCCACAAAGGTGTTGGTCGCGCCGCGTGCGCCGGAGTCCAGCACCTGCACATTTTTATACAGCGCCTGCACAAAGTCCTGCGCCTTGGCTTGGTCATTGTTGTTCTGGTGCAGGGCATAGCCCCAGGCGGCCAGATAGTTCCAGCGTGCGCCGCCAGAGGTTTTCGGGTTCGGGGTGATGACGGCAACGCCCGGCTTGATCAAATCAGGCCAGTCATGAATCTGTTTCGGGTTGCCCTTGCGCACCAGGAACACGATGGTCGAGGTGTAAGGGGCGGAGTTGTCCGGCAGGCGCTTGATCCAATCCTTCTCAATGCGGCCGCGCTCAGCGATGGCATCGACATCATAGGCCAGCGCCAGCGTCACCACATCCGCCTCAATGCCGTTGATCACCGAGGTTGCCTGCTTGCCAGAGCCGCCGTGGGACTGGCGCACGGTCACGTGGTCGCCGGTCTTCTGCTGCCAGTACTTACTGAAAGCCTGATTGTACTCCTGATAGAACTCCCGCGTGGGATCGTAAGAGACGTTCAGCAATTGAATATCTTTTGCTAACGCACCTGTTGCTGCCAGCATCAATGCCAGCCCTGCTCCCCATTTACGCATTGTCACGTTCTCCCAGTCTCTCATCGCGAAGTGTGAATTCTGATGACAAGCCTGCCAGAAAGCGCAGACAGGATTAAAGAATAAAAAGATCGCCGCTATGTTTTTTTGGAATAAGCAGTTGAAAGGCGAAAAAAAACCTCCCGGGCGGGAGGTTTCATGACACGAAAGGGATCAGTAGAGCTTTTTCGCCGTTTCCAGCAGATCAGATTTGAACGGACGCTTCATGTTCTCGATGGCATCGATGATGTCATGGTGCACCAGCTTCTCATTCTGGACGCCGACGCAGCGGC
The DNA here is from genome assembly GCF_005491205.1 of Nissabacter sp. SGAir0207. Lineage (NCBI taxonomy): Bacteria > Pseudomonadati > Pseudomonadota > Gammaproteobacteria > Enterobacterales > Yersiniaceae > Nissabacter > Nissabacter sp. SGAir0207. Next base: position 3,792,257 of record NZ_CP028035.1, read on the forward strand.
CGCCGTAGCCCTGCAACAGCAGTTCGATGGAGAAGGCACCCATGCGCGAGGCCAGAATACGGTCGTAAGCGACCGGCGCCCCGCCGCGCTGGATGTGGCCCAGCACCGTCGCGCGGGTTTCGCGTTTGGTTTCGCTTTCGATATGGCGCGCCAGTTCGTCGATGTCACAGATGTGCTCGGTGATGGCGACGATGGCATGTTTCTTCCCTTTGGCGATGCCAGCTTTGATCTCTGCCACCAGATCGTCACGGGTGAACTCCACTTCCGGCAGTACGATGAACTCGCAACCGCCAGCAATTGCCGCCGCCAGCGTCAAATCGCCACAGTAACGGCCCATCACTTCCACGATGGAGATACGCTGGTGGGAGGAGGAGGTGTCGCGCAGGCGGTCAATCGCCTCGACCACGGTCTCCAGCGCGGTGAAGTAACCGATGGTGTAGTCGGTGCCAGCCACGTCATTATCGATAGTGCCCGGCAGGCCGATGCAGGGGAAGCCCATCTCGGTCAGGCGTTTTGCCCCCATGTAGGAGCCGTCACCGCCGATGACCACCAGCGCGTCAAGACCGCGCTTTTTCATGTTCTCAATGGCTTTGGCGCGCACCGCCTCGTCACGGAACTCCGGGAAGCGCGCGGAACCCAGGAAGGTGCCGCCGCGGTTGATCATGTCAGAGACGCTATAACGGTCCAGTTTTTCCATACGATCTTCGTACAAGCCGAGGTAGCCGTCATAGACACCGAAAACTTCCAGCCCTTCGGTCAATGCGGCACGCACAACACCACGGATCGCAGCATTCATACCTGGGGCGTCGCCGCCACTCGTCAGTACACCAATTTTTTTGATCATGACTACCTCTGAACTTGTAGATGCAATTTCTTAAAAATCTTATCTCGCTGATTATACGCGCGCCGAGCCGTACAGAAAATGAACGGGCCATGGGTCAGGAATAGTATACCAAAAAGCCCAGGCTGAATTGATTCAGGTCACGCTCTGGCAGGGTTGCCCCACTGTCTGCTCTCTCGCTCGCCATAACCAGCGCCCAAAAACTTTTCCTGGTAAAAACTTGCTAATCTCTCTTGGCGTCCTTGCCGTGCCCGCATCGCTGCAGACAGGATTTAAACCATGATATGTGTAGCCTAACCGGACTGAACGCCCGCCGGGAACAGGCGGGGAATAGGGGTATCATACCCTGTTCTGTGGTTTGATGTTGCTATAAGAATAGCACTAATCCTAGCCTGAAAAGCACCCCCCACGCTGACCATATTGCATAGTAATCAGGCGGTTTAATGCGCCCCTGTATAGAGAATGTTTCCTGACCGGGTTCATGGAAAAAGGATAAAAAAAACCCGCCCGAAGGCGGGGAAGACAGGGATGGTGTCTATGGCAAGGAAAAAACAGGGTACTACTCTTTGGTACTCAGCTTCTGGGCAGAAGTCGGTTGCAACTCACTCATTCTTTGGGCGTTGTGTTGCTGTGTTTGTTGCATCTGCTGCAATTGGTCCATCCGTTGCTGGTGACGGTGCGCCAGTACGGCTTTCTGGTCATCGGTCAGCAGGTTGTACATCAGGTTACGCACCCGAGCCATCTCAACCTGGCGGGCGACTTGCTCCCGCGCCATCTTTTCGGCCTGCGCCTGAACTGCATTCTGATCAAAGTCTTTCGCAATGATCAGCCTGTGCATGGTTTCCATTTCAGCTACATTGATACGGGGCAGATCGCGCCGTGCCTGATGCATTAAATCTCGCATTTGCTGGCGCTGCTCTTCCGTCAGGCTGACGCCATCAAACATCATTTCATTATTAACGTAACCGTTCTTAAGCAGGGAGTCGTTATGATGCCAGGCAGGCTCCCCAGCCGCTGTCTCAGCGCCCCATGCCATGCCAGTGGAGAGCGGCAGCAGGGTGGCTAACACTAACGGGGTGACCTTGTGCATCGATGAACTCTCCTGACGCAGTTGACGATTCGTTGTTCGATGTAGAGCAGTGTAGAGGTGCAGCTGCAAACATGCGTCAGGGCATGTAAAACTTCGTAAAGTCATGGAATGCCAACAATTGATGACGTATTTTGCGTCTAGAGGTAAAGATGATGAATAAGATCCTGTTAGTTGATGATGACCGCGAATTGACTTCGCTTTTAAAAGAGCTGCTCGACATGGAAGGGTTCAATGTCGTGGTGGCACACGATGGCGAGCAGGCACTGGAGCAGTTGGATAGCAGCATAGATCTGTTACTGCTCGATATTATGATGCCGAAGAAGAATGGCATCGACACGTTGAAAGAGCTGCGACAGCACCACCAGACACCCGTGATTATGCTGACGGCGCGCGGCAGCGAGCTGGATCGCGTACTGGGGCTGGAGCTGGGCGCGGATGACTATCTGCCCAAACCCTTTAACGATCGTGAACTGGTGGCCCGTATCCGCGCCATTCTGCGCCGTTCTCACTGGAGCGAGCAGCAGCAGGGCGGTGACAGCGGCGCGCCTACCCTTCAGGTGGATTGCCTGCAACTCAACCCCGGCCGCCAGGAGGCCAGCTTTGAGAGCCAGGTGCTCGACCTGACCGGCACCGAGTTCACCCTGCTCTACCTGCTGGCGCAGCATCTCGGCCAGGTGGTATCGCGGGAACACCTGAGTCAGGAGGTGCTCGGCAAGCGGCTGACCCCCTTTGACCGCGCCATCGATATGCACATCTCCAACCTGCGCCGTAAGCTGCCGGAGCGCAAGGATGGGCACCCTTGGTTTAAAACCCTGCGTGGGCGTGGCTACCTGATGGTGTCGGCCTCATGATCAACAGCCTGACAGCACGAATCTTCGCCATCTTTTGGTTTACGTTGGCGCTGGTGCTGATGCTGGTGTTGATGGTGCCGAAACTGGACTCCCGCCAGCTTACGCCGCTGCTCGAGAGTGAGCAGCGTCAGGGGCTGATGCTGGAGCAGCATGTCGAGGCCGAGCTGGCAGGCGATCCGGCCAATGACCTGATGTGGTGGCGGCGGCTGTTCCGCGCCATCGACAAGTGGGCACCACCCGGCCAGCGGCTGTTGCTGGTGACCAGTGAGGGGCGAGTGATTGGCGCCCAGCGCAATGAGATGCAGATCGTACGCAACTTCATTGGCCAGTCTGATAACTCCGACCGGCCCAAGAAGAAGAAGTATGGCCGTGTCGAGATGGTCGGCCCCTTCTCCGTGCGCGATGGTGAAGACAACTACCAGCTCTATCTGATTCGTCCGGCCAACAGCCCGCAGTCCGACTTCATCAACCTGATGTTTGACCGGCCGCTGCTGCTGCTGATCGTCACCATGCTGATCAGTTCGCCGCTGCTGCTGTGGCTGGCGTGGAGTCTGGCGAAACCGGCGCGCAAGCTGAAGAATGCGGCGGATGAGGTGGCGCGCGGCAATTTGAAACAGCACCCGGAGCTGGAGTCCGGCCCGCAGGAGTTTCTGGCGACCGGTGCCAGCTTCAACCAGATGGTGAGCGCGCTGGAGCGGATGGTGACTGCCCAGCAACGGCTGATCTCTGACATCTCCCACGAGCTGCGCACCCCGCTGACGCGCCTGCAATTGGCGACAGCGTTGATGCGTCGTCGCCACGGGGAGGGCAAGGAGCTGGAGCGCATTGAGACCGAGGCGCACCGGCTGGACAGCATGATCAACGACCTGCTGGTGCTGTCGCGTAGCCAGCATAAAAATGAGCTGGCGCGCGAGCCGCTGAAAGCCAACACGCTGTGGGCGGATGTGCTGGAGAACGCCCAGTTCGAGGCAGAGCAGGTGGGGAAAAAGCTGGAGATCACCGCACCGCCCGGCCCGTGGACGCTGATTGGCAACCCAGCCGCGCTGGACAGTGCGTTGGAGAATATCGTACGCAATGCGCTGCGCTACTCCCACCACCACATCGCCGTCGCCTTTGCCTGTGATGAGGAGGGGATCACCATCACCGTGGATGATGATGGCCCCGGCGTCTCGCCAGCCGACCGGGAGCAGATCTTCCGCCCCTTCTACCGCACCGATGAGGCGCGTGACCGCGAATCAGGCGGCACCGGGCTGGGGCTGGCGATTGTGGAAACCGCTGTCTCGCAGCACCGTGGCTGGGTCAGGGCGGATGATAGCCCGCTCGGCGGCCTGCGCCTGATCATCTGGCTGCCGCTGCACCTGCGTTAAGTTTCTGGTATTCTGCGCCCCTCAATTCTGGGGGGCGTATGCTGAATATCGTACTGTTTGAACCTGAAATCCCGCCAAATACCGGCAATATCATCCGCTTATGCGCCAACACCGGCTTTCGCCTGCACCTGATCGAGCCTCTGGGCTTTACTTGGGATGACAAGCGCCTGCGCCGCGCGGGGCTGGACTACCACGAGTTCGCCTCCATCCAAAAACATGCGGATTACGCGCAATTTATTGAGCGTGAGCAACCGGCGCGCCTGTTTGCGCTGACCACCAAAGGCACGCCTGCGCATAGCGCAGTGAATTACCAGCCGGGCGACTATCTGCTGTTTGGGCCGGAGAGCCGAGGCCTGCCTCCCGCAGTGCTGGACGCCCTGCCCCCGGATCAGAAGATCCGCATCCCGATGCAGCCCAACAGCCGCAGCATGAACCTGTCAAATGCAGTCTCGGTGGTGGTATACGAGGCGTGGCGGCAACTGGATTACGCTGGGGCGCTGGTCAAATCCTGATGCCCTGACACAAAAAAAGCAGGCGGATGCCTGCTTTTTTTATGGCCGATGGAGTGTCGGTCAGATACCGTCGCCGTACTCGAAGCCGTCGCCGCTGAAGTGCTGATCCATGTCCAGCGAGGGCTTCTCGCTCTCTGGCCGGCCCACGATGCGCGCTGGCACCCCGGCGGCGGTGGTGTGGGCTGGCACGGAGCGCAGCACCACGGAGCCAGCGCCAATCTTCGCGCCGCGCCCCACTTCGATGTTGCCGAGGATTTTTGCCCCGGCGCCAATCATCACCCCTTCACGGATTTTCGGGTGACGGTCGCCGCTGGTCTTGCCGGTACCGCCCAGGGTGACGGATTGCAGGATGGAGACGTCATTCTCCACCACCGCCGTCTCGCCAATCACGATGCCGGTGGCATGGTCAAGCATGATGCCGCAGCCAATCCGCGCCGCCGGGTGGATGTCCACGCCGAAGGTCACGGAGATTTGGTTCTGGAAGTAGACGGCCAGCGCCTGGCGATTCTGCTTCCACAGCCAGTTACCGATGCGGTACGCCTGCAACGCATGGAAGCCCTTCAGGTAGAGCAGCGGGGTGGAGTATTTGTCCACCGCCGGGTCACGCAGCCGCACGGCCAGAATGTCGCGCGCCGCGGAGAGAATCATCTGGGTGTCGGAGCGGTAGGCCTCCTCCACCACTTCACGGATGGCGATGGCAGGCATGATCGGGCTGCCGAGTTTGTTCGCCAGAATGTAGCTGAGCGCGCCGCCCAGGTTTTCATGTTTGAGCAATGTTGCATGGAAGAAACTGGCCAGCATCGGTTCACAATCAGCCAGCGCCCGCGCTTCCGATTTGATGTAATTCCAGACCTGTTCTAACTCTTCAGACGACATTGCCACTCCCCTTTTACCTTGCGTAAAGAAGCCACGCCCGATCCCGGCAGCGTGGCTGGATAACGAAACCGGTCAAGCCTTATTCATCTTTCCTGGTACGGGCCAGGAGTGTTATGGCGGCTTCCCGTGCATCTTTGTTGCAGTACAGTACCTGATATATCTGTTCAGTTATCGGCATTTCAACCTGATAACGTTGCGACAGCGCCAGCACCTCTTTGGTGTTGCGATAGCCTTCAACCACCTGGCCTATCTCATCCTGCGCCTCCTGCACCGTTTTTCCCTGCCCCAGCATGATGCCGAAACGGCGGTTGCGGGATTGGTTATCGGTACAGGTCAGGACCAGATCGCCCAGCCCGGCCATGCCCATGAAGGTGGCCGGATCCGCGCCCAGCGCCGAGCCAAGGCGGCTCATCTCCGCCAGGCCACGGGTGATCAGGGCGGTACGGGCGTTGGCGCCAAAGCCGATGCCGTCTGAAATGCCCGCGCCGATGGCAATCACGTTCTTCACTGCGCCACCCAGCTGCACGCCGATAAAATCCGGGTTGCTATAGACGCGGAAGCTCTTGCCGCAGTGCAGCAGGCGTTGCAGGTCGTCAGAGAATTGCGCATCCGGCGACGCCAGCGCAATGGCGGTCGGCAGGCCGGCGGCCAGCTCCTTGGCGAAGGTCGGGCCAGAGAGCACCGCCAGCGGGATATCCTCCCCCAGCGCCTCATGCGCCACATCCTGCAACAGGCGGCCGGTTTCGGCCTCCAGCCCCTTGGTCGCCCACACGATGCGGGCATCCGGGCGCAGATGCGGCTTCACCTGACGCAGCACATCGCCAAACACATGGCTCGGCACCACCACCAGCACATCGCGGCTGGCAGCCAGCGCGCGCGCCAGATCGGGTTCGAGGTGCAGGGAGTCAGGGAAGGAGACATCGGGCAGGAAAGCCTGATTGCAGCGGGCCTGCTGCATGGCGTGGATGTGTTGCGGGTTATGCCCCCACAACACCACCTGATGGCCATTTCGCGCGAGGGTAATGGCCAAAGCGGTGCCGTACGAGCCGGCACCGATGACTGTCATAGACGCGTTGATTTTATCCATCAGGCATCCTGATGCGGAGCAGCACCTTCGCCGTCGGCCTGCTGTTGCAGGTAGTTCATGAACAGCGCGTCGAAGTTGACTGGTGCCAGGTTCAGTTGCGGGAAGGTGCCACGGGACACCAGGCTGGTGATGCACTCACGCGCATACGGGAACAGAATGTTCGGGCAGTAAGCGCCCAGGCAGTGTGCCAGTTGGGTGCCTTCCAGACCCGCGATGGAGAAGATGCCGCCCTGCTGCACTTCGCACAGGAATGCGGTCTCATCACCCAGGGAGGCGGTCACGGTCACGCGCAGCACCACTTCATACACATCGTCAGCCAGCTGGCTGGAGGCGGTGTCCAGATCCAGTTTCACTTCCGGCTGCCACTCTTTCTGGAAAACCTGCGGCGCGTTCGGCGCTTCGAAAGAGATATCTTTGGTGTAGATGCGTTGGATCTGGAAACCCATTTCGGTGTTGTTTTGTTCAGACATGTTAATAAACCCTTGTGTTAAACATCCTTATTGACGCCTGCCGCAGGCTGCGCCCTAGCCGTTACAGTAGCGGATCCAGGCCGCCGCGCGCATCAAGCGCATGAATATCATCACAGCCGCCAATATGCTGGCCATCAATGAAAATCTGGGGCACGGTCGTGCGGCCGCTGCGGGCGATCATCTCTTCGCGCTTTTCCGGGTGCGCGTCGATGGCGATTTCAGCAAACGCCGCGCCTTTGGCATTCAACAGCGCCTTTGCACGATGGCAGAAAGGGCAAGTTGCTTTGGTGTACATCTCGATCTTAGCCATGGGTACCCTCCGTAATCAATTATTTACCGCGAGCCAGCGGCAGGTTCTCGCCGCTCCAGCCTGCGATGCCCTCTTTCAGGATAGAGACATTCTCAAAGCCCGCTTTGTTCAGGGCTTCTGCGGAGGCGCGGGCATTTACGCCGTTGGCGCAGACCACTACCACCGGGCGTGCTTTGTGCTTGGTCAGCTCACCAACATTGTTGTTTTTAATATCAGCGGCCAGCACGTTCACGGAGTTGGTGATGTGACCCTTGCGGAACTCTTCACGCGGGCGCACGTCCACCACCAGGGCGTCCTCTTTGTTGATCAGGCGCGTCGCTTCGCCACGGGTGATTTCACGCACCTTGGAAAAACTGCTCTTGAAGGTCGTTACGATCACGGCAATCAGCAATGCCACCCAGGCCAGGCTCAGTACGAGGTGATCTCTAACGAATTCCATAATGTCTTGCATGGGGTGTAACAGCTCCCGTCAGTTAGGGGATAAAAATAGGGCTTCAGAGTATACCTGTGCGTTGCATCAAATACAGCCACGAAGCCCGCACGCATGAAGAAAGTGCGGCGCAGCACGAAAAGTAGCACTGTTGCCCGGCAAAAGTTAACCCCTCCCTCGCCGCAACTTTGATCTTCCTGCGCTATGCCATTTCGCCATTCCGCTAAGATCCGCCGCCTTCCCTTTGTCAGATGAGACTATGCCATGTCGAGCATGAAAAAACCCACCGTACTGGTGATCCTGGATGGTTACGGCCACCGCGAACCTACCGCAGACAACGCCATCAGCAATGCCCGCACCCCAGTAATGGACGCCCTGTGGCAGACGTGCCCGCACACGCTGATTGGTGCCTCCGGCCTTGATGTCGGCCTGCCTGACGGGCAGATGGGCAACTCGGAGGTGGGGCACGTCAACCTCGGCGCGGGCCGCATCGTCTATCAGGATTTGACCCGGCTGGACAAGGCGATCCAAGACGGTGACTTTGCGCAGAACCCGGTGCTGACGGCGGCGGTTGACCGGGCAGTGCAGGCCGGCAAGGCGGTGCACGTGATGGGGCTGCTGTCGGCCGGTGGCGTGCACAGCCATGAGGAGCACATTCTGGCGATGCTGGAGCTGGCCGCGCGCCGTGGCGCGACCCGCCTCTACCTGCACGCCTTTTTGGATGGCCGCGACACCCCGCCGCGCAGCGCGCAGGCGTCACTGGCGCGCGCGGCGGCGAAGTGCGCCGAGCTGGGCGTTGGGCGCATCGCCTCGCTGGTCGGGCGCTACTACGCGATGGATCGTGACAACCGCTGGGAGCGGGTACAGCTGGCCTATGACCTGCTGACAGGCGCGCGCGGCGCATTCTGCTGTGACGATGCGCTGGCCGGGCTGGAGGCCGCCTATGCACGCGGCGAGAATGATGAGTTCGTGCAACCCACGGTGATCCGCGCCGCGGGCGAGCCGGAGGCGGTGATGGAGCCGGGCGATGCGCTGATCTTCATGAACTTCCGCGCCGACCGCGCGCGCCAATTGACCCGCGCCTTCACCCAGCCGGATTTCAGCGGCTTCCCGCGCCAGCGGGTGCTGCCTTCCGACTCCTTCGTGATGCTGACCGAGTATGCCGCCGACATCCAGGCCGCCTGCGCCTACCCGCCCGCCTCGCTGGACAATACCCTCGGCGAGTGGCTGATGAAGCAGGGCAAAACCCAGTTGCGTATCTCTGAAACCGAGAAGTACGCCCACGTCACCTTCTTCTTCAACGGCGGCGTGGAGACGCCTTTCGCTGGCGAAGAGCGCATTCTGGTCAACTCGCCCAAGGTCGCGACCTATGACCTGCAACCGGAGATGAGCGCGCCAGAGTTGACGGAGAAACTGCTGGCGGCCATCGGCAGCGGCCGCCATGACCTGATCGTCTGCAACTACCCGAACGGTGATATGGTCGGCCATACCGGCGTCTACCCAGCGGCGGTGGCGGCGATTGAGGCGCTGGATGGGTGCCTTGGGCAAGTGGTGGCGGCGGTGCAGGCCGCTGGCGGCCAGTTGCTGGTCACTGCTGACCACGGTAATGCCGAGCAGATGCGCGATGAGACCACCGGTCAGGCGCACACCGCCCACACCAGCCTGCCGGTGCCGCTGATCTACGTCGGCCGACCGGCGGAAGCGGCGGCGGGCGGCAAGCTCTCGGACATCGCCCCGACCCTGCTGCACCTGATGGATCTGCCGGTGCCGGCAGAGATGAGCGGCACCCCGCTGTTCACGCTGAAGTGACCTTCCGGGGCCGACGATGTGTCGGCCCCCTTCCCGCCTCTCCTGCCGCTTATCGCGCAAATAAGAAGAAAACTTTAACACTTCAGCGGTGGCATTTCCGGCAGGAATCGAAATACTAGAGAGATTGCCCGTCGCTGGCGCACGGCTTTTGGTTGTGCATCAGGCGCTTGATCGATGCTAGGATAACCCACGGGATTTGCCCTGACAGGACGAATCAGCTTTCACATAATGGACGACAGTTTGCGTAAATCTCCCTCTTTCAGCCCGACGCCCCTTCCCCCCTTCCGACCTGCGCAGGGCACGCTGCGCTGCCTGCTGGCCGCCGGGCTGTGGGCCGGTGCGTTGCTGGCGTCGCCCGCGCTGCACGCCGAGGACAACAAGCAGCAGCTGAAGTCCCTCCAGCAGGACATTGCCGAGAAAGAGAAGCAGGTGCAGCAGCAGAAACAGCAGCGCAGCACCCTACTCGACCAGCTGCGGGCGCAGGAGAAGATCATCGCCCAAGCCAGCCGGCAACTGCGGGAGACGCAGGGCGTCCTGAGCGCGCTGGAGAAGGAGATTGCCGGGCTGAACGCCTCCATCCGCACCCTGCAAAAGCAGCAATCCAGCCAGCAGAGCATTCTGGCGCAGCAGCTCGACGCCGCCTTCCGCCTCGGCCAGCACAACGGCGTGCAGCTGATCCTGAGCGGCGAGGAGAGCCAACGCAGCGAGCGGGTGCTGGCCTATTTTGGCTACCTGAATGAGGCGCGCCAGAAGACCATCAACACGCTGGCGGAGACCCGCTCCGATCTGGCTGATCAGCGCAAGTCCCTGAAAGCCAAGCAGGAGCAACAGAGCCAGTTGCTGGCCCAGCAGCAGACACAACAGCAGACGTTGGAGCAGGCGCGCGTCGGGCGGCAGAAAACCCTGACCTCGCTGGAGGCGTCGCTGGAGAAAGATCAGGCGCGGCTGGCGGAGTTACGGCAGAACGAAACCCGCCTGCGCGACCAGATTGCCCGCGCTGAACGTGAGGCCCGCGCCCGTGCGGAGCGCGAGGCGCGCGAGGCCGAGAAGGTGCGCGCCAAAGAGCAGCAGGCGAAGAAACGCGGCAGCAGCTACAAACCCACCGAGAGCGAACGCTCGCTGATGGCACGTACCGGCGGGCTGGGCCGCCCTTCTGGGCAGGCGCTCTGGCCGGCTCGCGGGCGGGTGATCCACCGCTTTGGCGAGCCGCTCCAGGGCGAACTGCGCTGGAAAGGGATGGTGATCGCTGCCGCCGAAGGCAGCGAGGTCAAGGCCGTCGCCGATGGCCGCGTGCTGCTGGCGGACTGGCTGCAGGGCTATGGCTTGGTGGTGGTGGTCGAACACGGCAAAGGCGACATGAGCCTCTATGGCTACAACCAGAGTGCGCTGGTCAATGTCGGGCAACAGGTCAAGGCCGGGCAGCCGATTGCGCTGGTCGGCACCAGCGGCGGCCAGGGACAGCCGGCGCTCTATTTTGAAATCCGACGCCAGGGACAGGCGGTAAACCCACAGCCGTGGTTGGGAAGATAAGTCGTGGTACAACGAGTATGGAAGAGTAAGAAACGTCACCTCGCCGCAGCTCTGAGCACCCTGCTGCTGGCATGTTCCGCCCACGCCGGGAAGTTGTCGATTGTGATTGATGACGTCGGCTACCGGCTCCACAACGAAAATCAGGTCTTGCAGATGCCGCTGCCGGTCACGGTCGCCATCCTGCCCAACGCCCCGCACTCCCATGAGATGGCGGTGCGGGCGCACAATCAGGGGCGCGAGATCCTCATTCACATGCCGATGGCACCGCTGAGCAAGCAGCCGCTGGAGCGCGACACCCTGCAACCCTCCATGAGCCGCGACGAGGTGCAGCGCATCATCCGTCAGGCGGTGGCCAACGTGCCCTATGCCGTCGGCATGAATAACCACATGGGCAGCGCCATGACCTCCAGCCTGCCAGCGATGCAGAACGTGATGCAGGCGCTGAGCAGCTACCGGCTGTTTTTCCTCGACAGCATGACCATCGGTAGCAGTCAGGCGACGCGCGCCGCGGCGGGCACCTCCGTCCGCGTGATTAAGCGGCGGGTCTTCCTGGATGACGTGCAGAGCGAGGCGGAGGTGCGCCGCCAGTTTGAGCGCGCGGTGCAACTGGCGCGCCGCAACGGGTCGGCAATTGCCATCGGTCACCCGCACCCCACCACCATCCGCGTGCTCCAGCAGATGTTGCCGACGTTGCCCAAAGACATTGTGCTGGTGCGCCCGAGCGATCTGCTGAACGAACCGGCCTCTGCTGGGCAGTCGCCAGCCGCCGCGCCGCCGAAAGTGGCCCCGCCACCGAAAGCGCAGCCGCGCAACCCGTTCCACGGCGTGCGGCAGTGCCGGGTGAAACAGCCACCGCAGCCGGTCTATGCTGACGCGATGCTGAAAGCCATCGGCGAAAGCTTGATCACCTCTGACGCCCTGCGCTTTATCAACCGCGAATGGGCGCAGTGGCAGGCGCTGGATCTGGTGCCGGACGCCACGCCAGAGACCGCTGGCGACCGTTGATGCCTGCCCCGCCCCCACCAATCAGGGGGCGGGGTAGATCCGCCGAATTTTCTCCCACTGCTGTTTGAGTTTGTCAGCCAGGGTCATGGTTTCCGTGCTGGCGTACCACGCTTTCAAATATTTCAGGAACGAGTAGAGCACCGCATAACTGCCGGTCACCACGCCCACTTTTCCCTCCCGCCATGCCCCGCTGAAAAAATACCACTTAAACAGTGCCCCGATGGCGCTGGCGATACCGCGCCACAGAGAGGGCGTGATCGGTTTATATTTCACCAGCCGGGTGGTGTAGCTGTTCGCCTTAGTGAACACCTCATGGAGGGAGTAAAAGGTATCGTGGCGCACGGAACCCGGAATGATCTCCGTGCGGCTAAAGCCCTCGGCGGCGTCATCCACCGGCTGGTCGTTGAAGCGCACCACATTACGGTGGAACAGCCGAACCGGAAAATCGGGGGAGGAGACGGGGTAGATCGTCCTGACTGGCTGGCCCAGCACAAACCAGTGACGGCAAAGCCGCCAGGCAGTGTGGGGGTCTGGGTTAGGCACCAGCTTGAATTGCAGTAGCCAGCACAGGGCCTGCGCGTCCATGATCTCATCGCTGTCCATGCACAGCACCCAAGGGTGGCGCGCGCGCTGGATGGCGAGATTCATCTGTCGGCCATGCGTCTCATAGGGGGCGTGGTGCGGCTCGCACCCCAGCTCGCGGCAGATGGCCAGGGTATTGTCGCTGCTGCCGGAATCCACAATCACAATGTCATCGGAGAGCGTTAACAAGGGCGTTAATACTTCCCTGATTAATCGCTCTGAATTATAAGTCAGTACGCAAATGCTTAATTCCATGATGTTTTATCTCCCTCCTGCTGGAATGAGGCTCCTATATAGGAAGCAGAGGGGGGAAATCAAATGCCCCGCGCCAGATGTTTGACGCGGGACAAGGAAAGGTAAATTAATCCCAATTCAGGATGACTTTGCCAGATTGGCCGGAGCGCATGGTGTCAAAGCCCTGCTGGAAGGCATCAATCGGGAACTGGTGGGTAATGATGGGGCTGAGATCCAGCCCGGACTGAAGCAGCGCCGCCATCTTGTACCAAGTCTCGAACATTTCGCGCCCATAGATCCCCTTGATAAACAGCCCCTTGAAGATCACCTGGTTCCAGTCGATGGACATTTCCGAGGGCGGAATGCCGAGCAGCGCGATGCGCCCGCCGTGGTTCATCGCCTGCAACAGCGAGCGGAAGGCGGGCGGCGCGCCAGACATCTCCAGCCCGACGTCAAAGCCCTCGGTCATGCCCAGCTCGGCCATCACCTCCGACAGGCTCTCGCGGCTGACGTCCACCGCTCGCGTCACGCCCATCTGGCGCGCCAGCGCCAGCCGGTACTCGTTCACATCGGTGATCACCACATGGCGCGCACCAACGTGCCGACAGACCGCCGCCGCCATAATGCCAATCGGCCCCGCGCCGGTGATCAGCACATCCTCACCCACCAGATCAAACGACAGGGCGGTGTGCACCGCATTGCCGAAGGGATCAAAGATCGCCGCCAGCTCATCAGGAATGTTGTCCGGGATTTTGAAGGCGTTGAAGGCCGGGATCACCAGATACTCGGCAAAGCAGCCGGGCCGGTTGACGCCGACGCCCACCGCATTGCGGCACAGGTGGGTGCGCCCGGCGCGGCAGTTGCGGCAGTGGCCGCAGGTGATGTGTCCCTCGCCGGAGACGCGGTCACCGAGGCTGAAACCGCGCACCTCCTGCCCAATCGCCACCACCTCCCCCACATACTCATGCCCGACCACCATCGGCACCGGGATGGTCTTCTGCGACCACTCATCCCAGTTGTAGATATGTACATCCGTGCCGCAGATGGCGGTCTTGCGGATTTTGATCATCAGGTCGTTATGGCCCAATACCGGCTCCGGCGCGTCGGTCATCCAGATGCCGGTCTCTGCTTTCAGTTTGGCGAGTGCTTTCATAACCGCTCCTTAGTGAATCACGCCCAATTGCTGGCCGATGCGGGTGAACGCCGCCACCGCCTGCTCAATCTGCTCGGGGGTATGCGCCGCGGACATCTGGGTGCGAATGCGCGCCTGCCCTTTGGGCACCACCGGGTAGAAGAAGCCGGTAACGTAGATGCCCTCTTGCTGCAATGCCGTGGCGAACGCCTGCGCCAGCGACGCCTCGCCCAGCATCACCGGGATGATGGCGTGATCCGCCCCGGCCAGGGTAAAGCCCGCCGCCTGCATCTGCTGGCGGAACTGCGCCGCGTTCGCCCACAGCCGCTCGCGCAGCGCGCTGCCCTGCTCCAGCATCGTCAGCACTTCCAGCGAGGCGGCGACAATCGCCGGGGCCAGCGAGTTGGAGAAGAGATAGGGGCGCGAGCGCTGGCGCAGCCACTCCACCACCTCCCGGCGCGCCGCGGTGTAGCCGCCAGACGCCCCGCCCAGTGCCTTGCCCAGCGTGCCGGTGATGATGTCGACCCGCCCCATCACCCCGCAGTACTCATGGGTGCCACGCCCCTGCTGGCCGACCACGCCCACGGCGTGCGAGTCATCAACCATCACCAGCGCCTGATACTCCTCGGCCAAATCGCAGATGCCCGCCAGGTTGGCGATCACCCCATCCATCGAGAACACGCCGTCGGTGGCGATCAGGATATGGCGTGCGCCCTCGGCCCGCGCCTGCTCCAGACAGTCGCGCAGCGCCGCCATGTCATTGTTGGCGTAACGGTAGCGCCGCGCCTTGCAGAGCCGCACCCCGTCGATGATGGAGGCGTGGTTGAGCGCATCGGAGATCACCGCGTCCTCCGGCCCGAGCAGTGTCTCGAACAGCCCGCCGTTGGCGTCAAAACAGGAGGAGTAGAGAATCGCGTCCTCCATGCCAAGGAAGGCCGCCAGCCGCTGCTCCAGTGCCTTGTGCTGATCCTGGGTGCCGCAGATAAAGCGCACCGAGGCCATGCCGAAGCCGTGGCTCGCCATGCCAGCTTGCGCGGCGGCAATCAGGTCAGGGTGGTTCGCCAGCCCAAGGTAGTTATTGGCGCAGAAATTGAGGAGCGGCGCGCCCTCCGCCAGCGTGATCTCCGCCTGCTGGGCGCTGGTAATGATGCGTTCGCTCTTGAACAACCCTTCGTTCCGGGCGGCGGCGAGCTGCCCTTCCAACTGCTGGTAGAAAGATATCGACATGCGGTTATCTCCGGGAATGGCCATTTTTAAAGTGATATTACGGGCGGATTGGCGGAATAACGATGCAGCCGGGGCAGGAAATGTCACTTTTGCAGCATAGTTCACGGCAATCACGCCGTTGGCCACGGCCAATCCGGCAGATTCGGCCGCTCACCCGCTGCTTGCCGGGGAGTGAAGTGCTATGATATTGCCCATTAAAGCGCGGGGCATGGTGCCCCGCCGGAAAGACGCATAAAGGTAAACCCCATGATTATTGTCACTGGCGGCGCCGGCTTTATCGGCAGCAACATCGTTAAATCCCTGAATGATATGGGGTACCGGGACATTCTGGTGGTGGACAACCTGAAAGATGGCACCAAGTTCGTTAACCTGGTGGATCTGGACATTGCCGACTACATGGACAAAGAGGATTTCATCGCCAGCGTGCTGGCCGGTGATGACATGGGCGATATCGACGCCGTTTTCCATGAGGGTGCCTGCTCCTCCACCACCGAGTGGGACGGCAAGTACATGATGGACAACAACTATCAGTACTCCAAAGACCTGCTGCACTTCTGCCTGGAGCGTGATATTCCGTTCCTCTACGCCTCCTCCGCTGCCACCTACGGCGGCCGCGATGGCAACTTCATTGAAGAGCGCCAGTACGAGCAGCCGCTGAACGTCTACGGCTACTCCAAGTTCCTGTTTGACCAGTACGTGCGTGAGATCCTGCCGCACGCCAACTCCCAGATCTGCGGTTTCCGCTACTTCAACGTCTACGGGCCGCGCGAAGGGCATAAAGGCAGCATGGCGAGCGTGGCCTTCCACCTCAACAACCAGATCAAGGCTGGCGACGCGCCAAAACTGTTCGAAGGCAGCGAAGGCTTCCAGCGTGACTTCATCTACGTCGGTGACGTGGCGGCGGTCAACCTCTGGTTCTGGCAGAACGGTGTCTCTGGCATCTTCAACTGCGGCACCGGCCGTGCCGAGTCCTTCCAGGCCGTGGCAGATGCGGTGGTCGGCTACCACAACGCCGGCGGCGTCGAGTACATCCCGTTCCCGGAGAAGCTGAAGGGGCGCTACCAGTCGTTCACTCAGGCAGACCTGACCAAGCTGCGCGCGGCTGGCTATGACAAGCCGTTCAAAACCGTGGCGGAAGGGGTAACCGAGTACATGGCCTGGCTGAACCGCAGCGCCTAAGCCCCCGCCATAAGGAACTGACGCGGTATGAAAATCCTGGTTATCGGCCCCTCCTGGGTAGGCGACATGATGATGTCGCAGAGCCTTTACCGTACCCTCAAGGCCGATCATCCCTCCGCCCAGATTGACGTGATGGCGCCCGCGTGGTGCCGTCCGCTACTCGAGCGGATGCCGGAGGTCAACGAGGCGCTGGCGATGCCGCTCGGGCATGGGGCACTGGCCCTTGGCGAGCGCCGCCGGCTGGGCGTGTCGCTGCGCGATCGCGGCTATGACCGTGCCTATGTGCTGCCCAACTCCTTCAAATCGGCGCTGGTGCCGTTCTTCGCCCGCATTCCGCAGCGCATCGGCTGGCGCGGCGAGATGCGTTACGGCCTGCTGAACGACATCCGCACGCTGGACAAGGCCGCCTTCCCACTGATGGTGCAGCGCTACGTGGCGCTGGCCTATGAGGCGAAGCGCGTGCAGAGCTGGAAAGATCTGGCCCAGCCGCTGCTGTGGCCGCGGTTGCAGGTGGCGGACCATGAGATCGCCACCGCCTGCGCCGCCTTCAACATTCCGGCTGACCGCCCGCTGATTGGCTTCTGCCCCGGTGCGGAGTTTGGCCCGGCAAAACGCTGGCCGCACACTCACTATGCGGCGCTGGCGGAGAAGCTGGTGGCCGAGGGCTATCAGGTGGTGCTGTTTGGCTCCGCCAAAGATCACGCCGTGGGCGAGGAGATCCGCGCCGCGCTGGGCGAGCAGGCCCAGTCGCACTGCCTCAACCTGGCCGGCAAGACGCAGCTGGATCAGGCGGTGGTGCTGATTGCCGCCTGCCGGGCCGTGGTGAGCAACGACTCCGGCCTGATGCATGTGGCGGCGGCACTTGATCGCCCGCTGGTGGCGCTCTACGGCCCCAGCAGCCCGGACTTCACGCCGCCACTCTCCAAGCAGGCCAGGGTTATCCGCCTGATCACCGGTTACCACAAGGTGCGCAAGGGGGATGCCGAACAGGGCTACCACCAGAGTTTGATCGACATTACGCCTGAGCGGGCCTTTGCCGAGCTGGATGCCCTGCTCACCGCAGGCGAGGAGAGTTAATGCACGTTTTGATTGTTAAAACCTCATCCATGGGGGACGTGCTGCATACGCTTCCGGCCCTGACCGACGCCATGACGGCGCTGCCCGGCATCCAGTTTGACTGGGTGGTGGAGGAGGCGTTCAGCCAGATCCCCTCCTGGCATCCGGCGGTGGACCGGGTGATTCCGGTCGCCATCCGCCGCTGGCGTAAAAACTGGTTCGGCGCCGAGACCCGCCAGCAGCGCTGCGACTTCAAGCGTGAGCTGCAACTGCGCCACTATGACGCGGTGATTGATGCCCAAGGGCTGATGAAGAGTGCCGCGCTGATCACCCGTCTGGCACGTGGCGAGAAGCATGGGCAGGACGTCGCCAGCGCCCGCGAGCCGTTCGCCAGCTGGTTCTTCAACCAGCGCCACGACATCAACAAACGCCAGCACGCGGTGGAGCGCACGCGCGAGCTGTTCGCCAAAAGCCTCGGCTATCCGCAACCACAGGGCCAGGGCGACTACGCAATTGCCGCCCGCTTCCTGCGCGAGCAACCCGCCGATGCCGGGCACTATCTGGCCTTCCTGCACGCCACCACCCGTGACGACAAGCACTGGCCCGAAGAGCACTGGCGCGCGCTGATCGCCCTGATGGAGCCGACTGGGCTGCGCATCAAACTGCCGTGGGGCGCGGAGCATGAGCACCAGCGCGCCCAGCGGCTGGCCGCCGGTTACCCCCACGTGGAGGTGCTGCCAAAGCTGACGCTGGAGAACGTGGCGAAAGTGCTGGCCGGCGCGCGCGCGGTGGTCTCGGTCGATACTGGCCTCAGCCACCTGACCGCCGCCCTCGACCGCCCCAACATCACGCTCTACGGCCCCACCGACCCCGGCCTGATTGGCGGCTACGGCCAGAACCAGATCGCCTGCCGCCCCACCAGTGGCAACAGTATGGCGGATATCAGTGCCGCCCAGGTGTATGAACAACTGAAAACGGAGCAGCTGATCAGTGGGCACCCTCTTTAAACAGATCTACCGCTACACCCGCCCCCGTCCCTATCGCCACAATGAAAACCTTTGGCCCTACATGAAGATAGGCCGGGCGGCCTCTGGTGACATTACTTCATTGATCTATAAAGGCCAGCGCGTGCCGCTGGCCGACCTCAGCGCCCTGCGCGCCAGTTGCAGCGGTTCGCTGCTGCTGACGGCCACTGGCCCCTCGGTGCGCGATATCCGCTTCAAAACCCCCGCGCCAGTGCCCGCAATGGGCGTCAACGGCGCGTATTTCTTGCAAGAGAAGGTCGGCTTCCGCTTCTATGTGGTGGTCGACATGGGGTTCTTTGACCAGAAGCGGGAGATTATTGCTGACGTGATCCGTGACCCGGCGTTGACGCTGTTTACCACCGCCCACGGCATTGCGCGGATTCTGGATAGGCATGGCCTAAGTGCGGTGCGCTGCACGTTGGCGCTGATTGAGGATGCAGCCTTCAAAATCTACCAGCCCAAAATTGAGGCTGGTGCGTTGCAGGCGGCCTACGGTGCGCATCCCGCGGCCCACTTTGCGCCGGGCCGCCCGGATATTGGCTTCAGCACTGATATCCGCATCGGTATTTTTGACGCCGGCACCGTGGCGTACTGGGCCTTGCAGATCGCCGCCTATCTGGGATTCCAGGAGATCTTGATCGCCGGGCTGGATATGAACAATTTCCACCAGCCCCGGTTCTATGAAACGGAGGAGAACAAGCAGCCCTCTTATCTGGCCAGCAGCCTGACCACCCTGATCCTGCCGGCGTTGGCCCATGCCAGTCAGGTTCTGCAACAGCGGCAAACCCGGGTGATAAATCTCTCACTGAACAGCGCCATTGATGGCACCATCTTTGAAAAGGCTGATTACCATGCCCTCTTTGCCTAGCCGTCTCTCCTTGGAGCGACTATGTTTTGCCTTTTTCGGCTCGTTTCTCTTTTTTAGCGCCATTTTTTGCAGCTACACCCGCGTCACCAACCTGTTTCACCTGGCTGCCGCCTGCTTCTTAGTGATGCTTTGGCGTCGGCCACTGTTTCGCCAGGATTTGTGGGCTAACCCGCGGTTGAAAACCGGGCTGGTGATGGCGGCCCTCTATCTGGGCTATTACAGCCTGAGCAACCTGTGGACCACCAACCCGCTCAATATTGAGTCAACGCTGAAGCATGGCCTCTACATGCTGTGCTTTTTAAGCATGGCCGTAGCCATGCTGAATGGCCGCTACCGGACGCAGATCTACCTGGCTATCGGTGTCGGGTTTACCATGCTGGCGCTGTTTTTGATGGGGATTGATTACCAGAACATCATGAGCAACCGGCTGATGTCGCTGCAAAGTCCGGGGCCACAGAATGTGATTGATGTGGGCGGCTATTTTGCCGTGGGTGTCCTGCTCTCGCTGATGGTGTTCCGCGATACCGGTCGCCATGCGGTGCTGGTGCTGACGCTGGTGCTGTTGGTCGCGCTGATGCTGACCCAGAGCCGTGGGCCATTGATTGCGTTGGGGCTGTCCCTGCTGATGACTTCCCACCTGGGCATTTTCACCCGCCGCAACATGCTGGTTGGTGGGCTGCTGCTGGCCATTCTGGTGGCTGGCTTTGCCCTGACCGGGATGGGCGCGGTGATGGTGGAGCGCTTCGAGGAGCTGGCGGTACAGGTCTATCTGCGGCTCAGCATCTGGCACCACTCCCTGCACCTGATTAGCCAGGCACCCTTCTTTGGGCATGGTTTTGATGCGCAACTGCACTTCACCAACTACAGCGGTGAATTTATCACCACCACCCACAGTCTCTATCTGGGGGCGCTGTTGAAAGGGGGCATTGCCGGGTTCATCACGATGCTGTTACTGGTGGGTTATGGTTTGCGTTGTGCATTGCGCTGCGTCCGCGAGGAGAGACGGCCAGAAGCCGCCATGTTTTTGTTCATGCTGATCTTCTATCTCTCCCAAGGGATGTTCAATATCGGCAATCCAGGGGAGTTCTGGTATCTGTTCTGGTTCCCGTACGCGGTGATGATGACCAATCCGCGTAGCACGCCAGCGCTGCTTAATCCCGCCCAAGGCTGACCAAACGGGGCGCACCCAGCGCCCCGCCATGCTTACCTCTGCGGCAGCAATGCCGCAACCTTCTCAAATACCTCATCGGCACTGATGATGCAGAGCGGCTGGCGCTGCTGCGCTGGCGTCAGGTTTTTGGTGGACAACGGCACCTGGATTACGCGATGCAACGCCGGATCCTGATAGGGGCCGGTATGGGCGGGGTTGGCGGTCACAAACAGGCTGACGGTCGGGGTTTTCAGCGCTATCGCCAGATGCAACGGCCCGGTGTCGCCAGTCACCATTACATCCATATTCTGCATGATGCCCAGCAGCGCCTTCAGGCCAGTTTTATTGATATGGCTGACCACCTGCTCCCGCTCCGGCGCGGTCAAGCCAGCCAGGAACTGCCGCTCCAGCTCCGACTCTTTTTGGGTACCAATCAGCACCACCTGATAGTCCGGGCCAAGGGCAATCAGCCGTTTCGCCAGCGCGATAAAGCGCTCCACTGGCCAGCAACGCAGCACGCCAGAGGCACCCATCTGGAAACCAATGATGGTTTTGCCGGGCGTTTTCACCAATGCCGGAAATGGCACAGGAATCACCATCTCGTGGTTATCGGCATCGCAGCCAAGGCGTCGCACCAGCTCAAGCTTGCGCTGGATCAGGTGGCCGTCATAACGCACAAACGGGTTTGCCAGCCACTGCTCCAGCCCACAGGGCTTGCCGCCGTAAATATCCTTCAGGATATATTCGCAGCCCGCCAGCACCGCGCTCAACACATCATAAGGCGGTTTGGCATGCAGGATGATCGCCAGTTCTGGCCGGTGGCGACGCAGTTGCTTCACCACGCGGAAGATATCCCGTACCTTCTCATCCCAATACACCACGTCATCGAAATAGTCGCTCTCTGCCACCAGCCCACGGTTTTTTTCACTGGAAACCAGCGTGATGAAGGCATCAGGATAGCGCGCCTTGACGGCCCTGATCGCCGGGGTGTTGAACATCAGGTCGCCCAGCGCCGTGGTGGAGTAGATGACGATGCTACGGAATGATTGGTCAGCGCTCAGGGTGCGGGGGTCTTTCAGCCGACGGCTCACCGCCACGTAGCCTTGCAGGAACAGGTTCGTCAGGGTGGTTTTCCACTTCTTTGCCATGATCAGTTCCGCACCTTACCCAAGGTGGCGTCGTAATACTCCGCCAGCGTCATGCCCTGAGTGCGTTCACTCAGCCAGCTAAACAACGCCTCCAGATCGCGGTACAGCCCCTCAATCTCTTCGTCGTTTTTGAAGGTCGGGCTGCCGCCCGGCATAAATTCAGAGGAGTGCAGCATAAACTCCACGTAATCATTCCCTTCAGCCAGCGAGCGTTCCGCTACGGCTTTCATCGTGGCCAAATTGCCGCCAGAGGGGCGCAGCCAATGCACTGACGGCGAACGCTGCTTGCCGCGCAGGGCGTCATACCCCTGTTTAAGGCGGTTCATCACCCCGGAGTGCTTGTACTGGATGCTCATCGGCACCTCGAGCAGCGTGGAGCGGCCGGGGCGGGAGATATCCTGCGGATCAATAAAATAGGCAGAGGTCGGGAAGTGGCGATAGTCGCTGCCACCCTGCCCGGCCGGGTCGCCGGGGGAGAAGCGCCAGTTGACGCGCGGCGTGACCGAGCAGTCCACCTGATAGCCATACTCCAGCAGCAGCGAGGCATACAACTCATTGAATGCCCAGCGGCCAGCGCGGTGGCTGCGCATCTTGGTCTGGAAACTATCCTCAAGCAATTTGGTCATATGATCGACCTTGGCGCGGATCTGGTCGGCCGGGTACTCAATCAGGTAGGGCTTGTGCCGCCAGTCATCCTCGGTCAGTGCCACGATGGGCGGGTTGTTCCAGGCGTGCAGGTGCATCCCCACCTCGCCCTGACCACGCGCAATCACATCACGGGCAAACTCAACGTACCCTGCATCCATCGCCATCTCATAGTTGGTCAGGTACACCGGCTTGAAGCCGTACTTCTCACACAGCGCCTGAAAACGGGGAAGGTAGTGGGTGTTCTCCGTGGTAATCCGATCGTGGTTCTGCCACAGGTTGTCGCCTTCGGTGTCGATGGTGATGAGAAATGCAGGTTTGGTCATAATCAATCAGCTAGGTGAATACAGATGTGTCCATGTTACGCAGGCCAGCAATCTAGAGCAAATGGCAATGAAAATCCGGCTGACAGCCGGGCTAACACCTTGAAGTGTAGCCACATGGCGGGGGCTGATTTAGAATCACCCACTGGCTTCCTCACTAGCGACGCAAGATGAACAACGCGGCACTCCTCCTCTCCCAGACCCCGGTCAGGCGCATCCTGATCATTAAGCTCCGTCACCACGGTGATATGTTGCTGACCACCCCGGTCATCAATACCCTGCATGACCACTACCCGCAGGCGGAGATTGATGTCCTGCTCTATCAGGAGACGCGCGACATGCTGGCCGCGCACCCGTTCATCCACGCGATAGTGAGCATTGACCGGCAGTGGAAAAAGCTGGGCGCGCGCCGACACATGCTGAAAGAGGCCGGCCTGATCCGCCAGATCCGCGCGCGGCGCTATGATCTGGTGATCAACCTGGCGGATCAGTGGCGCAGCGCGGTGATCGCCCGCCTGAGTGGGGCACCGTTGCGGGTGGGCTTCGACTTCCCGAAGCGCCGCCATCCACTCTGGCGCGCTTGCCACAACGTGCTGGCGTCCACTGAGGGCCACCGGACGATGCACACGGTGGAGCAGAACCTCTCCATCCTCGCGCCGCTGGCCATCGCGCCGCTCAACACGCAGGTGACGATGGGCTACACGCCGGAGGATGCGGCGACAGTGGGCCGCCTGCTGGCCGAGCAACAGGTGGGAGAGAGGTACATCGTGGTGCAGCCCACCTCACGCTGGTTCTTCAAGTGCTGGAGTGAGGAGAAGATGGCCGAGACGCTGCGCGCGCTTCAGGCCGATGGTCACCGCATCGTGCTGACCTCGGGGCCAGATGCCAAAGAGCAGAAGATGGTGGCGCAGATCCTGGCGCTCTGCCCGGCGCCCGGCATTGTCTCGCTTTCCGGCCGCCTGACACTGCCGCAGCTGGCGGCGCTGATTGACCGGGCAATGCTGTTTATCGGCGTCGACTCGGTGCCGATGCATATGGCCGCGGCGCTTGGCACCCCCTGCATCGCCCTGTTCGGCCCCTCCAAACTGACCTTCTGGCGGCCGTGGCAAGCCAAGGGCAAGGTGATTTGGGCCGGCGATTACGGTACGCTGCCCGACCCGGACGCGATCGATACCCGTACCGATGAGCGCTACCTGAACCTTATTCCGACAGACGTGGTGATCCACACCGCGCGGGAACTGCTATGACCTCTTTTCGTTTGGCGATCGTACGCCAAAAATACCGCCCGGATGGCGGTGCAGAACGTTTTGTCGCCCGCGCCCTGGAGGCGCTGGAGAACCAGAACCTCGATTTGAACGTGATCACCCGCGAGTGGCAAGGTGAGACGCGCCCGGAGTGGCATATCCACCTCTGTAACCCGCGCAAGTGGGGGCGCATCAGCCGCGAGCGTGGCTTCGCCGAGGCCGCCCGCGCCCTGTGGCAACAGGAAAAGTTTGATCTGGTGCAGAGCCATGAGCGCATTGCTGGTTGTGACATCTACCGCGCCGGTGACGGCGTGCACCACCGTTGGTTGCAGCAACGCGCCCGCCTGCTGCCCGCCTGGCGTGGCAAGCTGCTGTTCGCGGATCGCTACCACCGTTACGTGATGGCGGCAGAGCGCGCCATGTACGCCGCGCCAGAGCTAAAGGCGGTGATCTGCAACGCCGAGATGATTAAGCAAGAGATCGTGGCGGACTTCGGCGTGCCGCCGGAGAAGATTACCGTGATCTACAACGCCATCGACAGCCAGCGGTTCGTACCAGCAGAAGAGGCAGCCCGGCTGGCGTTGCGGCAGAAACTCGCGATCCCAGCGACCGCGCACTGTTTGATCTTCGTCGGCTCCGGCTTTGAGCGCAAAGGGCTGGCGGCCGCCATTGAGGCGCTGGCTGGCACTGACAGCTACCTGCTGGTGGTCGGCAAGGATAAGGATGAGAAACGCTATCAGGCGCTGGCGCAATCCCTCGGCTGCCTGCACCGCCTGCGCTTCCTTGGCGTGCAACAGCAGACGTTGCCCTTCTATCAGGCGGCGGATGCGTTGCTGCTGCCAACGCTCTACGATCCCTTCCCGAACGTCATTCTTGAGGCGATGGCCTGCGGCCTGCCGGTGATCACCAGCACCACCTGCGGCGGCGCGGAGTTTATCCGCCAAGGGGAGAATGGCTTTGTCTGCGACGCGCTGGATGTGCCAGCACTGCGCACGGCGATCCGCGCCCTGCCCGCCAGCGCGCTGGGGTCTGAGATGGGCGCGGCGGCACGGCAACAGATACTGCCCGCCACCCCGGCCGCCCTGTCATCCCAACTGATTTCACTCTACACGAGGCTCCTGGACTGAGATGCGCGTACTGATGATGATTGATGGCCTCGCCGGCGGCGGGGCTGAAAAAGTGGTACTGACGCTGGCCGAAGGGATGCAGCAGATGGGCCACGAAGTGACGGTCTTCTCCCTGCGCGATGTCTGTGACTATGCCCTGCCGGCGAATGTTCACTATCAGGTGCTGGCTGACCACAGCCGCGCACCGTGGCGTAAGCTGACCGAGCTGTCACGCCGCGCCGCGATGCTCGATCGCGCCATCCGGGCGGCGGAGAAGCAGCGTGGCCGCTTCGACCTCGCCATCTCCAACCTGCATAAAACCGACCGCATCGCACGCCGCAGCCGCGAGCTGCGCCCCGATCGCCTCTGGTTCTGCGTCCACGGCGTGCTCTCCAACACCTATCTCGGCCACCGCACCGGGCTGGATCGCTGGCTAAAGCAGCGGAAAATTGCACAGGTTTACCATCGCCAAAATATGATCTCTGTTTCACAGGCTGTCGCCGATGATCTGGTGACAAAGCTGGGGCTAACGCTCAAGGCGAGCAAGGTGATCAATAACCCGTTTGATATTGATGCCATCCGCCAGCTGGCCGCTGCGCCGTGCGAGTGGGCGGGCAAGCCCTATCTGGTGCACGTCGGGCGCTTCCACGAGCAGAAGCGCCATGATCGGCTGATGAAGGCGTATGCCCTCTCGGGCCTTCAGGCTCCGCTGATGCTGGTAGGCACCGGCAGCGAGGCGCGCACGGCAGCGCTCAAAGCGCTGGCCGACGCCCTTGGCATCGCCGATCGCGTGGTGTTTATGGGCTTTCAGGCCAACCCTTTCCCGCTGATCAAGCACGCCGCTTTGCTGGTGCTCAGCTCTGACAATGAGGGCTTCGGCAATGTGTTGGTGGAGTCGCTGATCTGCGGCACACCCGTGGTCAGCACCGACTGCCCAGGCGGCCCGCATGAGATTTTGGAGAGCACCGGCATGGCGCGCGGGCTGGCAGAGGTGAATGAGCATTCACTGGCGGAGAAGATGCGCGAGGGCTTTTTACAGCCGCTCCCTATCCGCGAGGAGGCGCTGCAAAAATATGGTATCCGGGCTATCTGCCAGCGCTATTTATCACTGGCCAATGAGTAAATAGAGAGGGCGGGTTTCCCCGCCCTGCTTTCAACCGTTAACCGACTTAATCGCCTGCCAAACCTCTTCCACGCCAATATCCTTGCACTCTCCTGACTCCCCCTGAAGAATATGGTATTGCCCAGACCAAGGGTGCCAGCGCTCTTTATTGGTATCGCCGAAGAAGACCACGGTTTTTTTCCCCAGCGCGGAGGCCAGATGCATTTGCCCACCATCGCTACAAAGAATTAAATCACACAGCTCAAAGCCGCCAATTAATTCCCGTACTGACGCCGTAGGGTAGAGCGCTACGCGGTCAGAGTCACAGCGCTGAATGAGCTGATCGGCACGCGACTGATCGCCAATATCATCAGGCGACAGGGTGCCCTGCGGCGACCAGAATATCAGGACGCCTGCATTCGGCTGTTGCAGCAGGCGGTTAATGATCTCCGCATAGTGCTCCACCGGCCAGCGCCGTTTTGGGCTACGGCTACTGATATGCACGCCATAAATCGTTTCAGCCGCAGGCAACAGGGCCGTTTTGCGCTGCGCCGCCAGGCTGCGCTCTTCGGCGGTGGGGTAGACCTTGACCGCCGGAATCGGCGGCGGCGTGTCACTGAGCGCTTTCAGGTAGCTGAACGTATGCTCAACCTGATGTTTGCCGCTGAAATCCGTATTGCGAAACGGTCGGCGTATTTCCTTGCGCCCCAAATCCGCACCGATGATATTTTTCGCGCCGACCATCCGTGCCAGTTGCAGGCTATATTTACAGGGGGTGGGGTTGGCCAGGATCACCGCATCAAACTTAACCCGGCGCAATTTCATGATAATCGCAAAGCGCTCAAGATATACGCCCAGCGCCGTCTGGTTTTTATCGCGGTGTTTGGCCTTTTTATAGATAAACAGATGATCGACATGAGGATTGTTTTTTACCACATCCTTGCTGACGGAATTGATCAGCAAATAGGTATTGGCGTGTGGATAGGTAGTTTTCACTCCCTCAATTAATGGTGTGGTGCACACCAGGTCGCCGATATTATCACGCCTGATAATCAATATATTTTTCATTGTAACCCCGTGGGCGAAAAGTTTTCGCCTGCCCCAGAACAGTGCCGTTTCGCGCGAGATAGCGCCTTTCGTCGGCAGGTATGATACTATTCGCGCTACCCCATATAAATGAATTTGAAAGAATGTTGCTGCGTTTATATCAGGTATTACTCTACCTCATCCAACCGCTCATCTGGATCCGCCTGCTGTTGCGCAGCCGCAAAGCGCCGGCCTACCGTAAACGCTGGGCAGAACGCTATGGCTTCTGCGAGGGGAAAGTGGTACCCGGCGGCATCATGCTGCACTCCGTCTCCGTCGGTGAGACACTGGCGGCCATTCCGCTGGTACGCGCCCTGCGCCATCGTTATCCCTCGCTGCCGATAACTGTGACCACCATGACCCCGACAGGTTCCGAACGTGTGCAATCTGCCTTTGGCAAGGATGTGCACCACGTCTACCTGCCCTACGATCTGCCCGGCGCGGTCAACCGCTTCCTGAACAGCGTCAGCCCCAAGCTGGTGATTGTGATGGAGACCGAGTTGTGGCCCAACTTGATTAACGCCCTGCACCAGCGCGAGATCCCGCTGGTGATCGCCAATGCCCGCCTCTCCGCGCGTTCGGCCGCTGGCTACCAGAAGATTGGCGGCTTTATGAAGACGTTGCTGCGCCGCATCACCCTGATTGCCGCGCAGAACCAAGAGGATGGCGAGCGCTTTATCGAACTGGGGCTAAAACGCTCCCAACTGGCCGTTACCGGCAGTTTGAAGTTTGATATCTCCGTGACGCCGGAGCTGGCCGCACGCGCCGTCTCCCTGCGCCGCCAGTGGGCGCCGCACCGCCCGGTGTGGATCGCCACCAGCACCCATGAGGGCGAGGAGAGCGTGCTGTTGCAGGCTCACCGTCAACTGCTCACCCAGTTCCCCAACCTGTTGCTGATTCTGGTGCCGCGCCACCCAGAGCGTTTTGACACCGCGAAAGAGTTGACCCAGAAAGCCGGTATGCCCTTTACCTCGCGTAGTAGCGGCGAAATCCCGAACGTCGATACCCAAGTGGTGATCGGCGACACCATGGGCGAGCTGATGCTGCTCTACGGCATTGCCGATCTGGCGTTCGTGGGCGGCAGTCTGGTGGAGCGCGGTGGCCATAACCCACTGGAAGCAGCGGCGCACGCCATTCCGGTGTTGATGGGGCCGCACACCTTCAACTTCACAGACATCTGCAACAAACTGAGTTCGGCCGATGGCCTGATCACCGTCTCCGATGCCAACTCACTGGTCAAAGAGATCACCACCCTGCTGACCGATGAGGATTACCGCCTCTACTACGGCCGCCATGCGGTGGAAGTGCTGCACCAGAACCAAGGCGCGCTGCACCGGGTGCTGCAACTGCTTGAGCCTTACCTGCCGCCACGGAGCCATTGATGAGCGCCAGAAAACGCCTCTCCGTCGTGCTGATTGCCAAAAATGAGGCCGAACTGCTGCCGGAGTGCCTGCGCTCCGTGGCGTGGGCCGATGAGATTGTCCTGCTTGACGCTGGCAGCCACGATGCCACCGCTGACATCGCGCGGCAGGCGGGAGCCAAAGTCTACCAGCACGAGACGTGGGAAGGCTTTGGCAAGCAGCGCCAGCGCGCGCAGTCCTACGCCACCGGCGACTACATCCTGATGATCGATGCGGATGAGCGCGTTAGTGCGCCACTGCGGCAGGCCATTGAACAGGTGCTGCACGCGCCGCAGGAGAACACGGTCTACAGCCTTGGCCGCCGTAATCTGTTCCTCGGCCGCTTTATGCGCCACAGCGGCTGGTATCCCGATCGCGTCAACCGCCTCTACGAGGCGCGCCGCTACCAGTACAACGATCATCTGGTGCATGAGTCGCTGGAGACGCAGGGCGCACGCATCGTGGCGCTGCCGGGCGATCTACTGCACCTGACCTGCCGTGACCTCTATACCTTCCAGCAGAAGCAGCTCGGCTACGCCCGCGACTGGGCGCAACAACGTTACAGCCAAGGGAAGCGCTGCGGTTTCTTCTCCATCCTGAGCCATACGGCCGGCGCCTTCTGCAAGACCTGGCTGCTGCGCGCTGGCTTTTTGGATGGGAAACAGGGTTTCCTGCTGGCGGTGGTCAACGCACAATATACCTTCAATAAGTATGCGACCCTCTGGGCGCTGCACCATACCCAACCAACAGGCGAGTGACCATGAGCACCAAAGCGATTTATCCCGGTACTTTTGATCCGCTGACCAACGGCCACCTCGATCTGCTGGCCCGTGCGTCGTTGATGTTTGATCAGGTGGTGCTGGCGATTGCCGCCAACCCCAGCAAAAAGCCGCTCTTCTCGCTGGAGGAGCGCGTGGCGCTGGCGAAGCAGGCCACGGCCCACCTGCCAAAGGTTGAGGTGATCGGTTTCAGTAATCTGATGGCGCACTTCGCCAATGAGCAGCAGGCCACCATTCTGATCCGGGGCCTGCGGGCGGTAACCGATTTCGAGTATGAGAAGCAACTGGCGGCCATGAACCGCCATTTGATGCCGACGCTGGAGAGCGTTTTCCTGATGCCCTCTGAGCAGTGGTCATTCCTCTCTTCCTCGCTGGTCAAAGAGGTGGCGCGCCACGGCGGCGACATTACGCCATTCGTGACCGCGCCGATCGCCGATGCCTTGGCGCAGAAGCTCGCCTGACTAACGCTGGCAGCGCGGGCAGAAGAAGGTGCTGCGCTGGCCGTGGCGGGCAGACTCAATCAGCCCGCCGCACACCCGGCACGGCTCCCCGGCGCGGCCATAGACCTGCAACTCCTGAGCAAAATAGCCCGGCTTGCCGTCGCTTTGCAGGAAGTCACGCAGCGTGGTGCCACCTTGCTCAATCGACCGCTGCAACACCGCCTTAATGGTGGTCACCAGCAACGCCGCTTCGCTATGCGTCAGGGAACCTGCCGCGCGGTCTGGCGCAATGCCTGCCATAAACAACGACTCGCTGGCATAGATATTCCCCACGCCCACCACCAGTTTATTGTCCATCAGCCAGGGTTTGACCAACGTACGCTTATTGCGTGATTTTTCAAACAGGTAATCGGTAGAGAAGGCATCGTCCAGCGGCTCTGGCCCGAGGTGGGCAAGCACATTGCTGGTCGCCAGATCTTCGCACCATAGCCAGGCGCCAAAACGGCGTGGGTCGGTGTAACGCAGCACGTGGCCGCTATCCATCACCAGATCGACATGGTCATGCTTGCCCGGCTCGCTCTCTTCCGGCAACACGCGCAGGCTGCC
Organism: Nissabacter sp. SGAir0207; assembly: GCF_005491205.1. Taxonomy (NCBI): domain Bacteria; kingdom Pseudomonadati; phylum Pseudomonadota; class Gammaproteobacteria; order Enterobacterales; family Yersiniaceae; genus Nissabacter; species Nissabacter sp. SGAir0207. The sequence goes on from NZ_CP028035.1 coordinate 3,822,767, forward strand.
AGACATGCCGAGGTGGACGATAATCCAGCCGCGCGTCAGCTCAATCAGCAGGTATTTGGCACGGCGCTGCACGCTGAGCACCGGTTGGTCGCTGAGGGCCTGGATCTCGTCGGAGACCGGCCAGCGCAGGCGGCCGTTGCGTACCACGGCATGGAGAATGGTGTGGCCGGCCAGGTAGGGTTCAATACCACGGCGGCTGGTTTCAACTTCAGGTAATTCAGGCATGGACTCTCCCTTTTTACTGAACTGATAAGCGCCGCCCTCACAGGCGCTGCCCGTGGCGGCCTCATAAAAACAAAAAACCCGGCCAAAGCCGGGTTTTTCATTAATCCACTAAAATTATTTAATTTTAGCTTCTTTGTAGATCACGTGTTGACGGACAACTGGATCGAATTTCTTCAGTTCCAGTTTTTCCGGCTTAGTACGCTTGTTCTTCGTGGTGGTATAGAAGTGACCAGTACCAGCAGAAGAAACCAGCTTGATCTTCTCGCGAACACCTTTAGCCATGATTCAGTTCCTTAATACTTCTCACCGCGGGCACGCAGATCGGCCAAAACCGCTTCGATACCCTTCTTATCAATTACACGCATACCTTTAGCAGATACACGCAGAGTTACAAAGCGCTTCTCGCCCTCAACCCAAAAACGGTGAGAGTGCAGGTTCGGCAGAAAACGGCGTTTGGTCGCGTTCATTGCGTGGGAACGGTTGTTACCGCTCACCGGGCGCTTGCCAGTAACTTGGCAGACTCGGGACATGTCTATTCTCCAAAAATCAAATCAGCTCGAGCTTCGTATAGGATTTGGCCGCCTCGTCAGGCTTTAGAGCCCATCTCAGCAAATTTCACCGGGAAGACTCGTCATCATCAGGTGTAAAAACCCTCATCAGGTTCGAAACCTGCTGAGATAGGCTCTTAACGCCAAACCCAAGATTCTCAAAGGTGGCGTAGTATACGCTCTGAAGCGTATGTGCTCAAGTCCCGAACAGCTAAAGATCCCGAAGGATCGCGAAAAAATGCCCTCAAATCCACCCGCGCTCGGCAAAAGAGACCGATTCGCCGTTGCCGATTACCAGATGGTCCAGCACGCGGATTTCCAGCAATTGGCAGGCTTTTATCACCTGTTCGGTTATTATTCTGTCGGCCTGGCTGGGTTCAGCCTTACCCGACGGATGATTATGAGCAAGGATTAATGCGGCTGCATTCGCCTTCATCGCCTCGCGCACAATTTCCCGTGGATGGACTTCGACATTGTCAATAGTACCAGCAAACATCTCCTCATGGCGAATCAGCCGGTGTTGATTGTCGAGAAACAGAACAAGAAAAATTTCCCGCTCGCGGCCATTCAGCAAATTTTGCAGGTACTCCCTGACCACCTTGGGCGACCGCAGCGCATCCTCACGCACCAGATGGTGAATGGAACCACGGCGCGCCAGTTCTAAAATGGCGCTGAGCTGGGTATATTTGGCCTCGCCAATGCCCGCACAGGCAGCCAGCGAACGGTAATCTGCCCCCAGCAGTGCCGCCAGTGAGCCAAACTTATCCAGCAGCTGCTGCGCCAGCGCCGCGACAGGCATCCCACGGCAACCCGTCCGCAGAAAAATCATCAACAACTCGTTGTCTGTCAGCATCTCAGCGCCATATTTCAGCAGCTTCTCCCGCGGCCGCAGCCCCTCGCCCCATACCATTGCCCTCTCCCTCTGGCGTGTTCCGGCGGCCATCATAGCGATGGCGCAAGGAAAAGCGACGGCATCGCGCCGGTTTTGGGAAGGGCTTCCCAGACTTTTACTTTGCCGCCCGCGGCATCGCTGGCATAGCGGTTCTGCGCGGCGGTTATGCTAAAATGCGCGCTCGAATGGCTAGAAATCGGACAATCATGATGGCTGGACTCTCCGGTAAACATATTGTGCTTGGCGTCAGCGGCGGCATCGCGGCCTATAAATCCCCTGAACTGGTGCGCCGCTTGCGTGACCGTGGGGCAGAGGTGCGGGTAGTACTGACCGAGGGGGCCAAGGCGTTCATCACCCCGCTGAGCCTGCAGGCAGTCTCAGGCTACCCGGTCTCTGACGATCTGCTCGATCCCGCTGCCGAGGCGGCGATGGGGCATATTGAGCTGGGCAAGTGGGCCGATTTGGTGATCATGGCACCGGCCACGGCCGATTTGCTGGCCCGCGTGGCCGCCGGCATGGCCAATGACCTGCTGACCACCGTCTGTCTGGCGACGCCGGCCCCGCTGGCCGCCGCGCCCGCGATGAACCAGCAGATGTACCGTGCCGCAGCCACGCAGGCCAACCTGGCGACGCTGGCCGGACGCGGCGTAATGCTGTGGGGGCCAGACAGCGGCAGTCAGGCGTGCGGCGACGTGGGGCCGGGCCGGATGCTGGATCCGCTGGAGATCGTCGAGCGCGCCGTGCAGCACTTTAGCGCTGTCAAGGATCTGCAACACCTGAAGGTAATGATCACTGCCGGGCCAACCCACGAGGCGCTGGATCCCGTCCGTTTCATCACTAACCACAGCTCGGGCAAAATGGGCTTCGCCATTGCGGCAGCGGCGGCGGCGCGCGGCGCACAGGTGACACTGGTCTCTGGCCCGGTCACGCTGCCGACACCCGCCGGTGTGACACGCATTGATGTCACCAGCGCGCTGGAGATGGAGCAGGCCGTGATGGCGCGCGCCGCCACCCAGCAGATTTTCATTGGCTGCGCCGCCGTGGCGGATTACCGGGCCGCGCACATTGAGCCGGAGAAGATCAAGAAACAGTCTGGCGACGAACTGACCCTCAAGATGGTGAAGAACCCGGATATCGTGGCTGGCGTGGCCGCGATGGCGGAGCAGCGGCCCTTTGTCGTCGGATTTGCTGCCGAAACCCAGAATGTGGAAGAATACGCGCGGCAAAAATTGATCCGCAAAAATCTCGACCTCATTTGCGCTAATGATGTTTCACTTGCCGGGCATGGTTTCAACAGCGATACCAATGCCTTGCACCTCTTCTGGCCGCACGGGGAGACGCGTCTTCCGCACAGCGACAAGGCACTCCTTGGCCAACGTTTACTAGACGAGATTGTCAGCCGTTATGATGAAAAAAATCGACGTAAAGATTCTTGATCCGCGCATTGGCGACGTGTTCCCCCTGCCCGCCTACGCGACCTCCGGCTCTGCCGGCCTGGATCTGCGCGCCTGTCTGGATGCCCCGATTGAGCTGGCACCGGGCCAGACCACCCTGTTGCCGACCGGGCTGGCGATCCATATCGCTGATGCCTCGCTGGCAGCGGTTATCCTGCCGCGCTCCGGCCTTGGCCATAAGCATGGCGTGGTGCTGGGCAATCTGGTGGGCCTGATTGATTCTGACTATCAGGGCCAGTTGATGGTATCGGTATGGAACCGCAGCCAGACCGCCTTCACCATTGAGCCGGGCGAGCGCGTGGCGCAGATGGTGTTTGTGCCGGTGGTTCAGGCGGAGTTCAATCTGGTTGAGTCGTTTGACAGCAGTGTGCGGGGCGAAGGCGGTTTCGGACATTCAGGACGCCAATAAGAACCTGTTCAACATCGCGGGCGACCGCGATATTGCACAGATCCTTACCTAAACACTTCTCCACTCGCACCCGTCGTTTTTACGAAGCCGCTGGTTTTTCCCACCAGCCGGCGCGGGTGTGGGTTTTCGTTTATTACGCCGTTGTTAGCAAGGGTCTATCAGGATATGGCAGCAAGAGAGAGTAAAAGGAACCGGCGCGAAGAGATATTGCAGGCACTGGCCCACATGCTGGAGTCGAGCGATGGCAGCCAGCGCATCACCACCGCCAAGCTGGCCGCGACTGTCGGCGTGTCAGAAGCCGCGCTTTACCGGCACTTTCCCAGCAAAACCAAAATGTTCGATAGCTTGATCGAGTTCATCGAAGATACCCTGATGAGCCGCATCAACCTCATTTTGCAGGATGAGAAAGAGACATTTAATCGGCTTCGTCTGATTTTGCTCTTAATTTTGGGTTTTGCTGAACGTAACCCAGGATTGACCCGCATCATGACTGGCCACGCGCTGATGTTTGAGCAGGATCGGTTGCAGGGACGAATCAACCAGCTGTTTGAGCGCATTGAGACCCAGCTGCGTCAGGTGCTGCGCGAGCGCAAATTGCGCGAGGGCACGGCCTTCAGTAGTGATGAGGCGCTGTTGGTGAGCCAGATTCTGGCGCTTTGCGAGGGGATGCTCTCCCGCTATGTCCGTTCGGAGTTCCGTTACCGTCCGACGCAGGATTTCGAGACCCGCTGGCCGCTGATTGCCAGCCAGCTGCAATAAAAAAGGGCCTGATGGCCCTTTTTATTTGCCGCCGTTATACGCCGTACTGTTGGCGATAGGCACGCACCGCGGCCAGGTGGTCAGCCATTTCCGGCTTCTCTTCCAGATAGGTGACCAGATCTTGCAGGGTAATGATGGAGATGACGTGGCACTGGTAGTCGCGCTCCACTTCCTGAATGGCGGAGAGTTCGGCGCGGCCACGCTCCTGACGGTCGAGGGAGATGAGTACACCTGCCAGTGAGGCACCCTGGGCGCTGATGATCTCCATCGACTCACGGATGGCGGTGCCAGCGGTGATCACATCGTCCACCAGCATCACCCGGCCCTGCAACGGGCTGCCCACCAGCGAACCGCCTTCGCCATGATCCTTGGCCTCTTTGCGGTTGAAGCAGTAAGGCACGTCGCGCTCATGGTGCTCTGACAGCGCGATCGCCGTGGTGGTGGCAATCGGGATGCCTTTATAGGCCGGGCCGAACAGCAGATCGAACTCGATGCCGGAGTCCACCAGCGCCTCCGCATAGAAACGCCCCAACAGCGCCAAATCGCGCCCGGTATTGAACAGGCCGGCGTTAAAGAAGTAGGGGCTGGTGCGGCCCGATTTCAGGGTAAATTCGCCGAACTTCAATACCTGCTTGTTAAGCGCGAACTCAATAAACTTGCGCTGGTAGGCTTTCATCGATCTCTCCTCGTTAATTCCTGATCACATGTACCGGCCATCGGCCCATAAAAAAGGCGACTTATCGTCGCCTTAAAAAATTTATTGTCCCAACGCCGCTTTCTGCGCCTCGAAAATGGTTTCGATCCCTCCGCGCGCCAGCGCCAGCAGGGAGAGCAGCTCCTCATGGCTGAACGGCTCGCCCTCGGCGGTGCCCTGCACCTCGATCATGCGGCCATCTTCCGTCATCACGACGTTCATGTCGGTTTCTGCGGCGGAGTCTTCCACGTACTCCAGGTCACAGAGCGCCTCACCCTTCACGATACCCACAGACACCGCGGCAACCATGCCCTTCATCGGGTTGGCTTTCAGCTTGCCTGCGGCCACCAGCGCATTCAGCGCGTCGGCCAGCGCCACGCAGGCACCGGTAATGGACGCGGTGCGGGTGCCGCCATCGGCCTGCAACACGTCGCAGTCCAGGGTGATGGTGAACTCACCCAGTTTTTTCAAATCGACCGCCGCGCGCAGGGAGCGGGCGATCAGGCGCTGGATCTCCAGCGTACGGCCGCCCTGCTTGCCCTTGGCCGCTTCACGCGGGTTACGGGTATGGGTAGAGCGCGGCAACATGCCATATTCGGCGGTGATCCAACCCTGGCCCTGACCCTTCAGGAAGCGCGGCACGCCCTCTTCGACAGTGGCAGTGCACAGCACTTTGGTCTCACCAAACTCCACCAGTACCGAACCTTCGGCATGTTTTGTGTAGTGGCGGGTAAGGGTGACGGGGCGCACCTGTTGTGCATTACGGCCTGCTGGACGCATGGATTGATCTCCGGCTAGCAAATCTTAGTTGGCTGCGCATTATACGGGCTTCGCGAGGTAATGCCTATCATGAGCGATGGGCCACGGCTATAATCCCCCCATCTTTACATTTATGGGGACGCACATATGATCCGCAGCATGACCGCCTACGCCCGGCGTGAGACCAAGGGTAACTGGGGCAGCGCCGCCTGGGAACTTCGTTCCGTGAATCAGCGCTATCTGGAGACCTACATCCGCCTGCCGGAGCAGTTCCGCGGGCTGGAGCCTGTCATCCGGGAACGTATCCGCGCACGCCTGACCCGCGGCAAAATCGAATGCAACCTGCGCTTTGAGCTGGACCCCAGCGCCCAGAGCAGCATGGTGCTGAACGAGAAACTGGCCAAACAGCTGGTGGAAGCCGCCAACTGGGTCAAGATGCAGAGTGACGAGGGCGAGATCAACCCGATGGATATCCTGCGCTGGCCGGGCGTGATGTCTGCTGAGGAGCAGGATCTCGATGCCATCAGCGCTGAACTGCTGAAAGCACTGGACGGCGCACTGGATGATTTCATCGCCGCCCGCGAGAGCGAAGGTGCCGCGCTGAAGACCCTGATTGAGCAGCGCCTGAACGGCGTCAGCGCCGAAGTAACCAAAGTGCGCGCCCAGATGCCCAACATCCTGCAATGGCAGCGCGAGCGTCTGGTCAGCAAACTGGAAGAGGCGGAAGTCCAACTGGAAAACAACCGTCTGGAGCAGGAGCTGGTGCTGATGGCACAGCGCGTGGACGTGGCGGAAGAGCTGGACCGCCTGGAAGCGCACGTGAAAGAGACGCATAAAATCCTGAAGAAAGAGGAAGCGGTAGGCCGCCGCCTCGACTTCATGATGCAGGAGTTCAACCGCGAGTCGAACACCCTGGCATCAAAATCGATCAATGCCGACGTCACCACCTCCGCCATCGAGCTGAAAGTGCTGATCGAGCAGATGCGTGAGCAGATACAGAATATCGAGTAACTTCTCATCAGTTTTCATATGACTTCATAATGACAATAAAACCCGTAGCTTACGGGTTTTATTGTCTCATCAAGAATCATCACTTCTCGCAAAATCTCCCGCTTTTACTGTACCATCTGGTGTACCAATTACCCCTTTAACCGTTATCGGTTTGGTACAAGCAGGTAGAATGGGAAAGCTATCAGACATACAGATAAAAGCCTGGCTCAGGTCTCAAGAACGCTTTGAAGGACGTTCTGACGGAAACGGATTGTACCTGTGCTACCGCAAGGAGTTTTCAATACCCAAGTGGCGCTTTCGCTACAGCTACGGAGGCAAAGCACGCGCGATGTGGATCGGTTCGTATGGGGATCTGTCCTTAGCGAAAGCGCGCGAACGGGCCAGAGAGCTATCGGCAAGGGTAGCTTTAGGCTATGACGTTGCCGGAGAGAAGCAGGAGCGTAAAGCCTCTACGCTTGCCAAAATCGAGAAAGAGAAGAATGCTCGTCGTGTTTCTGACCTTGCGCTTGAGTACTATGAGAAACAAATTGTTGGACGCTGGAAACACCCCGATATTCTTCGCAGACGCATTGAAAAAGACATTAATCCTCACATAGGCAACATAAAGGTAGAAGACGTTAAGCCCGGGGATATTGATATGATGTTACAGAGCATCGTTCAACGAGGCGCGCCAACTATCGCTAATGATGTTTTACGTTGGATAAAGCGCATATTTAACTATGGCATAAAACGTCACTATTTGAGTGTTAACCCAGCAGCAGCCTTTGATAACAATGATGCAGGTGGCCAGGAAAAATCCAGGGACCGTTTTCTTTCAGAAGAAGAGATTACGCTACTTTTCCGCGCGATGAAAATAGCTAAAGGCTTTAGCCGACAAAATGAAATAACTTTTAAATTACTTTTACTTCTTTGCTGTAGGAAAATGGAACTGTGTTCGGCCAAATGGGAAGATTTTAATCTTGAAGAAGGCATCTGGTATTTAAAAAATACTAAAAATGGCGATAATTTGGATATTCCTCTCCCTAAATTATCTTTGGTTTGGCTGAATGAGCTAAAGCAACTCTCTTTAGGCAGTGAATGGGTTCTCCCTGCAAGAAAGATGCAGAACAGGATGATACCTCATATTGCAGAGAGCACCCTTCCCGTAGCGCTGGCAAAGCTTAAACCGCATATGGAGGGAGTTGAAGGCTTTACTATCCACGACTTCAGGCGAACCGCCAGAACACATCTGGCCTTTTTAGGTATCGACCCAGTGGTGGCAGAGCGTTGTCTTAACCATCGTATCAAAGGCGTTGAAGGTATTTACAACCGACATAATTACTTTAATGAAAGAAAATTGGCGTTAGATAAAATGGCTGATTTTCTGGCTAAAATAGAGGCGGCAGTATAATGCATTTTAGTTTCTCAAAGGGTAGCGCCATTGAAAGGCTAACTCACTACCCTCAAATTGAAATAAAGGAGTTAGCAAGGGCATTAGCTAATGTTGATCCTAACATCAGAAACGATGATTTACCGGAAGATAAAACCCGCATCATTGGGGCCTATTGTGATTATCTTATTAGGGTTAACAGGAATTTATACGCCTTCCTTAAATCGCAAGGAAAGCAAAAGGAATTGGATCTATTTTACCCAAAACCTATCGCAACCAATTGCCCCATAGAGGCAACGATCCTTTTCTCATCGTGTTTTATCCTCCTTGAGGAAGATGTAACTCCAGCTGTTCTGGTAGAAAGATGCATTCAATCTCTAAGTCAAATATATAAGAGATATGGAGAAGCACTCGTTTTCCAGTGTGGTGGAGAGAAAGCGCTTCTAATCGCTAAAGAAAATGCTCAGGATAAGCGTGGCGCCCATAAAAAAAATGAGGAAAATGCATCGCTTCATAAGATTATAGGTTTGCTCGCGATCAATCTTGCTATGGAGAAATCGGCCAGTGGATCGACGAAGTGGATTAATAAAGCCGGTTATCCAAGCATTGAGCCTTTGCACAAGCTATTAAGCGACTATGCAGAATCAAACGGCATAAGCCAAAAGGGGATGGGTAAATCTTCTTTTTACGACAAGTTGCGGGCGTCGCTTACCTCACTCTATGACGAGTAATGATGCTTTAGCGCCTGGCTTCAGGATGCCTTGACATCATGTCCGGTATCGAAATGTGCCAAACAATACCTTTGTATTGCCTACATTTGCCTTTCAGTTGCCAATATTAGCCATTAATGTTGAACCTATGAGTATATAAAGGGCAATGAGGGGCAATGAGGGGCAATGAGGGGCAATCTAATCCCCTTTCAAATAAGGCACTTATAAATCATAAGCTTAAAAGTTTCACCCTTATCTCTTTAACAGTAATGAATCGGTGGAATTCACTTTTTTTAGTGGAATTTTGATTTTCTTAATGGAATTCCATTTTCAGTGGAATACATCAATGTATCTCCGTTAGTCTCATCCCACCTCAATAGTAATCAATGAGATAGGAGATCCTGCTTTGAATCAAACGCCCTACGGAATCATCCCCGAAACCGGGTTTGTCAGACAAAAACAGTTAATGCATTGCCTGCCGTTTTCGTCAGCAACGCTATGGAGGCGGGTCGCATCTGGATCGTTTCCAAAGCCAATAAAAATTTCCGCTCGTATTACTGCCTGGCGCGCCGAGGAGGTAAAAGAATGGATAGGCCAACAGCGTGCGCATTGATAAATATGCGGCGACGAGTCACCGCAAAACATCATCCTTTAGGTTCAATACCACGACGCTTAAGTTCTTGTCTGGCAACCTCTTTAAACCAGTTACCGAGTGTAGTTTGGTCTTTGGCTGCTTCGAGATCGAGTTGCTCTCTTAGTTCAGGGTTAATGCGGATCTGAAAGGTCGGCGACTTGCCGCCAGTTTTAGGAGTGCGATCTTTTGCTCTTGACATTGTACGTACCTTTTACTTTAATAAGCGCTATAAGGTACGTACCTTATACAACAAAGCATATGAAAACAAGCGGCTCTGTAAGGTACTCGCAATACCTCACAAAGCCTGACCACAAATGAACTTGGGAGTCACATACATGGCTACATCAAAGTGTACCTGGATCTTTGCCGCAATCAACCGTGCGCAGCGCTCCTGCCGCCCGGTGATGCTGCGGGTAACCGCGAACGACGAGCGCAGCGCCCGCCGTCGTCTGGCCGCCGATTACGTGCTGTTTTTTGCCGGTCGTCTGCCGTGTCGGGGAGGTCGTCATGCGTGAGTATCCGCAACCCGGCGAGCGCTGGCAGCATAAGCAGGGCTGGACGGTCTGTATTATCCGCCTGACCGCCGCGCCCTTTGCCGTAGCGGCCGCCAACCCGGCGTTCAGCCACGAGGTGCTGTATCGCCACGACAGCGACGGCCAGCTAACGTCCGGCCCGCTGGCGTGGTTTGAGGCAAGCTATCAGCGTATCGCGGCGGCACCGCGCAAGCTGACCAAAGCCACCGGCGGTAAGGGCGGCTCCGGCCCCCTGTCCCTGCATCCGTCTGTGACGCTTATTCGCCCGCGTACCGCCGATGTCAGCCCACGCCCGACACCGGGCGCAGACCACTATTCGCGCTTTCTGTAAGCCGTAACCGCATTCAGTAACGGAGTTATCCATGAACACATCAAACGGGCAGCATGCTGCTCAGGGCCGCCCCTTGCCGTTAAACCGCCGTTTCTACGCCTACGGCCTGCCGGAAGACGCATTCGAGAAGCTGGAGCGGGCCAAGGACGCCTGCGACCTGCTGCAACAGCTGTTTGCGCAGCACCCGCAAAACGACGGCCTGCCGTTCGGCGGCAGCGTGCCGGGCGTGGCCGCGCTGATGGACTACCTGTACGCCGACCTGAAAGAGGTGGCGCGCCACTGTGCCCCGCTGACGGAGGCAAAGGTATGAACCATCACGTATCGGTTTTCCCGGCGGAGCTGACCACCGCCCTGTACCGTCGCGCCATCGCTTCCGCCTGGCGGGAAAAGGTGCTGGCCAACACCGGCAGCGAGATTCTGGGGCCGCATAAGCTGTCGGTGGAGCGCATCGAAATGGCCGTCGCCCTGCACATTGAAAGCGTGATGGTGAACGAATATGGCGAGGCGCAGGGTGCCGCCGCCGCGCTGGCGCTCATGAGCGATATGGTGAGGCCGGAGCTGCTGACCGCGCCGCCGGTACTCACGGAGCGCGGCGTGCAGGTGATGACGGAGCTGTATCAGGTATTACCGGCGGCCTTCGATGATTTTTGCGATACCGGCATTTCGCTGTACGACCGGTAAGGGGGAGCCATGACTGTGACACAGATTGCCACGGCCGCACGGGGCCGCTGGCCGGTTATCCTGCCGCTGCTGGGTATTACGGTGCCGGACAACGGGCGCCATGGCCCCTGCCCGCACTGCGGCGGAGACGACCGCTTTCGCTTTGATGATATGGAGGGGCGTGGGACGTGGATTTGCAGCCACTGCGGCAACGGCGATGGCCTTGACCTGGTGAAACGGGTAACAGGCGACGGCGTGAAAAAGGCGGCGCAGGCCGTGGCGCAGGTGCTGGCGTTCCGCGACGTGCAGGACGCGCCGGTTAAGCCTGCCAGGGAAAAAGCCCCGAAGCGCGACATGGCCGCCACGGTGAATGCCTTGCTGGCAGCAGGCCACACCGGCGAAAGCGACTATCTGACCTCGAAAGGCTTTACCGGCCATCAGGTGACGCTGACCGGCCAGGCGCAGCGCATCAGCGGGACGACGTTCCCGGCGGGTTCGGTGCTGCTGCCGCTGGTGACCACGGACGGCGCGATAACCGGCGCGCAGCTGATAGCGCCGGGTGGGGAAAAAAGCCTGCTGCCGGGCAGCACCATGAAGGGCGCGTTCGTGACGCTCGCCCCGCTGCCCGCAGAGCCACCGGTGCAGGCGGTGATTACCGAAGGCTGGGCCACGGCGCTGACCGTGAGCCAGCTGACCGCCGGGTACGTGGTGGCGGCCGTGTCGGCCGGGAACCTGCCGAACGTGGCGCAGGCGCTGCGCGCCCGCTGGCCGGAGGTGAAAATCATTCTCGCCGGGGACAACGACTTTCAGGACGGCGGTGAGAATCCGGGCAAGGCGTTCGCGGAAAAGGCGGCGAAGGCGGTGGGCGGTTGGGTGACGCTGCCGCCGGGCGAAATCCGCGCCGACTGGAACGACTTTCACCGCCAGCACGGCGTGACCCGCGCCCGCGAAGCCTTCCGTAACGGTCTGGTGATGTCCGGTGAGGGCCGCACGCGTCTGCCGCAGGGGTTCCGGCTGACTCAGGATTACCTCTGGTATGAAAAGCAGGTGCAGCGCAACGGCGAAACGGAAATTCAGAACGTGAAAATCTGCAACCCGCTGCGCGTCACCGCCATTACCTGCGACGCCGACGGCGGCAACTTTGGCCGCCTGCTGGAGTGGGAGGATACCTGGGGCGAGCGACGTAAATGGGCGATGCCGATGGAAATGCTGAGCGGCAGCGGCGAGGAGCTGCGCCGGGTGCTGCTGGTTAACGGCCTGTCGTACATCAGCACCACCGGCGAGGCACGCGCCCGGCTGATGGAGTATATCTCGCTGTGCAAGCCGGAGCGGCGCGTCACCTGCGTGAGCCGCACCGGCTGGCACGGGCAGGTTTACGTGCTTCAGGACGAGGTGAACGGCGAGGACGCGGAGGGCGTCATTCTTCAGACCACCTCGGTACAGGGGCGCGACTTCCGGGTGGCGGGCACGACGGAGGAGTGGCGCGAGCACGTCTCCCGCTACTGCACCGGGAACTCCCGCGTGGCCTTTGCGGTGAGCCTGGCCTTTGCCGCGCCGCTGCTGCGCCTGATTGGCATGGACGGCGGCGGCTATCACCTGAAGGGCGAATCCACCGACGGTAAGACCACCACCATGAAGGCGGCCACCTCGGTATGCGGCGGCCCGGACTACTGGCAGACGTGGCGGGCTACCGGTAACTCGCTGGAAGGCTCCGCCAGCCGCCGCAACGACGCGGCGATGATGCTCGATGAAATCCGCGAGGTGGACGGGCGCGAGGCGGGCAACATTGCCTACATGCTGGCAAACGGCCAGGGCAAGGGCCGGGCCGGAACGGACGGCGAGCTGCGCACCCGTAAGCAGTGGCGGCTGTTGTTCCTGTCCACGGGCGAGCTGTCGCTGACGGAGCACGCCGCGAAGGCGGGCGAGCGCACCTTCGCCGGGATGGAGGTCAGGATGATACAGATACCCAGCGACTCCGGTAAGTTCGGCGTGTTTGAGGAGCTGCACGGCTTTGAGAGCGGCAAGGCGCTGGCGGAGCATCTGGAATGGGCCACCGCCAGCTACTACGGTTCGCCGTTCCGCGAGTGGCTGAAGGCGCTGACCGCCGACCTCAACGGGCTGACGGCGCAGGCAAAGGCGCTGATGAAAGAGTACACCGCCGCGCTGGCCCCGCAGGACGCAGGTAATCAGGTGGGGCGCGCAGTCAACCGCTTTGCCCTGGTGGCGATGGCCGGGGAGCTGGCGACGCGCATGGGTATCACCGGCTGGCCGGAGGGCGAAGCGCTGCGGGCAACGCGGGTCTGCCTGAACGCCTGGCTGAAAGACCGGGGACACACGGCCAACCAGGAAGACATGGCCGCGCTGGAGCAGGTGCGCACCTTCTTCACCGCCAACCAGTACAGCCGCTTTGCCGACTGGCACGACGAACGCAACCGCCCCGGCAACATGGTGGGATGGCGCAGGGTGGAGAAAGGCAACGCCGCGCAGGGCCGGGAAACGGTGACCACCTTCTACGTGATGCCGTCGGGCTGGAAGGAAATCTGTCGGGGCTTTGACCCGCGCAAGGTGGCCCGACTCTGTGCGGACAAGGGTTACCTGCTGGCGGCCAACGACGGCAAGCTACAGACCAGCATTCGCCCGCCAGAGATGAACGTGCGCAGGCTTTACGTCTTTAACAGCGAGGTGCCGGGCTAATGGTGCGCGAGTCTTATTTCTTAAGGGTAACAGAGGTAACAGGTGTAACAGCCGCGCCAGACGGGCGCTGGCGCTGTTACACCGCATAAAAGTAAAAGGGTAACAGGTGTAACACCGCATCTGTTACCCGCTGTAACCCGTAATGTTACACAGAGCTACCTCATAAAAATTCAGTTAAAACAGCAATGTAACCCATGTTACCCCTGTTACACCCCACTGCCGACAGAGACGCGGGCAACGCGCCTTTCCGGGCCTTTTTCCTGGCGGGCCACCGGGTTTGTTTGCTGAGCCACGAGCAGACGGGGAAAGCAGGCGTTGTCCGCTGGGCCACGGCAGAATACAAACATCCTTTACAGAGAGAGAATTATCATGAGCGAGAATAAAAGCCCCGCCGTCATCCGCCTGAGCGAAGCCAGAGCCGAACACACCGCGCAGATGATGAAAATCAACGACATCACCGCCGCCATTGCCCGCAGCAAGAAAGAGCGCGAGGCGGCCATTGAGAACGGGAAGGAAGCGGAAACGAACTGGCGCACCCGCTTTCGCAGCCTGCGCGGCAACCTTACCGACGAGCTGAGGGCGCAGCACAGCCAGCGCATCGTCAGCCGCGAGCTGGCCGAAGAGTTCACCGGCCTGATTGAGGAGCTGGAGTTTGAGCATGAGGGGGAGATGATAAAGGCCGTGCGTACCGGTCACGCCTACGTTAACGCGCACAATGTGGCCTTTACGCAGTACGTGGAGGGCCAGTGGGAGGCCGCCATGCGCAACCTCAGCCCGACGCTGGTACGCGCCGTCCGTCTTAAGCTGCTGTCGCTCCGGCTCAACGACCGGGGACGCCATACTGACCCGCGTCATCAGGAGCCGGAAGCCATACTCGCCCGCGAGGTCGGTAAGGTGCTGGCCGATAAGGCGGAAGCCGCGCGGCTGGATATGGACGCGGAGCCTGTCGTGTCGGAGATTGGCGTTTATCGCCCGGCGCTGACCGGCGTGGATATGAAGCTGTATAACAGTCCGTGCTCCATTCAGGTGCGGTTACAGGAGTGTAATAAGAAGCTTGAGAAACAGCAGAAGGAGAGCCAGGCATGATGCACTGCCCGTACTGCAAAAGCCCGGCGCACGCCAGGTCGAGCCGCTACATGTCCGAACAGGTTAAGGAACGTTATCATCAGTGCACCAATCTCGACTGTTCCTGCGCGTTCAAGACCAGCGAGAGTATTACCCGTGTGATTACCGCGCCGCCGCAGCCCGAAGTCTGCGAGGCGCCGCCTCCACCGCCGCCTCAGCGCCAGTCACAGACGCTGGGCCGCTACGGAAGCGCCTTCCGGCACTGAACCAGAACCTCACACTCTCCCTGCCATCCGGCGGGGATTTTTTTTACGCAAAGCTAAAGATCTTCTGCACGGTGACGAGTATAAATAGTGATGCATGCAAGAGCTGCATGGATTTGCATGCAAATAATGCGTGTGAGAAGTACAGGCAGGGCCAGTAATGGCGTGGCCTAAGCCTGTGCCTGCAACTGCATGAAAAGCGATGTACGAAGCGGGCAGGCGAGGCGGGGATAGCATTGCGCGCGTAATCAAACAATTGAAGATATGAACACTAAGGAGAAACTCTAAATTTTGATGAACTCAAATAATAGCTACCATATAAAACCGGGCGCTATCATGAAGTAAAAATCACAATCACACACGGAAATTACAGGATAAATAAAATGATAAAGTGCTTTCTTTCACACAGTTCTAAAGACAAAAATCATTATGTCAGGAAAGTAGCTAGCCTCATTAGAAAAGAAGTAAGAATATTTGACGAAGAAACGTTTGAAAAAGGAATGCCTACTATTGATGAAATATATAGAGGACTTGATGAAACCTCGTTATTTATTCTTTTTATCTCAGAGCACTCTTTAAAATCTCCGTGGGTTCAAAAAGAGATAATAGAAGCTGAAGATAAAATATTAAATAATGATCTAAAAATATTCTACCCAATCATAATTGATGAAAACATAAGCCATCGCGATGAAAGATTACCGCTATGGATGAAGGAAAAAATAAATATACAACTCATATCAAAACCGGAAGTGGCAGCAAGAAAAATAAACTCTCGGCTTATCGAGTTATCATGGAGAATACATCCAAGACTTAAAGAGCGAAAACAAATTTTCGTCGGAAGAAACGAGAAGATAAAACAGATTGAAGAAAGAATAGATGACTTTTCCATGCCATCACCTACAGTTATAATCTGTTCAGGATTGCAATCCATAGGCAGGAAGACATTATTAAATCATTCCCTAGCCAAGGCAAACATAGTCAGAGAGTATTACGAATTCCCAACAATCTCATTATCGTCGCAAGATAGCATCGAAGACTTCATCTTGAAGATAAACGATCTAGGTTTTACCGAAGTTGCAAAAATAGCGGATGTAATAAAAGGTAGCATCGAAGAAAAAATCGAGTTAGGAAAAAAATTATCTGAAACAATTCAGCGAGAAGATGAAAGAGTTCTTATTGAAGACAACGGGGTATTAGTTCAAGGTGATGGAAAAATTGTAGATTGGTTTGTAGAAATCGTAAACAAGATAAGTAAAAAAGAATACTTAACATTTATTGTAGCCAGCCGAAATAGAGTGAACTTATCAATAAATAGAGAACATCCTTTCTTCTATGCATTGTCCCTTGCAGAGTTAGAGCAAAACGAAAGGAACGGATTACTTAAAAGATATGCTGAATTCGAGAAGCTAACACTAAATCGAGAAGATATATCTTTTTTTGCAGATATCCTCACTGGATACCCTGAACAAGTTTTTTTTGCAGTGGATACTATTAAAGAAAAAGGTATAAATGAAACAAAAAAACAGTCGCACATTATACAGCAATATGGCGCAGATAAGGCAAAAATAGTTTTAGATTATTTCAAGGATGATAATGATACTCTTGACCTTATTTATTTGATATCAAGGTTTGAATTTATAAGCTATGGGCTACTATTTGAAATAGTAGATGAAAAAAAATATGCCCCTTTTCTTGATAAGCTTTTCCGTTCTTCTGTATGTGAAAGAGTTGGCTCTACCCCAGATTATTTTCGCATCAGTGAAGTAATTCGCGATTATGTCAGTAGAAATAATTTTGGAAAAAGTAGTATATTTGAAAAAAAGATTAGAGAGCATATAAACTCTTTTATGGAACAGATGAAAAATGAATCTGAGAATTATGACATCTCTGACTATTTATTCTCAGCACAAGAGAGTTTAAAAAATGGTGATAAAGTTCCTGACAGTCTTCTAATACCATCCGTATTTGTTAAAACCATAAGGCAACTTTATAATGAAAAGAAAAATTACCAAGATGCTTTAGTACTAGCCAATAGAATATTGGTTAAGGAAAAAACAATTCATCAAAATACAATCTCTCAAGTAAGATATATTAAGTGTCAATGCTTAGCTCGGCTGAAAGATAGTGAGTTCTTTTCAGAAGTTAGGAAACTAAACGAGCCTGATGCATCATTTTTACATGGTTTTTATTATCGTTTAGCAGGGAATTTTTCAAAAGCCTTTGACTCTCTGAGTAGAGCTTTAGAAAAAGGGAGACGTGACCCAAAAGTTTTAAGTGAATTAATATTGGTACACATGCTTAACGAAGAATATGATCTCGCATATAACCTGGCAAAAGAAAACTATGAAAACCGCCCAAGTAATCCTATAAATGCCAATAACTATTTCACATGTTTGATTTCCAGAGATAAAAACCAAGAAAACTTAAAAGTATTAAAGTCTATAATTCAAAGGCTTGAAATTGACTCTTCACCTAGAGCGCAAGAGATGTTGGAATCAGCGAGAGCTAGACTTATAGCTTATTTTGATTCAAATGAAGAGGAAAGTTTGTCTATAATAGATGAAGCAATCCTTTCTTTCCCTGATGTCACATATCCAGCATTAACTAAAGCAGAAATATCTGCTCATTTTAACAATAAGGTAAAACTTAAAGAAGCGATTGACCATTTAGATAAAATTCAGCGAAAATACTCCTCATCTTTACGTACTAGCGCTAAATATAAAGCAGTATTACTAGCAATGGAAGGACAGATTGAAAGAGCCAAAGCCATGGTTCTTAAAGAATTAAGCGGACTTTCAAAAAATTCCCAAGATAGACTGTTAGAAAAGCTAAAGATCCATTATGAAAATAATAAATAATTTAGGGAAATGCGTTTTCCCTTATAAGCCTATTAATTGTCATTAAGAGGGTCATAACAGTACTAAGTATTCATAACGTGTACCAATAAATGTACCAAAAGTTAAGCAATTACATATAAGCAATATAATTCAGCAAGTTAGAGTTATAAATAGATACAGATACAGAATATTGAGTGATCCCTAAGAAAGACGCAGTGAATAAAAAGCCCGCCCTAGGCGGGCTTTTTTTATTGCCTCAGCGGCGGCGTTTGCGGCCGCAGGTCAGGGCGGCGATGCCGACACCGAGCAAAGTAACGGCGGCGACGCCAAACAGGTTGGAGTCGACGGAAATGGCGCGCTGTTTGGCATTTTCATTAAAGCGGCCGTGGGTGCGGTGCAAATTGACCACCGGCTCATAGAGGTAGTCCGGGCGAGCCTGATCTTCCGGCTCTTCGGTCATCTGGCCGCTGTAAGCCTGTTTCGCCAGCAATTTATCCAACAGGCCGGGGAAGAACATATTGCCGACGATGGATTGCAGCGTCGCCTTGCCCAGCCAGATTTCGCGCGGCGCGCGCTGGGCGGCGTCAAAGATTGCTCTGGCGGCCACTTCGGGCTGGTAGATGGGCGGTACTGGCTGCACCCGGTGATCTAATTTGTTGCGCGACCACTCAAACTGCGGGGTGTTGATGCCGGGCAGTTGCACCATGCTCAGGCGAATGCGGCTCTTGTCATGGATCAGCTCACTGCGCAGTGAGTCGGTAAAGCCGCGAATGGCAGCCTTCGCCGCGCAATAGGCAGATTGCAGTGGGATGGAGCGGTAGGCCAGCGCCGAGCCAGTCTGCACAATGGTGCCACGGTTGCGGGCGCGCATCCGTTTCAGTGCGGCCAGCGTGCCGTTCACCGCTCCCAGATAGGTCACCTCGGTGACACGCTTGTACTCTTCCGCCGTCGTCTCCACCACGGGTGCCACCACGGTGTTCATCGCCACGTTCACCCAGACCTCAATCGGCCCCAGCGTCTGCTCGATCTGCTCGGCGGCCTGCTCCACCTGCTCGGCGTCCGCGACGTCTACTGGCAACCCCAGCGCCTTGTGGCCAAAAGCTTCCAATTCAGCCACGGTCTCCTGTAGCCCCTCCTCGCTGCGGGCGAGCACCGCCACCTGATACCCCTTCTGTGCAAAATGGCGTGCAGTGGCGCGACCCACGCCGGCCGTTCCGCCCGTCACTACAACAACACGTGTTTGATCAACCATCTGTTCTGCCTCTTTTCTCCATGAATGGGAAAAGCATAGCAGCCCGATGGTTTTCTACAGGGGCCAGCTACGCGCCACTGTTGGAGTGCGCTGGCATAAAGGCAGGCACCTGCCCACGTTGCAGATCGTCGATGATGCGCTGCATGGCCGGATGGTGCAGCAACGCCCACAGTTGCGCCGCGCGCTTGGCACCAATGCCAGCATACTGGCTCCACTGTTGCTCACTGCGTTGCTGGATAACCGGCCACGGCTCATCTTTCAGCGTTGCAAGGGCGTAGGGCGGAACGCCCAGCCCGCTTAGCCACGGTATCAGGCCCTTCTGCCGCGCCAGTTGCAGGCTGGCGTAGAGCTTCTCCGCCTGTTTCAGGCTGATGCCCATTTTTTCCTGTAACTGGGGCAGGGAGAAGGCAAGCCAGCCGGTCAGGGAGTCCAGCCCGCCCTGCGTGATTAATGTACGCCAGCCTTGTGGCCCAATGCCGCTGACCTGCACGCCCTGCGGCCCACCCAGCCAGACCAGCCGTGCCAAAAACTGTGAGTGGCAGGCTGGGGTCAGGGTCAGGCAACTGAATGCATCAAACTGGCTGGCGTCAGGGTAGTCGATGGGCTTGCGCTCTTTCACCCGCCAGGCCACCTCCTCCAGCCTTGGAATGCCCTGACCGGCCAGCGAGATCACCACGCGGTCGCCCTCGGCAATCTCCCATGCTCTCAGCCGCGCCACAGATCCGACATTGACGCGCCGCACCCATTTATCATCCAGTTTCACCGGGCGCAGGTTCAGCACCGGGGCAATTTTACCGGTGCGGCCAACGGTGAAAGCAATGCTCTCCACCTCCGCCACCTGCTGAGCCGGGGCATATTTCCAGGCCACCGCCCAGCTTGCCGGAGTATTGCGCCAGAACTTGCCTGCCGGACTCTGTTCTTCACGCACCACTACACCATCCGTGACAAACGGCAGTGGCGCATTGAACCAGCGCTCACGCTGGGTAGCGACCTCTGCCAGCGTGGTCACCGGCAGGGTGTAGCGCGCCGTCAGCGGGAAACCGAGCATGGTCAGAGCCTGAAGGCGCTCCGCCATCCCTGAGGGGCCGTCCGGCCACTCCCAGACAAACAGCCCAAGCTGATCCAATGCCGGTGAGGGCTGACGACGCATCAACAGGCCAGCGGCCCGGTTGCGGGCATTCAGCCCGCCCTGCTGTTTCTGCTGATGACCGTTCATCTTCAGGAACAACTCCCCCTGTAGGGTCACATCCTGCCAGCGGCTCTCCTTCGGCAGCACCGTTGGTAGCGACGTTATCTGCCGCACGGCTTCCGTCCACTCCTCCCCGACCCGGCCATTGCCGCGGCTAATTGCTGAGGCGAGCCGCCCATTCCGGTAGGTCAGGGTCACCGCGACGCCATCGACCTTGGGTTGGATCCAGAGCGGCCCTTTGCCCGCCATCCAGGTAGCGAGCGCGCGTTCATCGCCCAGCTTTTTCAGGCCAGTCTGGGCAACGGGGTGGGCCACCTTGCCGGCGGGCAGGAGCGGCTCCTCGACTATCGCACCCGCGCACATCTGCCACTGGCCGAGGGTGGCGCGTAGCTGGTCGTAGAGTGCGTCCTCCATCAGGCTGACGCCCTGT
Source organism: Nissabacter sp. SGAir0207 (assembly GCF_005491205.1). Classification (NCBI taxonomy): domain Bacteria; kingdom Pseudomonadati; phylum Pseudomonadota; class Gammaproteobacteria; order Enterobacterales; family Yersiniaceae; genus Nissabacter; species Nissabacter sp. SGAir0207. The sequence goes on from NZ_CP028035.1 coordinate 3,843,485, forward strand.
TGGTAGTAGGCCCGGTCGCATGTTTCTAGCCGCTGCGCCAGCGCCGCGATCTCCTGCTTCAGGCGCAACACGCCCCAGTCTGGGCATGAGGTTGAGGCCAAGGCCGGGGAGCAGCCTGATAGAAGCAGCCCCACCACAATAATGAGTGCACGCATAACTCCTCCTTTTTTGGGCGGCAGTTAAACGCGCCGGAGGAAGAAATTCGAGGGGCAAAACGTGATTCTGGAAGCGGGATCGAAAGGAAAAACGCGAGGTTGCAACGCAAAGATTTTCTTTGGAATCTTCCGCGAACAATCGGTGAAATAGATGGCTTAGGCGCTGAATTTCAGGTGAAATAAACGCGAACGCTGCATCCAGGCGGGTAGCCGTGTATACTGTGCGGAGAAGTTCTCTTCCGCATCGACATATCAACCGTTACAGCTGAAACATCATCTATGGCTCAAGGCACGTTATACATTGTCTCTGCACCGAGCGGCGCAGGGAAATCCAGCCTGATTCAGGCTTTGCTGAAAACGCAACCGCTCTATGACACGCAAGTCTCCATCTCCCACACCACGCGCGCCAAGCGCCCAGGTGAGAATCATGGTGAGCACTACTACTTTGTGTCAGAGGCTGAGTTCTGCGACATGATTGAGAAAGAGGACTTTCTTGAGCATGCGCAGGTGTTTGGCAACTACTATGGCACCTCCCGTGCCGCCATTGAGAAGGTGCTGAAAACCGGTGTCGATGTGTTCCTGGATATCGACTGGCAGGGCGCCAAGCAGATCCGCGAAAAGATGCCCGCCTCGCGCAGCATCTTTATCCTGCCGCCGTCGAAGGATGAGCTGGACCGCCGTCTGCGCGGCCGCAACCAGGACAGCGAAGAGGTCATCGCCAAGCGCATGGCGCAAGCCGTGGCAGAGATGAACCACTACGCCGAGTACGACTACCTGATCGTGAATGATGACTTTGATCTGGCGCTGCTGGATTTAAAAACCATCATTCGTGCGGAACGTCTGCGTCTGGGCCGCCAAAAGCTCAAGTATGACGCTTTAATCACCAAATTATTGGCAGACTGAAGTCACTTTCAGTATCATGGCCAGTCATTTCGTCACCTGTGGAGTAGCACTTATATGGCACGCGTAACTGTTCAAGACGCTGTAGAGAAAATTGGTAACCGTTTTGACCTGGTGTTGGTCGCTGCTCGTCGCGCACGCCAGATGCAAGTTGGCGGCAAGGATCCGCTGGTTCCGGAAGAGAACGATAAGTACACCGTTATCGCTCTGCGTGAAATCGAAGAAGGTCTGATCAACAACCAGATCCTCGATGTGCGTGATCGTCAGGAACAGCAAGAGCAGGAAGCCGCCGAGATCCAGGCTGTGACCGCCATTGCTGAAGGCCGCCGTTAATTAGAGTTTAAAAAGACCTTGTACCTGTTTGAAAGCCTGAATCTGCTGATTCAAAAATACCTGCCTGAGGAGCAGATCAAGCGCCTCAAACAGGCATACCTCGTTGCGCGCGACGCGCATGAAGGTCAGACCCGCTCCAGCGGTGAGCCTTATATCACTCACCCTGTGGCGGTCGCCTGCATTCTGGCGGAGATGCGCCTCGACCACGAAACGCTGATGGCGGCCCTGCTGCATGACGTCATCGAAGACACACCTGCGACCTATCAAGATATGGAGCAGTTGTTCGGCAAAAGCGTCGCTGAGCTGGTTGAGGGCGTCTCCAAGCTGGATAAGCTGAAATTCCGTGACAAGAAAGAAGCGCAGGCGGAAAACTTCCGCAAAATGATCATGGCGATGGTGCAGGATATCCGCGTCATCTTGATCAAGCTGGCCGACCGTACGCACAACATGCGTACCCTTGGCTCGCTGCGGCCGGACAAGCGTCGCCGCATTGCGCGCGAGACGCTCGAGATCTACAGCCCGCTGGCGCACCGCCTGGGTATCCATCACCTGAAAACCGAGCTGGAAGAGCTGGGTTTTGAGGCCCTCTATCCCAACCGTTACCGCGTGATCAAAGAGGTGGTGAAAGCTGCCCGCGGCAACCGTAAAGAGATGATCCAGAAAATCCTCTCGGAGATTGAGGGACGGCTGACTGAGGCGGGCATTGAGTGCCGGGTCAGCGGACGTGAGAAGCACCTCTACTCGATCTACTGCAAGATGCACCTGAAAGAGCAGCGCTTCCATTCCATCATGGATATCTACGCGTTCCGCGTCATCGTGAAAGAGGTCGATACCTGCTACCGCGTGCTGGGTCAGGCGCACAGCCTGTACAAGCCGCGTCCGGGCAGGGTCAAAGATTATATCGCCATTCCCAAGGCCAACGGCTATCAATCCCTGCACACCTCCCTTATCGGCCCGCACGGCGTGCCGGTGGAGATCCAGATCCGCACCGAGGATATGGACCAGATGGCAGAGATGGGGGTGGCCGCCCACTGGGCCTATAAAGAGCATGGCGAGTCCGGCACCACTACGGCGCAGGTTCGTGCGCAGCGCTGGATGCAGAGCCTGCTGGAGCTGCAACAGAGCGCTGGCAGCTCGTTTGAATTCATCGAGAGCGTGAAATCCGATCTCTTCCCGGATGAGATCTATGTCTTTACGCCGGAAGGGCGCATCGTGGAACTGCCGGCCGGTGCCACGCCGGTTGACTTCGCCTATGCGGTTCACACTGACATTGGCCACGCCTGCGTCGGCGCGCGCGTCGATCGCCAGCCCTATCCGCTCTCGCAGCCGCTGACCAGCGGCCAGACGGTTGAGATCATCACCGCACCGGGCGCACGGCCAAACGCCGCCTGGCTGAACTTTGTCGTGAGTTCCAAAGCGCGCGCCAAGATTCGCCAGATGCTGAAAAACCTGAAGCGTGATGACTCGGTGTCATTGGGCCGCCGCCTGCTGAACCATGCGTTCGGCAATGGCCGCAAGCTAGCGGACATTCCGCAAGAGAACATCCAGCGTGAGCTGGACCGGATGAGATTGGCGAGCGTGGATGACCTGCTGGCGGAGATTGGTCTCGGCAACGCCATGAGCGTGGTGGTCGCGACCAACCTGCTCGGCGATCACGCCACCATCGGCTCCTCCGGGATGCGCAACTTGCCCATCAAAGGCGCAGATGGCGTGCTGATCACGTTCGCCAAGTGCTGCCGCCCGATCCCTGGCGACCCGATTATCGCGCACGTCAGCCCCGGCAAGGGTCTGGTGATCCACCATGAGTCCTGCCGCAACATCCGCGGCTACCAGAAAGAGCCTGAGAAATTCATGGCGGTGGAGTGGGATGATCACGGGCTGGATCAGGAGTTCATCACCGAAATCAAGGTGGACATGTTCAACCATCAGGGGGCGCTGGCCAACCTGACCGCGGCGATTAACGCGGCGGAGTCCAACATCCAGAGCCTGAGCACCGAAGAGCGCGATGGCCGGGTCTACAGCACCTTTATTCGCCTGACCGTGCGCGATCGTATCCATCTGGCGAACGTAATGCGTAAGATTCGTATTATGCCGGATGTGATCAGAGTGAACCGAAACAGAAACTAAGGCTGATGACTCCACAACGTTACGCGCGAATCCGCGAAATGCTGACTGCCAGACAACCGGATCTCACGGTATGTATGGAGCAGGTGCACAAGCCCCACAATGTCTCGGCCGTGATCCGCACGGCCGATGCGGTTGGCGTCCACCAAATCCATGCGGTGTGGCCCACCAACCGTATGCGCACCCTGGTCTCCTCCGCGGCCGGCAGCAACAGCTGGGTGCAGGTCAAAACCCACAAAACCATCGTTGAGGCGGTCACCGCCATGAAACAGCAGGGGATGCAGGTGCTCGCCACCCATCTCTCTGACAAGGCAGTGGATTTCCGCGAGATCGACTACACCCGGCCCACCTGCATCCTGCTCGGGCAGGAGAAAACCGGCATCACCGCTGAGGCGCTGGCGCTGGCCGATCAGGACATCATTATCCCGATGGCTGGCATGGTGCAGTCGTTGAACGTCTCGGTTGCCTCGGCGCTGATCCTGTATGAAGCCCAGCGTCAACGGCAAAACGCCGGCATGTACCATCGCGATGCCTGTATGCTCGATGATGAGGAGCAGCAACGGCTGCTGTTTGAGGGCGGCTACCCGGTGCTGGCGAATGTCGCGAAGCGCAAGGGGCTGCCGCGCCCACATATTGATGATCAAGGCCAGATTGTGGCGGAGCCTACCTGGTGGGCCGCCATGCAAGCCATGGAGCGCTAAATGAAAGGACGCCTGCTGGATGCCATTCCGTTAACGTCACTGTCCGGGGTTGGGGCCAGCCAGGCGGGCAAGCTGGCAAAGCTTGGTCTGGAGACCATTCAGGATCTGCTGCTGCACTTGCCGCTGCGTTACGAAGACCGCACCCACCTCTACCCAATCAATGACCTTCTGCCGGGCATTTTCGCCACGGTAGAGGGTGAAGTATTGCGCACGGATGTCAGTTTTGGCCGTCGGCGCATGATGACCTGCCAAATCAGCGACGGCACCGGCGTCCTTACCCTGCGTTTCTTCAACTTCAATGCCGCGATGAAAAACAGCCTGGCCACCGGCCGCCGCGTCACCGCCTATGGTGAGATTAAGCGTGGGCATCATGGCGCGGAGATCATCCACCCGGAGTATCGCCTACAGGGCGACCACAGCGAGGTGGTGGTGGAAGAGTCCCTGACGCCGGTCTATCCGGCGACCGAGGGGGTTCGACAGGCCACGCTGCGCAAGCTGACCGATCAGGCGCTCGATTTGCTGGATACCGTGCCCATTGAGGAGTTGCTGCCGGAGGAGTTGCGGCGCGGCATGATCTCGCTGCCGCAGGCGCTGCATCTCTTGCACCGCCCACCGCCGGATGTGCGGCTGGAAGATCTGGAGAAGGGGCGCCACCCGGCGCAGCGTCGCCTGATCATGGAGGAGTTGCTGGCGCACAACCTCAGTATGCTGGATGTGCGCGCGGGCACCCAGAGCTATCAGGCGCTGCCGATTCCCCATGACACGGAACTCACCAGCCGTTTCCTCGCCTCCCTGCCCTTCCAGCCGACCGGCGCACAGCGGCGGGTAGTGGCGGAGATTGAGCAGGATCTGGCGAAAGGCTTCCCGATGATGCGGCTGGTGCAGGGCGACGTTGGCTCTGGCAAGACGCTGGTGGCGGCGCTGGCGGCGTTGCAAGTGATCGCCCAAGGCAAGCAGGTGGGGCTGATGGCACCGACCGAACTGCTGGCGGAGCAGCACGCCAATAACTTCCGCCAATGGTTTGAGCCGCTCGGCATCCAGGTTGGTTGGCTGGCCGGTAAACAGAAGGGCAAGGCGCGTCAGGCGCAGCAGGAGGCGATTGCCAGCGGCCAGGTCTCCATGGTGGTCGGCACCCACGCCATCTTCCAGGAGCAGGTGCAGTTCAACGGGCTGGCGCTGGTGATTATCGATGAGCAGCACCGTTTTGGCGTCCACCAGCGGCTGGCACTGTGGGAGAAGGGGCTGGTGCAGGGCTATCACGCGCACCAGTTGATCATGACCGCTACCCCCATTCCGCGCACGCTGGCGATGACCGCCTACGCCGATCTCGACACCTCCGTGATTGATGAGCTGCCGCCGGGCCGTACCCCGGTGACCACCGTCGCGATTCCCGATAGCCGCCGTGAGGACATCATTCAGCGGGTAAAAAATGCCTGCGAGCAGGAGGGGCGGCAGGCCTATTGGGTCTGCACCCTGATTGAGGAGTCCGACATGCTGGAGGCACAGGCGGCGGAAGCGACCTGGCAGGGGCTGAAGGAGGCGCTGCCCGGCCTGAACATCGGGCTGGTGCATGGCCGCATGAAACCGCAGGAGAAGCAGGCGGTAATGCAGTCATTCAAGCAGGGGGAGATCCAGTTGCTGGTGGCGACCACGGTGATTGAGGTTGGCGTGGATGTACCGAACGCCAGCCTGATGATCATTGAGAACCCGGAGCGGTTGGGGCTGGCGCAGCTTCATCAGTTGCGTGGCCGCGTCGGCCGCGGCGCGGTGGCTTCCCACTGCGTGCTGCTCTACAAAACGCCGCTGAGCAAAACGGCGCAGCGGCGGCTTCAGGTGCTGCGTGACAGCAATGACGGCTTTGTGATTGCCCAGCAGGATCTGGAAATCCGTGGGCCGGGCGAGTTGCTCGGCACCCGCCAGACCGGCAGCGCCGAGTTCCGCGTTGCCGATCTGCTACGCGATCAGGCGATGATTCCGGAAGTGCAGCGGGTGGCGCGCCATATCCACCAGCGCTACCCGGAACATGCCAGGGCGCTGATTGAGCGCTGGCTGCCGGAGCGCACCCGCTACACCAATGCCTGACGTGCCCGCTACAGGGCGAACGCTGGCAGCAGCAGGAACAGCTTAATCACCAGCGCGTTGACGATATCCATAAAGAACGCCCCGACCATCGGCACAATTAAAAAGGCGAGATGTGAGGGGCCGAAACGCCCGGTGATCGCCTGCATATTGGCGATGGCCGTGGGGGTCGCCCCCAGCCCAAAACCGCAATGGCCCGCCGCCAGTACCGCCGCATCATAATTCGCCCCCATCACCCGGTAGGTCACAAACACCGCATACAGCGCCATCGCCAGCGTCTGCGCCGCGAGGATCACCAGCATCGGCAATGCCAGCGCTGACAGCTCCCAGAGTTTTAGCCCCATCAAGGCCATCGCCAAAAACAGTGACAAACTGACGTTGCCGACGACCGACACCGCGCGGTCAAAGACCCGGTAGAGGCCCGAGGCAGAGAGGATGTTGCTGAGCACTACGCCGACAAACAGCACGCAGACAAATGTCGGCAGCTCGAAGGCGGTACCATGCAATTTCCCAGACAGGAAACTGCCCACCGAGAGGCAGATGGCGATCATGGCGATGGTTTCAATCAGCACCAGCGGCGTAATCAGTCGGCCGGTCAGCGGTTTCTCGAAGGCGCTGGGCGTCTCCAGATCCTCCGGGCGCCCCTCCGGCGTCATTGAGTGCCTGACCAGATAGCGTGCCACCGGCCCACCAACCAGCCCCCCCAATACCAAACCAAAGGTGGCACAGGCCATCGCCACCTCAGTGGCGTTGCTAAACCCATAGCGCTCACTGAACATCTTGCCCCACGCCGCGCCGGTGCCGTGGCCGCCTGACAGGGTAATGGAGCCGGAGAGCAGGCCGGTCAGCGGGTTCAGCCCCATCATGCTGGCCAGCCCAAGGCCAATCACGTTTTGCAGCACCAGCAGCCCCACCACCACAAACAGGAAGGTGACCAGCGAGCGACCGCCCTGACGCAGGCTGCCGATATCCGCATTCAGGCCGATGGTGGCGAAGAAGGCCAGCATCAGCGGCTCTTTCATGGTGCTATCGAAGCGGATCTCCCAGCCGGAAAGCTGCTTCACCAGCAGCAGGCCCAACGCCACCAGCAGGCCACCGGCCACTGGCTCCGGGATGGTGTAGCGGTTAAAGAGGGGAATGCGCTGGACGCACTTGCGCCCCAGCAGTAGCACCAGTGTTGCGGCGACCAGCGTGCCGAAGTTATCGAGTTCAATCATCAAAACACCCCAAAAAAGATAAAAATATATAAAAGATCAATTGGTTATTTTTATGCCAATCCCTTATGCGGGGCGGGCGATCCGAATTAAAAACCCAAAACCTTACCAAAGGCAAGGTTAAGCGTAACGGCGCGGCACGTCTGGGCGTGAAAGAATTTATCGACTGCATTCGCAAACGTTTGCTTTTGGGCTGGCAGGCTCATTAAAATGCCCCCTTTGCCGCCCCGGGAACCCTGATATGAGCGTACACACCGCCGAGCGGGAGTCTGGCACTGCCGCCACTCCCCACAATAGTGAATTGATCTACCGCCTGGAGGATCGCCCGCCGCTGCCGCAAACCCTGTTTGCCGCCTGCCAGCATCTGCTGGCGATGTTCGTGGCGGTGATCACCCCGGCACTGCTGATTTGTCAGGCGCTCGGCCTGCCCGCGCAGGACACCCAGCACATCATTAGCATGTCGCTGTTCGCCTCCGGCTTGGCTTCCATCCTGCAAATCAAGACCTGGGGGCCGGTGGGGTCTGGGCTGCTCTCCATTCAGGGCACCAGCTTTAACTTCGTCAGCCCGCTGATCATGGGCGGCATGGCGCTGAAAAACGGCGGCGCGGATGTGCCGACCATGATGGCGGCGCTGTTCGGCACGCTGATGGTCGCCTCTTGTACTGAGATTGTGCTGTCGCGCTTCCTGCATCTGGCGCGCCGCATCATTACCCCGCTGGTCTCCGGCATTGTGGTGATGATCATTGGCCTCTCCCTGATTCAGGTGGGACTGACCTCCATCGGCGGCGGCTACGGCGCGATGGCCGATCACACCTTCGGCGCGCCGAAAAACCTGCTGCTGGCCGCCTCGGTGCTGGTGGTAATCATTGTGCTGAACCGCCAGCGCAACCCCTACCTGCGCGTCGCCTCGCTGGTGATCGCCATGGCGGTCGGCTACCTGCTGGCCTGGGCGCTGGATATGCTGCCCGTCACCGCTGGGGCCACTTCGCAGAGCTGGATCATGCTGCCGACGCCGCTCTACTACGGGCTGGGCTTTGACTGGAACCTGCTGCTGCCGCTGATGCTGATCTTTATGGTGACCTCGCTGGAGACCATCGGCGACATTACCGCCACCTCTGACGTCTCGGAGCAGCCGGTCGCTGGCCCGCTCTACATGAAGCGCATCAAGGGCGGCGTGCTGGCGAATGGCCTCAACTCGTTGCTCTCGGCGGTGTTCAACACCTTCCCCAACTCCTGCTTCGGCCAGAACAACGGCGTGATCCAGTTGACCGGCGTGGCCAGCCGCTACGTCGGTTTTGTGGTGGCGCTGATGCTGGTGGTGCTCGGCCTGTTCCCCGGCGTCAGTGCACTGGTGCAGCACATTCCTGAGCCGGTATTAGGCGGCGCGACCATCGTGATGTTCGGCACCATCGCCGCCTCCGGGGTGCGCATTGTGTCGCGCGAGCCGCTGAACCGCCGCGCGATCATGATTATCGCCCTGTCGCTGGCCGTAGGATTGGGCGTCTCCCAGCAGCCGCTGATCCTGCAATTCGCCCCGGACTGGGTGAAGAACCTGCTCTCTTCCGGCATCGCCGCCGGTGGCATCACCGCCATCGTGCTGAACCTGGTCTTCCCACAAGAGAAGTAACGCCTTTCCCCCTGTCCTGCCGCGGCCAGTGTGATCACACACTGGCCGTTTTTTATGGAATGTGTTGGCCCTATCTATTGTGATAGCGGGCTGATTGCGGCATAAACAGGGTTACTTTGCGGGTAAGGGGTAGTGAGAGCGATGAAATTTCTCGGGAAAGTGCTGGCAACCGTGCTGTTGCTGTGTGTGCTGATCGTGGTGATAGGGTATCTGGTGTTACAGACCCCGTGGGCAGCTGGCTGGGTCAGCCGCTGGATCAGCGCCAACAGTGATTACCGGCTGGCGATTGGCAAGATTGACCATGAGTGGTCTTCTCCCATGGCGCTGACCCTGCATGATGTGCGGCTGACACCGGCGAACCAGCCCGCGCTGCTGGACGCTGGCGAAGTGAGCCTGGCGTTTAATTGGCACCAGCTCTCCCAGCCCGGCCACTTTGAGCGCCTGACGCTGCGCAACGGTAGCCTGAACCTCGGCAGTGGGCAACGCGCACTGCCGGTGGAGGCGGATCTGTTGCAGCTGAGCAATATGCGGCTGAACGCCAACGTCGATCGCCTCGCCATTGCTGCCCAACAGGTCAACGCGGGCGTCGCCCCGTGGCGGCCCACTGCCGCGCAGCCGCTGGGCAACGATGCCGAGTTCCAGTTGAGCGCCGGGGCATTGACGCTGAATGACATGCCCGCCTCGCAGGTGCTGATTCAGGGGCGTATCCAGCAAAACCGGCTGCTGCTGAATACCGTCGGCGCGGATTTCGCCCGCGGCCAACTGACCGCCAATGCCAGCCGTGACGCCGAGGGCAACTGGAACATCAACGCCCTGCGCCTGAGCAATATCCGCCTGCAATCGCCGCACACCCTCGCCACCTTCTGGCAGGATTTTCAGGCGCTGCCGAAAATGACCCTGAAGCGACTGGATGTGATTGACGCGCGCGTGCAGGGGCCGGACTGGGCCTTCAACGACCTTGACCTGACGTTGCAGGAGATCACCTTCGATCACGGCAACTGGCAGAGCGACGATGGTTCGCTCGCCTTCAATGCCAGCGACCTGATCAACGGCGACCTGCACTTCACTGACCCGATTGTCGATCTGGCTTTCGATAGTCAGGGCATCACCCTCAAGCAGCTCAGCACCCGCTGGCAGAACGGCCTGCTGCGCACCAGCGGCCACTGGGCGCGCGCCGACCAGCGCCTGCAACTGGATGAGCTGGTGGTGGCGGCGCTGGAGTACACCCTGCCCGCCAACTGGCGCGAACGCTGGATGCAGCCACTGCCGTCGTGGCTCTCTGGTGTCGGCGTCAGCAAGCTGACCGCCAACCGCAACCTGATCATTGATGTGACGCCGGACTTCCCGTTCCAAATTACCGCCGTGGATGGCATCGGCACGGATCTGGTGCTGGCGCGTGACCACCAGTGGGGCATCTGGGGCGGCAAGCTGACCCTGAACGCCAGTGACGCCACTTTCAATAAGATCGACGTGCGTCGCCCATCGCTGACCCTGACGGCGGATGACAACCAGATTGCCGTCACGGAGTTGAGTGCCTTTACCCAAGATGGGTTGCTGGAGTCAACGGCGACCGTCGGCCAACAGCCGCAGCGTCCCTTCAACCTCACCCTGACCGGGCGCGGCGTGCCGTTGCCGCTGGTACAGAACTGGGGATGGCCGGTGCAGCCGCTCAACGGCAGCGGTGCCCTGAGCGTGCAGTTGCAGGGGCAACTGGCAGCCGGGACGCCGTTGAAAAGCGGCCTGACGGGCCGCCTGACCGCCACCAACGCCGAAGGCCAGCAGGTGACGCAGGATATGGCCAATGGCGAGGTGATTGCCGCGCCGGTCGCGCCTGAGCCAGCCACGCCCGCCCCGACGGAGAGCGCGCCTCCTGCGTCCTCCCCGCAGCCCTAAAACGCGCAAAAAAAACGGGTGGCCTTGGCCACCCGTTTTCATTCCAACGCCGTGCTACTCGGCACGCAGCTCGGAGCCGCCCTTCTCCAGCGGTTCGTAGGGCATCGCCGGCAGCACAATGTAGGTGCCATCAAACACCGCGCCCTTCTCCTCATCGCCATACAGCGCCACCTCCAACTGCACCCGCGCCTTGCGGCCGCGCGCCAGCCGGTCGAGATCGCCGCTGATGGAACTGAGATCGGCCACCGCCCGCGGACGGCCGGTCACGGGTTTGCTGTAGCGGATGTGGGCATCCGCCAGAATGATGGTGCCGCCGAGGTGGCGCTCGCGCAGCAGCAGCCAGATCAGCCCCCAGCCGGTCAGGGTCGCCAGCGAGAAGAGACTGCCAGCGAACAGCGTGTGGTGTGGGTTCTGGTTGCCGGTCTCCGGCATGGTAGTGACGAAGCGCTGGCCGGTGTATTGGCTGATGCGCACGCCCATCTTTTCACTCAGCGGGATATGCTCATACCACGCCTGCTGGAGTTGGCCGCACCAGTCAGGACGGTGCAGGATGTCATCCAGCGTCACGACCGGCTTAATCATCAGGAAGTGGCGCACCGGCGTGGTCTGCGGGGCAAAAATCTCCCCTTGGTTGACGAAGCCCAGTTTGGCGAAGAACTCCACGGCGTCCTCGCGGGCGCTGCACACCACCCGTTTAACTCCCTCCTGGCGCGCCACGGACTCCAGCGTCATCGCGACCAGCGTGCCCAGCCCTTTGCCCTGTACCGCCGGATCGACCGCCAGAAAGCGGATGGCGGCCTCATTGTCGGCATTGATGTAGAGTCGGCCAATGGCGACGGTTTTGCCATGCTCATCCACCACCATCTGATGGTGGGCCATGGCGTCATAGGCATCTTTCTCCGATCCCAGAGGCTGGCGCAGCGGCTTGCGCAGCATCTCCCAGCGGAACTGGTAGTAGGCTTTCAGCTCCTGTTCAGTCACAGGTACTCGCAGGTGATACATAAAAGTCTCTCGTTGAATGGGTCAGTCAGCACCGACACCGCGCCCGGTTCTCTTCCGGCTACACCTGCAACCAGAAGGTCACTGGCCCATCGTTGACCAGCGACACCTTCATGTCGGCGGCGAAGCGGCCGGTTTCCGTGGCGATGCCGCGCTCCCGGCACTGGCCGGTAAAGTAGTCATACAGCCGTTTGGCTTCATCAGGCACCGCCCCGCGCGAAAAGCTTGGGCGCATCCCTTTTTGTGTATCTGCCGCCAGTGTGAACTGCGACACCACCAGCACGCTGCCACCGGCCTGCTGGACGTTGAGGTTCATCTTGTCATTCTCATCGCTGAAAATGCGGTAGCCCAGCACCCGCTCACAGAGGCGCGTCGCTTTCTGCTCGTCATCCCCCTGCTCGACCCCCAGCAGCACCAGCAGGCCCGGCCCAATCTCGCCGCACACCTCGCCCTCTACCGTGACGCTGGCCTGCAGTACCCGTTGAATCAATGCAATCATTGCTCTTTTCTCTCATATCTGGCGACGATGGCTTCGGCACGGCGCTGGCTACGGTACTCGCCGAGCGAGACCGTGATCTCCGCCCCCAGCAACACGATACACCAGCCGACATAAACCCACAGGAACAATATCGGGATTACCGCCAGGACACCATAGATCAGCTGGTAGGAGGGAAACAGCGTGATGTAGAGGGCGAACAGCTTTTTGCTCAGCTCGAACAGTATCCCGGCCACCAGCGCGCCAGCCAGCGCATCGCGCATCGGCACGCGCACCGTCGGCACCAGACTGTAGAGCAGCCAGAAGGAGATCCAGGAGAGCAGCAGCGGCAGTACGCGCAACAGCTGATCCACCATGCTGTGCAGCCCGTGGGTATTGGCCCAGTTCAGCGAGAGCAGGTAGGAGCTGATCGCCACGCTGGCGCCCACCAGCAGCGGCCCCAGCGTCAGCACCATCCAGTAGACGGCAAAGGAGTAGACGAAGGGCCGTTTGTTCTGGCTGCGCCAGATTTTGTTCAGCACGCTATCCACGGCGGCAATCAACAGCAGCGAGGTGACAATCAGCCCGCAGGTGCCGACAGCGGTCATCTGGCTGGTGTTCGACATAAACTGCTCCAGATAGCGCTGGAGGTTATTGCCGGCCGCTGGCATGAAGTTGCTGAAGATAAAGCCCCGCACCTGCGCGCTGATTTGCGAGAAGACCGGAAAGATGGAGAGCAGGGAGAAGGCGACAGTAACCAGCGGCACCAGCGACAGCAGCGAGACATAGGCCAGGTGGCCAGCCAGCAGGGTCAGGCCGTCGTGGTCGACGCGCTTTACCAGGATTTTCAGGTAGCGCACGCTGAAACGGAAGATTGCCAGCGTGCGCTCCGGTCTAAAGGTCAGCTTCACCATAAGCAATCAGACTCCTTCCGGCCCCGCCTCAGGAGAAGTAGGCCGGCACGGTATGGCTGTCGGTCACCAGCACCCCTTCGATGCCCAATGCCCGCGCGCCCTCGACATTGTCCAGCGAGTCATCAAAGAAGACCGCCTGATCGGGCTTTACCCCCTCCTGTTGCAGCACATGCTGGTAGATGCGCGGCTCCGGCTTGCGCATACCCAGCTCCTGCGACAGGTAGATGGCATCGGCGGCGGCGCGTACCTCCGGGTACTGTTCCGGCCAGTAAGTGCTGTGCAGCCGGTTGGTGTTGGAGAGCACCACCACCCGATGCCCCTGCTGGCGCAGGCGCTGCATGATGGCAATCACCTCTTTGCGCAGGCCAACGAACACCTCCTGCCAGCCGGCGGAGAACTGCTCGTAGCTCAGCGCGATGCCCAGCTCGTCACACAGCAGCGCGGCGAACTCCTCATCACTGATCTCGCCGCGCTCATGGCGGTGGAAGGCGTCCCCTTGGGTGAATCCGGCGCTCAGGGCGGCCAGCGGCACGCCGCTCAGGTTGCTCCACACGCCCAGTACACGCCGGAAGTCGATATCAACAATCACATTCCCTAAATCAAAGATATACAACATGGCACACTCCTGATTTTGCGATGCGGTTTTCCACTGTAGCGGGAAAGTTTAGCCCTGAACAGGGCGAAAGGCGGACGGAAATGCAGGAAAGATCCCAGACGGGAAGTGCGGGCATAAAAAAAGGACGCCCTAAGGCGTCCTTTTTGTCTCATGCAGCGAGGCGGCGGAGGATTAACCCTCTTTCGGGCCGCGGCTTGCACGTTTACGGTCGTTCTCGGTCAGGTGACGCTTACGGATACGGATGGAGGTTGGGGTCACTTCCACCAGTTCGTCGTCATCGATGAACTCCAGAGCCTGCTCCAGGGACATCTTGATCGGCGGAACCAGAACCGTTGCTTCGTCCGTACCGGACGCACGCATGTTGGTCAGTTTCTTACCGGTCAGGCAGTTCACGGTCAGGTCGTTGGAACGGGAGTGAATACCGATGATCTGGCCTTCATACACTTCCGCACCGTGGCCCAGGAACAGCTTGCCGCGATCCTGCAGGCTGAACAGGGCGAATGCCACTGCCTTGCCCTGGCCGTTGGAGATCAGCACGCCGTTCTGGCGCTGGCCGATTTCACCCGGACGCACGTCGTCGTAGTGGCTGAAGGTGGAGTAGAGCAGACCAGTACCAGAGGTCATGGTCATGAACTCGGTACGGAAGCCGATCAGGCCACGTGCCGGGATCAGGTAATCCAGACGGATACGGCCCTTGCCGTCAGGGATCATGTCCTTGACGTCGCCCTTACGCTCACCCATCGCCTGCATCACAGAACCCTGATGCTGCTCTTCGATGTCCAGCGTCACGTTCTCGAACGGCTCTTGCGTGCGGCCGTCGATTTTGCGGTAGATAACCTTCGGACGGGATACGGCCATCTCGAAGCCTTCACGACGCATGTTTTCGATCAGCACCGACAGGTGCAGTTCGCCACGGCCGGAAACGCGGAACGCGTCAGCGTCTTCGGTCTCTTCCACGCGCAGTGCCACGTTGTGCACCAGCTCTTTGTTCAGACGCTCAAGGATCTGACGGGAAGTGACGTACTTACCTTCTTTACCGCAGAACGGCGAGGTGTTGACGTTGAAGTACATGGTCACGGTCGGCTCATCCACGCTCAGCGCTGGCAGCGCTTCCACGCTCTGCGGGTCGCAGATAGTGTCGGAGATGTTCAGCTCGCCCAGGCCGGTGATAGCAACGATGTCGCCAGCTTCAGCCAGTTGGGTGTCGATACGCTCCAGGCCCAGGTGGCCCAGTACTTTACCGACTTTACCGTTACGGGTTTTGCCTTCGCTGTCGATAACCGTAACCTGCTGGTTCGGCTTCACTTTACCGCGCTTGATGCGGCCGATGCCGATTACGCCCAGGTAGTTGTTGTAGTCCAGCTGGGAGATCTGCATCTGCAGCGGGCCGTCGAGGTCAACGTTCGGTGCAGAAACGTGGTCAACGATCGCCTGATATAGCGGGGTCATGTCTTCCGCCATGTCATTGTGGTCGGTGCCCGCGATGCCCTGCAGCGCAGAAGCATAGATCACCGGGAAGTCGAGCTGCTCGTCAGTCGCATCCAGGTTAACGAACAGGTCGAACACCTGATCGACAACCCAGTCCGGACGCGCGCCCGGGCGGTCAACTTTGTTGATGACCACGATAGGTTTCAGACCGTTGGCGAAAGCCTTCTTGGTCACGAAACGGGTCTGCGGCATCGGGCCATCCATTGCGTCAACAACCAGCAGCACCGAGTCTACCATGGACATCACACGCTCTACCTCGCCGCCGAAGTCGGCGTGCCCTGGGGTATCCACGATGTTGATGCGGTAGTCGTTCCAGTTAATGGCGGTGTTTTTTGCGAGGATGGTAATCCCACGCTCTTTCTCCAAATCGTTGGAGTCCATTACACGCTCGGTTGCTTCAGTACGTTCGTCGAAGGTACCGGACTGTTGCAGCAACTTATCAACCAGGGTGGTCTTCCCATGGTCAACGTGCGCAATAATGGCGATGTTACGCAAATTTTCGATCACAGCTTTGCCTCAGGCATTAGAAATAGCGCGCTATTGTACACGTATTAATCGAGGTTCTAAACAAGATCACATCGCACAACGTAAAACAACATGACTCCGGTTAGTTTGTGATCCCTTTCACGGTGCAATGTTTACAAATTCGCCCTTTTGCGCACCAAAACAGCGCACACTTTTCGCCCGTACGCACCTTTTTGGTGCAAAAATCCCATGCTGGTGCATACTGGTGGGGGAGTAAAGGCACGAAAAGAGGGATAAATCAGCGCTTCGAAAAGTTGGCACACTTCTCGCTTATATCTACACAGAGCGAAAAGCGAATCAGGGTGAAACGCCTGGCAAAAGGCGAGCCGCTACTCTGCAACGGGAATTCGTTCCACGACGACAAAAAAATCCGGGAGAAACTAGTATGTCCGCTGAACATGTTTTGACGATGCTGAATGAGCATGAAGTGAAATTCGTTGACCTGCGTTTCACTGATACCAAAGGTAAAGAGCAGCACGTCACTATTCCAGCCCACCAGGTAAACGCTGACTTCTTCGAAGAAGGCAAAATGTTTGATGGTTCTTCCATCGGCGGCTGGAAAGGCATCAACGAATCCGACATGGTGCTGATGCCGGATGCCAGCACCGCGGTGCTTGACCCGTTCTACGAAGAGTCAACCCTGATTATTCGCTGCGACATTCTTGAGCCGGGCACCATGCAGGGCTATGACCGCGACCCGCGTTCCATCGCCAAGCGCGCCGAAGAGTTCCTGCGCTCCTCTGGCATCGCCGACACCGTGCTGTTCGGGCCAGAGCCGGAGTTCTTCCTGTTTGACGACGTGCGTTTCGGCAGCAGCATCGCCGGTTCCCACGTGGCCATCGATGACATCGAAGGCGCCTGGAACTCCTCCACCAAATACGAAGGCGGCAACAAAGGCCACCGTCCGGCCGTGAAAGGCGGCTACTTCCCGGTTCCGCCGGTTGACTCCTCCCAAGACCTGCGCTCCACCATGTGTCTGACCATGGAAGAGATGGGCCTGGTGGTTGAAGCGCACCACCACGAAGTGGCGACCGCTGGTCAGAACGAAGTGGCAACCCGCTTCAACACCATGACCAAGAAAGCGGACGAGATCCAGATCTACAAATACGTGGTACACAACGTGGCCCACGCATTCGGCAAGACCGCGACCTTCATGCCGAAACCGATGTTCGGTGACAACGGCTCTGGTATGCACTGCCACATGTCGCTGTCCAAAAATGGCAACAACCTGTTTGCGGGCGACAAGTACGGCGGCCTGTCTGAAATGGCGCTGTTCTACATCGGCGGCATCATCAAACACGCGAAAGCGATCAACGCCTACGCCAACCCGACCACCAACTCCTACAAGCGTCTGGTCCCGGGTTATGAAGCACCGGTCATGCTGGCGTACTCCGCCCGTAACCGTTCCGCCTCCATCCGTATCCCGGTGGTGGCAAGCCCGAAAGCGCGCCGCATTGAAGCCCGCTTCCCGGATCCGGCTGCCAACCCGTACCTGGCGTTCGCTGCCCTGCTGATGGCTGGCCTTGATGGCGTCATCAACAAGATCCACCCGGGCGATGCGATGGACAAAAACCTCTATGACCTGCCGCCGGAAGAAGAAGCAGAAATTCCAAAAGTGGCCGGTTCCCTGGAAGAAGCGCTGGCCTGCCTGGATGCAGACCGCGAGTTCCTGACCCGTGGCGGCGTATTCACCGATGACTCCATCGATGCCTACATCGCGCTGCGCAAAGAAGAGATGGACCGCGTGCGCATGACGCCGCACCCGGTTGAGTTCGAACTCTACTACAGCGTGTAATCGCCCAGGTCAGACGATTTTTTGTTGCCGTGGAAACTTTCAGCCCATCTTCGGATGGGCTTTTTTCTCCACGCTCTTGCCTGCAATATTCCGCTAATCGGTAATAATTACCGCCAGGACAGATAATTCGCACCACTCTGGTGCAGGAGACTGCTTTATGGCAACTGGCAAGCTGCCCGATGCTGGGCAGATCCTGAACTCCCTGATCAACAGCATCCTGCTGCTGGACGAGGAGCTCGCCGTTCACTATGCCAACCCGGCCGCGCAGCAATTGCTGGCGCAAAGCTCGCGCAAGCTGTTTGGCACTCCCCTCCCCGAATTGCTGGGCTACTTTTCGCTGAACATCGGACTGATGCGCGAGAGCCTCAATGCCGGGCAAGGTTTTACCGACAACGAAGTGACACTGGTGGTGGATGGGCGCGCGCACATCTTCTCCCTGACCGCACAAGCGTTGCCGGAAGGATTTATTCTGCTGGAACTGGCCCCGATGGATAACCTCCGCCGCCTGAGCCAGGAGCAGTTGCAGCACGCCCAACAGGTCGCCGCGCGCGATCTGGTGCGCGGGCTGGCCCATGAGATTAAAAACCCCCTCGGCGGTTTGCGCGGCGCGGCACAGCTCCTGTCAAAGGCGCTGCCCGACCCGATGCTGAATGAGTACACCAAGGTGATCATTGAGCAGGCCGACCGCCTGCGCAATCTGGTGGACCGCCTGCTGGGGCCTCAGCGGCCCGGGCAGCACATTACCCAGAGCATCCATCAGGTGGCCGAACGGGTCTGCCAATTGGTGTCGCTGGAGAAGCCCGCGAATGTCACGCTGGTCAAGGATTATGACCCGAGCCTGCCGGAACTGGCGCACGATCCGGATCAGATTGAACAGGTGCTGCTGAACATCACCCGCAATGCCTTGCAGGCGCTGGGTGAACAGGGTGGCACCATTACCATCAGAACCCGCACCGCCTTCCAGATCACGCTGCACGGCGTACGTTATCGTCTGGCCGCGCGGATCGATATTGAGGATGACGGGCCGGGCGTGCCCTCACTGTTGCAGGATACGTTGTTCTATCCCATGGTGAGTGGCCGGGAAGGAGGGACAGGTCTGGGCCTGTCCATTGCACGGAATCTGATCGATCAGAATTCAGGGAAAATTGAATTTAACAGTTGGCCGGGCCATACCGAATTTTCGGTTTACCTGCCTATTCGCCAGTGAGGTTTGCTATGCAACGAGGGATAGTCTGGATCGTCGATGATGATAGCTCCATCCGCTGGGTGCTGGAACGCGCACTCACCGGGGCGGGCCTGAGCTGCTCCACCTTTGAGAGTGGCAGTGAAGTGCTGGATGCTATTGCCACTCAAACCCCTGACGTGTTGCTGTCAGATATTCGGATGCCGGGAATGGATGGGCTGGCGCTGCTGAAGCAGATTAAACAGCGCCACCCGATGCTGCCGGTGATTATCATGACCGCCCACTCTGATCTGGACGCGGCGGTCAGCGCCTACCAGCAGGGGGCATTTGATTACCTGCCCAAGCCCTTTGACATCGACGAGGCGGTGGCGCTGGTAGAGCGCGCCATCAGCCACTACCAGGAGCAGCAGCAACCGCCGCGCAGCCAGCCGGCCAGCGGCCCGACCGCCGACATCATCGGCGAAGCGCCGGCGATGCAGGATGTCTTCCGCATTATTGGACGGCTGTCGCGCTCCTCGATCAGCGTGCTGATCAACGGGGAGTCCGGCACCGGCAAAGAGCTGGTGGCCCATGCGCTGCACCGCCACAGCCCGCGCGCCAAGGCGCCCTTTATCGCGCTGAACATGGCTGCCATCCCGAAGGATCTGATTGAGTCCGAGCTGTTTGGCCATGAGAAGGGGGCATTTACCGGTGCCAACCAGATCCGCCAGGGGCGGTTCGAACAGGCGGACGGCGGCACCCTGTTCCTCGATGAGATTGGCGATATGCCGCTGGATGTGCAGACCCGCTTGCTGCGCGTGCTGGCAGATGGCCAATTTTACCGGGTCGGCGGCTATGCGCCGGTCAAGGTGGATGTGCGCATCATCGCCGCCACCCACCAGAACCTGGAGCTGCGCGTGCAGGAGGGCAAGTTCCGTGATGACCTGTTCCACCGCCTGAACGTCATCCGCGTCCATCTACCGCCGCTGCGCGAGCGCCGCGAGGACATTCCACGGCTGGCGCGCTACTTCCTGCAAGACGCGGCCAAGGAGCTGGGCGTGGAGGCGAAAAACCTCCACCCGGAAACCGAGGCGGCGCTGACCCGCCTGCCGTGGCCGGGCAACGTGCGCCAGCTGGAGAATACCTGCCGCTGGCTGACAGTGATGGCCGCCGGGCAGGAGGTGCTGATTCAGGACTTGCCGGGCGAACTGTTTGAAACCAGCGCGCCGGAGAGCGGCGGGCCGTCGCTGCCGGATAGCTGGGCGACGCTGCTGGCGCAGTGGGCCGACCGCGCGCTGCGTTCCGGCCACCAGAACCTGCTCTCTGAGGCGCAACCGGAGATGGAACGCACCCTGCTGACCACCGCCCTGCGCCATACCCAAGGGCACAAGCAGGAAGCGGCCCGCCTGCTCGGCTGGGGACGCAACACCCTGACGCGCAAGCTGAAAGAGCTGGGCATGGAGTAGCACGCCAACGGCTCACATTGTGCGATTTTTGTCCTTTACTTCCCGGTGCGGCGTATTAAGATTTAGGCGCTAAACCGGGAGATAGACGATGACTCATGCAGTGTGGATGTTTCTGTCGCAAGGCGCTGAAGTGACATCGGCAACCGTCAGCCACTCCCCGCAAACGGTCGCGGCGGCGGTGCTCTGTTATGCGCTGATGAGCCTCTTTCATTGAAAAAACAGCCGCTGATGCGGCTGTTTTTCTATCCTCAAATCACCCGTGAGAACTGGCTCTGTCGCGCCTGCTGGCGCAGGTAGGGGTCAAAGCACATGCAGACGTTGCGGATCAGCAAGCGCCCGCGCGGCGTCACGCGGATCGCCGCGTCCGTCACCTCCACCAGCCCATCCGCCGCCAGCGGGGCCAGCAGCGCCAGATCCTCCGCGAAATAGTCACGGAAGCGGATGCCGTACTGGTGCTCCAGCGCGGGCATCTCCAGCCGGAAGTGGCAGATCAGCGTGCGGATCAGGTCGCGTCGCAGGCAATCATCTTGCGTTAGCGCCAGCCCACGCCACAGCGCGTCCTCCCCGGCATCCAGCCGCGCGTAGTAGGCCTTCAGCGTCTTCTCATTCTGCGCGTAGCTGTCACCGAGCATACTGATGGCCGAGACGCCCAGCCCCAGCAGATCGGCGTCGCCCTGGGTGGTGTAGCCCTGGAAATTGCGGTGCAGCCGCCCCTCGCGCTGGGCGATTGCCAGCTCATCATCTGGCTGGGCAAAGTGGTCCATGCCGATGAACTGGTAGCCCGCGCCGGTCAGGGTGGCGATGCTCTGTTGCAGGATGGCCAGCCGCTGCGCCGGTGTCGGCAGATCCGCCTCCTTGATTTTGCGCTGGGCGGCGAACAGCGTGGGCAGGTGCGCATAGTTAAAGACGCTGAGACGATCGGGGCCGAGTTCCGCCACCCGGTGCAGGGTGTGGGCAAAGCTCTCCGGCGTCTGCTTCGGCAGGCCGTAAATCAGGTCGATGTTGGTGGAGCGGAAGCCCAGCGCCCGCGCCCGTTCCACCAGCGCAAAGATAAACGCCTCATCCTGTTCACGGTTGACCAGCCGCTGTACCTCTTTGTTGAAGTCCTGCACGCCCATGCTGAGGCGGTTAAACCCCTCGGCACGCAAGTGGTCCAGCATCTCCAGCTCGATTTCGCGCGGGTCTACCTCCAGCGACTGCTCCACCTCCGGCAGGAACGTGAAGTGTTCACGCAGCAGCGCCATCAGCCGGCTAACCTGCTGTGGGCTGAGGAAGGTGGGCGTACCGCCGCCCCAGTGCAACTGGCTCACCTGCCGGCCGGCAAACAGCGGCGCGCGGAGGCGGATCTCTTTCTCCAGATAATCGAGATAGATCTCGGCCTTGTGCGATTGGCGGGTGACGATTTTATTGCAGCCACAGAAGTAGCAGAGCTTGTGGCAGAACGGAATGTGGACGTAGAGGGAGAGCGGGCGTTCAGGGTAACGGGCCGCGGCCTGTTGGAAGGCATCGGCGCCAAAGCCAGAGTGGAACTCCAGCGCCGTGGGGTATGAGGTGTAGCGTGGCCCTGACTGGTTATACTTCTGGATCAGGGCCGAATCCCAGATAACCGCCTGTTCAGACATATCACTCACTCCTTACGGGATCGTTGCCTACCGCGTCGGGGGAGAGGTGAAGACCTCATCATTCTGACTGCGGTGGCGCTGCGCAATCGGGCTTTGCGTTGCGACAGCCGCCACAGTTTACTCAATAACCCTACCAGATAACACATAAGCAGTAGGGCTATTGCCGGGATAATCCAGCTCACGGCTTAGAAGGCGTCTTTCGGGTTCCCACGCTTGAGCAGCTGGAACATGTCCTCTTTCGGCTCTTCTTCGTCGATCTCGTCGTCTTCATCATCGCCCAGTTCAATACCCAGCAGCTCCATCAGCACGTCGATGCGATCCAGGGTCTGGTCAACGAACGCCTGATCTTCTGCGCTCAGGGTCTCGCCGTCGTCCAGCTTGTCGAGCAGGGCGTCCAGACGCGGATCGTTCTCCAGCATCGCCAGCTCCTCTTCCGGAGACAGACGCGGCTTATTCTCTTTCTGGGGGGCTGGTTTCTTCTTGGCATTGCCGTAGACCGTCTCTACCACCAGCGGAACCGGCTTTTTGCTGCCCAGACGCGGGTCACGCTTCTCTTGCGCGGCCGCTTTGCTCTGTGCGCTCTCCGGGTTGGCGCGGGAGCCGGCAACCAGGCCACGGCGTTTTTTCTGACGCTTGCGTTCGCGCGCTTCTAAATCCAGCTCGACACGACTTTTCTTCTTGGTTTTGGGTGCCGCTGCTTTCGCGCGTGGCGCTTTGGATGACTGGTTCATAGCATCTGCTCTCAGGGAAAGGTCACTTTCAGTATAGAATTGCGCCGGAATCTAGCAGAAAGCGGCCAAATAAAAAAGGCGACAGGGGGCCCTGACGCCTTTTTATCTGCTTCCCAGTCTGAGAAGCGATGTTTTTACCCAGCCACCCGGCAAAATATCCTTTTTTGCCGGTCTGGGATCGCCCCCCGCTCCGCCTGATCCTTCAGGCGCTGGCGCTGGGCGCGACGAGTAGGAGCATCCTGCCAGCGTCATCCTGACGGTCCCTTTCCTGTGGATGCCGCCCCCGGCAGCATTGATGCACTCCCTGCCTTCACTCCCTGGCGATCGCGCTTCCCTATCCTGCGATCGCGGCGCTCCTGCGCCTCCACTGCTCCTGCCCTGACTACTCTACGGATTTCATTCGGTGTCACAACCCACCGCACGGGGCGGCAGGCTGGCGGCTTTTACTAATTCATTGAATATATTGTTTTTGATGAATCATTAACTCAAATTATAAGTAAAAACTGCCGGCACGCATGGCAGATCTCTCACACGCGCGAGGTGAATTCCTTGCAATCTGGCTGCGAGCGGGGAGAAAAACCGACAAACATGCCGCTTTTGGCAACGATGCAGTTATAATCGCCAGCCAGATACTCAGCCTTACGGAGACCCCATTTTGACCAGCCAAACTTATAACTATCAGGTGACCCATTTTGTCACCAGTGCTCCGGACATCCGGCATCTGCCTGCGGATGAAGGCATCGAAGTGGCTTTTGCCGGCCGCTCCAACGCAGGGAAGTCGAGCGCGCTCAACACCCTGACCAACCAAAAAAACCTGGCCCGTACCAGTAAGACGCCGGGCCGTACCCAGCTGATCAACCTGTTTGAGGTTAAGCCCGGCCTGCGTCTGGTTGACCTGCCAGGCTATGGCTACGCGGAAGTCCCGGAAGAGATGAAACGCAAATGGCAGCGGGCGCTGGGTGAATACCTGCAAATGCGCAACTGCCTGAAAGGGCTGGTGGTGCTGATGGACATTCGCCATCCGCTGAAAGATCTGGATCAGCAGATGATTCAGTGGGCGGTCGCCGTGGAGATCCCGGTGCTGGTGCTGCTGACCAAGGCCGACAAACTGGCCTCTGGCGCGCGCAAGGCGCAGCTGAACATGGTGCGCGAGGCCGTGCTGCCCTTTATGGGCGACGTGCAGGTTGAGGCGTTCTCCTCCCTGAAGAAACTGGGCGTGGACAAACTGAGCCAGAAACTCAATAGCTGGTTCAGCGAACTGCCGCCTGCGGTAGTGGAAGAGTCAACGGACGACGCGGAGTAACCCTCCCCGTCCGATCAAAAAAGGCAGCCCGTGGCTGCCTTTTTTGTTGCCGCGGGCGACGCGCTTTTTGCGGGAAAAAGCGGCCACGTTGCTGGCGCGGCCCAATAAAAAACGCCCCAGTCAAAACTGACTGGGGCGGCTAATATTCAGCCAAATCCGATTACGTGAAGTAAAAGGTCTGAAAGATAGAACATCTTACCTCTGTACCCTACACCGTTAACTCTACAACATTTTTTCAGAGCACAAAAGAATTTTTTGTAGTTTACTTACACAAAATCGCGGCTTTTAGCGGCATATAGCGTCAGATCTTCTGCTTATGGTGTAGCTTAATTACAAAAAGTGCTTAGGATCTGCCCGTTTAGTGCGCCTGATCCCAGTTATCACCCACGCCCACTTCCACTTGCAGCGGCACATCCAACGCCATGCTCTGCTCCATTAGCGAGCGGATCTTCTCAGAAGCCTCCTCCAGCACCGACTCATGCACCTCAAACACCAGTTCATCGTGCACCTGCATAATCATACGCACGTGCGGATCCTGCTGCTGTTGTAGCCACTCATCCACGGCGATCATCGCGCGTTTGATGATGTCGGCCGCGGTGCCCTGCATCGGGGCGTTGATCGCGGCACGCTCGGCACCCTTACGGCGCATGGCGTTCTTGGAGTTGATGTCCGGCAAGTAGAGGCGGCGGCCATCCAGCGTAGTGACGTAGCCCTTCTCCGCCGCCAGCTTGCGTGTGCTGTCCATGTAGGTCAGCACGCCCGGATAGCGCTCGAAGTAGAGATCCATGTAGCGCTGGGCCTCGTGGCGCGGAATGTTAAGCTGGCGTGCCAGACCGAAGGCGCTCATGCCATAGATCAGGCCGAAGTTGATGGCTTTCGCGCTGCGGCGCTGATCGCCCGTCACCTTCTCCAGCGGTGCGCCAAACACCTCCGCCGCGGTGGCGCGGTGAATGTCCTCACCGCCGGCAAACGCATCCAGCAGCCCTTTGTCCTGTGACAGGTGGGCCATGATGCGCAGCTCGATCTGCGAGTAGTCCGCCGCCACGATTTTGTAGCCCTCAGGTGCAATAAACGCCTGACGGATACGACGCCCCTCTTCGTTGCGCACCGGGATGTTTTGCAGGTTCGGATCGCTGGAGGAGAGCCGCCCGGTCGCCGTCACCGCCTGATGGTAGGAGGTGTGCACGCGGCCACTGGCCGGGTTGATCATCTGCGGCAGCTTGTCGGTGTAGGTGGATTTCAGCTTCGCCAGGCTACGGTGCTCCAGGATGACCTTCGGCAGCGGGTAGTCGAGCGCCAGCTCCGCCAGCACCTCCTCATTGGTTGAGGGGGCACCGCCGGGGGTTTTCTTCAGGATCGGCAGCTTCTGTTTGTCATACAGGATTGCCTGTAACTGTTTGGTGGAGGAGAGGTTGAATGGCTCCTCCGCCAGCTCATGCGCCTGAGTCTCCAGTTCATTCAGCCGCGCCGTCAGCTCCTGCGAGTGCGTCGCCAGAATGGCTTTGTCGATCAGCACACCGGTGCGCTCCATCCGCGACAGCACGGGCACCAGCGGCATCTCAATCTCATTGAAGACCACGGGCAGCCCTTCGCTGGACTCAATCTTCGGCCACATTGCCTGATGCAGTTGCAGCGTGACATCCGCATCTTCCGCCGCATAGTGGCTGGCCTGCTCCAGCGCGATCTGGTTGAAGGTCAGCTGGTTTTTGCCTTTGCCAGCGATCTCCTGGAAGGAGACGGTTTTATGGCCCAAGTGGCGATCGGCGAGCGTATCCATGTCATGGCGGCTGGATACGCTGTCGAGCACGTAGGACTCCAGCATGGTATCGAATGCCACGCCGCGCAGCTCAATGCCATAGCGCTTCAGCACGCCCTGATCGAACTTCAGGTTCTGGCCAATCTTCAACGCCTTGTCGCTCTCCAGCAGCGGTTTCAGCTTTTGCAGTACGCTATCCAGATTCAGCTGATCGGGCGCATCAATGTAATCGTGCCCGACGGGCAGATAGGCCGCTTTGCCCGGTTCAATGGCGAACGACAGACCCACCAGATTGGTGGTCAGGGTATCAAGGGAGTCGGTTTCGGTGTCAAAGGCGAACTGCCCGGCGGCGGTCAGCTTCTCCACCCACTCATCCAGCTCTGCCTCCGTCAGGATGGTGACGTACTCATCCTGCGCCAGCTGGTTACGCGGCACCTCCGGCGTGGCGGCTTCCAGGCTGGCCGTACCGTTGGCGGCTGGCGCTTTGCTGTTGGTCAGCCATTTGCCAGCCTCCAGATCGCTCAGCCAGCGTTTAAATTCGTAACGGCTGAACAGCGTATGCAGTTCGTCGACGGCGGGTGCCATCACGTGGAGCTGATCACCATTTACCTCCAGCTCGACATCCGTCTTGATGGTTGCCAGTTTGTAGGAGAGGTAAGCCACCTCTTTGTTCTGCTCCAGCTTGGCAGCCATGGTTTTCGCGCCACGGAAGCTCAGGCCGGCGATGGCATCCAGATTGGCGTACAGATCATCCAGCCCGCCAATGCCTTGCAGCAGCGCCTGAGCGGTCTTTTCACCGACACCCGGCACGCCCGGAATGTTATCGGAGGAGTCGCCCATCAGCGCCAGATAGTCGATGATCAAGTTCGGCGGCACGCCGTATTTGGTAATCACCTCATCCGGGCCGAGGATCGCATTATTCATGGTGTTGATCAGCGTAATATTGGGCGTCACCAGCTGTGCCATATCTTTATCGCCGGTGCTGATCAGCACCGCGTGGCCAGCATGTTCCGCCTGAAGCGCCAGCGTGCCGATCACGTCATCCGCTTCTACGCCAGAGACCGCCAGCAATGGCAGGCCCATGGCTTTCACCATCTCATGCAGCGGCGCGATCTGCGCGCGCAGATCGTCCGGCATCGGCGGACGGTGGGATTTATACTCGGCGAACAACTCGTCGCGGAAGGTTTTGCCTTTGGCGTCAAATACCACGGCCACGTGGCTGGGTTGGTACTGCTGCAACAGGCTCTTGAGCATGTTGATCACGCCGTACATCGCGCCGGTTGGTTCGCCAACGGAGTTGGTCAACGGCGGGAAGGCATGGTATGCGCGGTAGAGGTAAGAAGAACCATCAACCAGGATCAGGGGATTTTCTGCAATATGTGCCATAGCGACTCTTTTTCGTCTTCGGTCAATCTTCTAAGGATGCCATAGCTGGCCAGAAAGGCGAACCATTGGCAGGACATCCATCAGGATCAATTCACCCCGTGGGGCGGCGATCGCCAAGATCAGTGCTGTGGATAACTTTGTGCATAAAAGATCGCGCTTTTGCAACCATTTCCAGATCCACGCGCGGATCGACGTTTTTATCCTTATAGTCCAGACACTTAAATACGATCCTGGCACCCTGATGGCAAATTTTTAAAGTATTGCCAATGTGGATATAAGTTTAGAGAGATTTTTACCTTTCGCGGAACAGGGAATATTCACCCTGGTTTTTATCTCCCTTTTTTGTGGCACTGGCACCCCAATGCATTTCCCTTTTTTCAGCCGTCAGACTCTTTTCCATGTGCTTTAGCCGCGGTCAGCCGCAATACATTATCCAGAGCAAGGCAAAGGCTTCCCGGAAATAGCGGACGGTAATCTCTCCAGCGACAGGGCAATAGTAAGCGTAACGGGTATGGGGAGTTTGGCAATCACAGCGTGGGAGGGGGAACACAATGCCGGCCGGGCCGACATTGTGTGAGGGAGGCGTTATTTCTGGGTCAGCAGGAAATTGACCACATCAGAGAACTGTTTGGCGTAGATATCCATAGAGCTCATGTCCAGGCCATCATTTTTCACCAGATATTTACCGTTCACAAACACTGACGGCACACCGCGCAGCTCCATGTCAGCCGCCGCTTTTTCTTGCTGCACGACCATCGATTTCACCACAAAGCTGTTCCAGGCAGAGTCATACTGCTCTGCGGTCACGCCAGCTTGCAGGAACACCTTCTTGATATCGTCCGCAGTCTGCACGGTCTGGGTTTTCTGCACCGCGTCAAACATCAGCGGGGTGACTTTTTCCTCAACGCCCAGCGCCATGGCCACGGCCCACGCCTGGGTCATCTCTTTGCCCAACGGCCCCAGGAATTCAACGTGATATTTGGTGACCTTAACGTCCGACGGCAGGTTTTTCTTAATGGTCTCAGAGATGTGATAAACATTTTCAAACTGGTAACAGTGCGGGCAATAGAAGGAGAAGAACTCCAATACCTTAGGCTCGCCAGAAACAGGTTTATCCAACGTGACATACTGATCGCCACTGGTGAACTGCGCGGCTGAAGCGCTGAAAGCCAGCACCATACCCACCAACGCCAAAAATATCTTTTTCATAATTCCTTGTTCTCCGTTGATTCAATCATTAATACATCGGCATTAATTGCAGCGGGGGTTCCTGCAATTGAATAATCTGCTCCCTGAACGTGAGCATCTGGCGCTCCCAGAAATGGCTTTCCGTCATCCAAGGGAAGCTGCGGGGGAAGGCCGGATCCTGCCAGCGACGCGCAACCCACGCCAGATAATGTACCATGCGCATCGCGCGCAGAGGTTCGATCAGCGCCAGCTCACGCTGATCAAAGTCGGTAAACTCACCATAAGCCTCCAACAGGATGTCCAGCTGGATCCGCTGCTCGGCTTTGTCACCGTGCAGCAGCATCCAGAGATCCTGCACTGCCGGGCCATTACGCGCATCATCCAGATCGACGAAACAAGGGCCATCACGCCACAGAATATTGCCCGGATGGCAGTCACCATGCAGCCGGCGCGATTGCCATTCAGGCTGCCAACGTTGCGCGGTCGCCTGAATCAGGTCATCTGTTGCCGCCAGAAATGCGCGGCGCTGGCCGTCTGGGATCAGCTCGCTGCTCTCCAGTACCTGACGCGGCTGTGTTAGGTACTCTTCCAGCCCAATGGTAGGCCGGGCAGTGAACAGACGCTCACCGCCCACCTGATGAATGCGCCCAAGATAGCGGCCAACCATTTCCAGTTGGTCCAGGTTGTCCACCTCATAGGCTCGCCCGCCAGCGCTTGGGAACAGCGTGAAGAAGTAACCCTGATAGTGATGCAAGGTTTCGCCCGCTACTGCAAGCGGCGCAATCAGGGGGATCTCCCCCTCATTCAGCTCAGCGGCAAACTCATGCTCCTCACGCAACTGCGCCTCATTCCAACGCTCTGGCCGATAAAATTTCACCACGTAGCGTTTACGTGACTCATCCATAAACTGAAAGACGCGGTTTTCATAGCTGTTAAGTTCGGTCAGGCCAGAGTCAACGTAGATCCCGGTCTGTTGCAGGGCGTCCAGAATCAGATCCGGCGTGAGGGCGTGAAAATTAAAAGCAGGGGTTGTCGTCATAATGGTCTTCAGTGAAGCGTTCAAAGGGAGGGGGAAGGCTAATCCTTAATGACGCCACGGGCCCGCAGAATGGCAGTTTTAAAGTCTTCTTCATAATCTTTCTTCAGGCCGGGAATCTCTTCCGTCGTGTCACTGCCACGCATCTTCAAATGATAGATCAACGTATCATCACTGAGATCGGCCAGTTCGCCTTGATATCCGCTCTCCTGCGCCAATTTTTGCAGGAATTGCAGTAGATTGAGATCGGCATCTTGCTGCCATGCCGGTTGAAGCAGTGCGATCAGTTCATTCACCCGATGGCTATTCATCACCCTATCCCTCTTTCGTAAGAAACCGACAAAGTAGCAGGGATGCCGGCCCAGTGAAAGGGTCGCAGTTGTCAATAAAAGTAAATGCCGCGCCACCGACTATCGGCGCTACAATCAGTGCCACGACGTATTTAGAGAGATGAATATGGAAGCGTTATCCATAACAGGCGTGATTCTTTGCGGCGGACAGGGCAGCCGGATGGGCGGTGAAGACAAGGGACTGGTGCGATTGGCCGGCAAACCGCTCTTTCAACATGTCGCGGAGCGGCTGGCACCACAGCTCGATCACATCATGATCAGCGCCAACCGTAATCTGGAGATCTACTCTGCCGCCTACCCAACCTTTCGCGATACCTTCCCTGGCTTTGCCGGCCCGTTGGCGGGAATGCTGGCGGGGCTGCGGAACAGTAGCACTGACTGGGTGGCATTTGTGCCATGTGATGTGCCCTTTCTGCCAATTGACCTGATTACCCGGTTATGGTCAGGGCGCCATCAGGCGATGGCAGCCTATGTCCATGACGGCCAACGGGCGCATCCAACGCTCTGTTTACTGAACCGGCGTGTCGCCGACCCATTGGAGCAGTTTTTACGTAACGGCGATCGTAAGTTGATGCTCTTCTTTGAGCAGCTTGATGCTCAGGCTGTCACTTTCCCACAGGCCAGTGCGTTCCGTAATATCAACTCTCCAGCAGATTTACCAAGTCTTCCAACGGCGGATTAAGATGAATACGCGTCCCCTTCTAGGCATTGTCGCTTACAGCGGTACCGGCAAAACCACGTTGCTAAAACAGCTTATCCCCTTACTGGCGCAATGCGGGGTAAGGGTTGGGCTGATTAAACATAGCCACCATGATGTTGATGTCGATACACCGGGCAAAGACAGCTATGAACTGCGTAAGGCAGGCGCCAATCAGACAATGGTAGCCAGCGGGCGCCGGTGGGCGTTAATGACAGAGACGCCTGATAATGCTGAGGAGCCAGATCTGGCGTATCTCGCGAGCCGTTTTGATGGCAACAAAATCGATCTGATTTTGGTAGAGGGATTCAAACATGAGCCGATTCCCAAGATCGCGTTGTACCGCGCAGCCGTAGGACGTTCATTGGAGAGCCTGATCGATCAGCATGTGATTGCAGTAGCGAGTGATAGCTTGGTAGACGGGATCGTGGCTTTGGATCTCAATCAGCCAAGAAAAATAGCAGAGTTTATTCAACAGTGGCTGGTGCGACAGTAGACGATTCAACGCAGAGAAGGGCAGATAACACGCTTGTTAATGCCCTCTAAAGGCGAGGCCCGTACAAGTTTGCACTGTTTTTTGAAATTTAGACAAACAAAAAAGCCCCATGCTTATCGCATGAGGCTGTTTTGTGAATGGATGCCTGGCAGTTCCCTACTCTCGCATGGGGAGACCCCACACTACCATCGGCGCTACGGCGTTTCACTTCTGAGTTCGGCATGGGGTCAGGTGGGACCACCGCGCTCGTGCCGCCAGGCAAATTCTGTGCTCTGACCGCCCAACGGGCCATCAGATATCTGAACCAAGCTGAATATCGCGTCTCTGAAAACACCTTCGGTGTTGTAAGGTTAAGCCTCACGGGTCATTAGTACCGGTTAGCTCAATGCATCGCTGCACTTACACATCCGGCCTATCAACGTCTTCGTCTTAAACGTCCCTTCAGGGGACTCAAGGTCCCAGGGAAGACTCATCTTGAGGCAAGTTTCGCGCTTAGATGCTTTCAGCGCTTATCTTTTCCGCACTTAGCTACCGGGCAGTGCCATTGGCATGACAACCCGAACACCAGTGGTGCGTTCACTCCGGTCCTCTCGTACTAGGAGCAACCCCTCTCAATCTTCCAACGCCCACGGCAGATAGGGACCGAACTGTCTCACGACGTTCTAAACCCAGCTCGCGTACCACTTTAAACGGCGAACAGCCGTACCCTTGGGACCTACTTCAGCCCCAGGATGTGATGAGCCGACATCGAGGTGCCAAACACCGCCGTCGATATGAACTCTTGGGCGGTATCAGCCTGTTATCCCCGGAGTACCTTTTATCCGTTGAGCGATGGCCCTTCCATTCAGAACCACCGGATCACTAAGACCTGCTTTCGCACCTGCTCGAGCCGTCACTCTCGCAGTCAAGCTAGCTTATGCCTTTGCACTAACCTCACGATGTCCGACCGTGATTAGCTAACCTTCGTGCTCCTCCGTTACTCTTTAGGAGGAGACCGCCCCAGTCAAACTACCCACCAGACACTGTCCTCACCCCGGATAACGGGGCCGAGTTAGAACATCAAACATTAAAGGGTGGTATTTCAAGGTTGGCTCCATGCAGACTGGCGTCCACACTTCAAAGCCTCCCACCTATCCTACACATCAAGGCTCAATGTTCAGTGTCAAGCTATAGTAAAGGTTCACGGGGTCTTTCCGTCTTGCCGCGGGTACACTGCATCTTCACAGCGAGTTCAATTTCACTGAGTCTCGGGTGGAGACAGCCTGGCCATCATTACGCCATTCGTGCAGGTCGGAACTTACCCGACAAGGAATTTCGCTACCTTAGGACCGTTATAGTTACGGCCGCCGTTTACCGGGGCTTCGATCAAGAGCTTCGCGTTGCCGCTAACCCCATCAATTAACCTTCCGGCACCGGGCAGGCGTCACACCGTATACGTCCACTTTCGTGTTTGCACAGTGCTGTGTTTTTATTAAACAGTTGCAGCCAGCTGGTATCTGCGACTGGCTTCAGCTCCGGGAGCAAGTCCCTTCACCTACATGCCAGCGTGCCTTCTCCCGAAGTTACGGCACCATTTTGCCTAGTTCCTTCACCCGAGTTCTCTCAAGCGCCTGAGTATTCTCTACCTGACCACCTGTGTCGGTTTGGGGTACGATTTCGTGTTACCTGGAGCTTAGAGGCTTTTCCTGGAAGCAGGGCATCAGCTACTTCACCACCGTAGTGGCTCGTCATTGCGCCTCAGGGTTAACAAGAAAGCGGATTTACCTGCCTTCTCCCCCTACACGCTTAAACCAGGACAACCGTCGCCTGGCCAGCCTAGCCTTCTCCGTCCCCCCTTCGCAGTAACACCAAGTACAGGAATATTAACCTGTTTCCCATCGACTACGCTTTTCAGCCTCGCCTTAGGGGTCGACTCACCCTGCCCCGATTAACGTTGGACAGGAACCCTTGGTCTTCCGGCGAGCGGGCTTTTCACCCGCTTTATCGTTACTTATGTCAGCATTCGCACTTCTGATACCTCCAGCAGACCTCACAGTCCACCTTCGCAGGCTTACAGAACGCTCCCCTACCCAACAACGCCTAAGCGTCGCTGCCGCAGCTTCGGTGCATGGTTTAGCCCCGTTACATCTTCCGCGCAGGCCGACTCGACCAGTGAGCTATTACGCTTTCTTTAAATGATGGCTGCTTCTAAGCCAACATCCTGGCTGTCTGTGCCTTCCCACATCGTTTCCCACTTAACCATGACTTTGGGACCTTAGCTGGCGGTCTGGGTTGTTTCCCTCTTCACGACGGACGTTAGCACCCGCCGTGTGTCTCCCGTGATAATATTCTTCGGTATTCGCAGTTTGCATCGGGTTGGTAAGCCGGGGTGGCCCCCTAGCCGAAACAGTGCTCTACCCCCGAAGATAAATTCACGAGGCGCTACCTAAATAGCTTTCGGGGAGAACCAGCTATCTCCCGGTTTGATTGGCCTTTCACCCCCAGCCACAAGTCATCCGCTAATTTTTCAACATTAGTCGGTTCGGTCCTCCAGTTAGTGTTACCCAACCTTCAACCTGCCCATGGCTAGATCACCGGGTTTCGGGTCTATACCTTGCAACTAGACGCCCAGTTAAGACTCGGTTTCCCTACGGCTCCCCTATACGGTTAACCTTGCTACAAAATATAAGTCGCTGACCCATTATACAAAAGGTACGCAGTCACCCTGATAAATCAAGGCTCCCACTGCTTGTACGTACACGGTTTCAGGTTCTATTTCACTCCCCTCGCCGGGGTTCTTTTCGCCTTTCCCTCACGGTACTGGTTCACTATCGGTCAGTCAGGAGTATTTAGCCTTGGAGGATGGTCCCCCCATATTCAGACAGGATGTCACGTGTCCCGCCCTACTCATCGAACTCACAACTTGTGTATTTTTGTGTACGGGACTATCACCCTTTACTGTGCGACTTTCCAGACGCTTCCACTAACACACAAACTGATTCAGGTTCTGGGCTGTTCCCCGTTCGCTCGCCGCTACTGGGGGAATCTCGGTTGATTTCTTTTCCTCGGGGTACTTAGATGTTTCAGTTCCCCCGGTTCGCCTCACTGCACTATGTATTCATGCAGAGATAGTGTGACGTATCACACTGGGTTTCCCCATTCGGGTATCGTCGGGTATAACGCTTCATATCAGCTTACCGACGCTTATCGCAGATTAGCACGCCCTTCATCGCCTCTGACTGCCTAGGCATCCACCGTGTACGCTTAGTCGCTTAACCTCACAACCCGAAGATGTTTCCATCAGGGTGTGATTATTTGAGAGACTCTCTTACATGCGCCATCTCTCAAGACTTCTACGGAGAGAGACAGGGCTGTAAGGTTTCAATTTTCAGCTTGTTCCAGATTGTTAAAGAGCAAATATCGTAAACCTGACTCGTAAGTCAGCTTTAAGATATCGGTTGATAATGTCTTTCACCCATCATCAGCAAGTGGCGTCCCCTAGGGGATTCGAACCCCTGTTACCGCCGTGAAAGGGCGGTGTCCTAGGCCTCTAGACGAAGGGGACACGTGGTCAGCTTCGCAGACGCTTTGCTCGTACATCTATCAGACAATCTGTGTGAGCACTGCACAGTCAAATATCTCTAGGTAAGGAGGTGATCCAACCGCAGGTTCCCCTACGGTTACCTTGTTACGACTTCACCCCAGTCATGAATCACAAAGTGGTAAGCGCCCTCCCGAAGGTTAAGCTACCTACTTCTTTTGCAACCCACTCCCATGGTGTGACGGGCGGTGTGTACAAGGCCCGGGAACGTATTCACCGTGGCATTCTGATCCACGATTACTAGCGATTCCGACTTCATGGAGTCGAGTTGCAGACTCCAATCCGGACTACGACGCACTTTATGAGGTCCGCTTGCTCTCGCGAGTTTGCTTCTCTTTGTATGCGCCATTGTAGCACGTGTGTAGCCCTACTCGTAAGGGCCATGATGACTTGACGTCATCCCCACCTTCCTCCGGTTTATCACCGGCAGTCTCCTTTGAGTTCCCGACCGAATCGCTGGCAACAAAGGATAAGGGTTGCGCTCGTTGCGGGACTTAACCCAACATTTCACAACACGAGCTGACGACAGCCATGCAGCACCTGTCTCAGAGTTCCCGAAGGCACCAAGGCATCTCTGCCAAGTTCTCTGGATGTCAAGAGTAGGTAAGGTTCTTCGCGTTGCATCGAATTAAACCACATGCTCCACCGCTTGTGCGGGCCCCCGTCAATTCATTTGAGTTTTAACCTTGCGGCCGTACTCCCCAGGCGGTCGATTTAACGCGTTAGCTCCGGAAGCCACGCCTCAAGGGCACAACCTCCAAATCGACATCGTTTACAGCGTGGACTACCAGGGTATCTAATCCTGTTTGCTCCCCACGCTTTCGCACCTGAGCGTCAGTCTTCGTCCAGGGGGCCGCCTTCGCCACCGGTATTCCTCCAGATCTCTACGCATTTCACCGCTACACCTGGAATTCTACCCCCCTCTACGAGACTCTAGCTTGCCAGTTTCAAATGCAGTTCCCAAGTTAAGCTCGGGGATTTCACATCTGACTTAACAAACCGCCTGCGTGCGCTTTACGCCCAGTAATTCCGATTAACGCTTGCACCCTCCGTATTACCGCGGCTGCTGGCACGGAGTTAGCCGGTGCTTCTTCTGCGAGTAACGTCAATCGGTAAGGTTATTAACCTTACCGCCTTCCTCCTCGCTGAAAGTACTTTACAACCCGAAGGCCTTCTTCATACACGCGGCATGGCTGCATCAGGGTTTCCCCCATTGTGCAATATTCCCCACTGCTGCCTCCCGTAGGAGTCTGGACCGTGTCTCAGTTCCAGTGTGGCTGGTCATCCTCTCAGACCAGCTAGGGATCGTCGCCTAGGTGAGCCATTACCCCACCTACTAGCTAATCCCATCTGGGTTCATCTGATGGCGCGAGGCCCGAAGGTCCCCCGCTTTGGTCTTGCGACGTTATGCGGTATTAGCTACCGTTTCCAGTAGTTATCCCCCTCCATCAGGCAGATCCCCAGACATTACTCACCCGTCCGCCGCTCGCCGGCAAAGTAGCAAGCTACTTTCCGCTGCCGCTCGACTTGCATGTGTTAGGCCTGCCGCCAGCGTTCAATCTGAGCCATGATCAAACTCTTCAATTAAAAGCTTGATGTGCTACACAAGGTAGCGATGCTCAAAGGTTACTGTTTGAATTTTACTTCAGTTAGTCACTCTTCAAGACTTAATATTTTGTGCATCCGAGGATGCTTGATATTGTCTTGTGAGTGCCCACACAGATTGTCTGATAAATTGTTAAAGAGCAGTCGTTACCGTTTCGTTTCGGTAACGTGGGAGGCACATATTACGCTTTCCCACCGGAGAGTCAAGCACTATTTTCTAGTGTTTTCAGCGTTTCCGCTGAGGGCCTCTCCGCTGACCCGGCGACGTGTTGGTCGTTGTTCCCGGTCAGTGGAGGCGCATTATAGGGAGTTCTCGGCAGGCCGCAACCCCTAATTTCAAAAAAAGATTCAAGCGGCGAATGTTTAGCCGTCTTGCACTATAAAGCAGCAGATTTATGCTTTTTATTACCCTCTTTGGCCAGATCTGCCCATAATCGCCGGTATCAACGCCGCATTTGCGCGGTGAGCCAGGACGATAATTATGCCCATCAATGCGCAGCAACAGGCTGCCCAGCGTAACCTTTCATACCTTCTTGCGGAAAAACTTGCCCAGCAACTGCTGGCGGGCGTCTATAAAGAGGGGAGCATTCTGCCGGGAGAGATGGAACTGGCTGAGATCTATCACGTCAGCCGTACCGCATTGCGCGAGGCCGTGAAGATTCTCGCGGCGAAAGGGATGCTCCTGCCGCGCCCACGTATTGGGACACGGGTGATGCCTCAGGCAAATTGGAACTTCCTCGATCAGGATCTGCTGACCTGGTGGATGAAGCAGGCAAACAGCGAAGAGGTGATGCAGCACTTCCTTATTATGCGTACTGCGCTGGAGCCGCAAGCCTGCTCTCTGGCCGCAAGCCTGGCGACTGCGGAACAGAAGCAGCGCCTCTCCTTATATATGGCAGAGATGCGCGCGCTGGATGATAACTTTGATCGCGAACGCTGGATAAAGGTGGATAGCCACTTCCACCAGCTGCTGTATGAGGCCAGCGGCAATCCGTTCCTGACCTCTTTCGCCAATCTGTTTAGATCGGTCTATCACCGCTATTTCGAAACCATCACAGATAATGAAGTGATCAAGCTGGCGCATCACCACGCGATAGTCACCGCCATATTAGAGGGTGATGGTGAGGCGGCGCGCATGGCTTGCCTGACACTCCTGACCGAGGCGCCCTGACTAGCGACGCGTGACCGAGTCGCGTACCACCAGCTCAGGCGTCAGCACCAGCCGCTGCGGTTCAGCCGCCGGGTTGTTCAAGCGGTGCAGCAGTGTATCTACCGCCAGTTCGCCCAGATCATCCTTGGGCTGGTGCACTGTAGTCAGTGGCGGTGTCATGTAGCGCGCCAGCTCAATGTCGTCATAGCCGATGACCGCCACATCCGCTGGCACTGACAGTCCCTGTTGGTAAAGCGCCTGATACGCGCCGACCGCCATCGCATCATTGCTGGTGAAGACCGCCTCGGGCGGGGAAGGGAGCGCCAGTAACTCCGTCATGGCGGCCATTCCCCCCGCGAATTCAAAATCGCTATAGATGAGGTACTCCTCCGGCACGGCCAGTTGCGCCTGTTGCATGGCGCGCTGGAAACCCGCCAACCGCGCACGGGCGGGCGTCTTGTCCTGCGGGCCAGCAATGCAGGCGATGCGCCGGTAGCCCTGTTCGATCAAATAGCGGGTTGCCAGCTCACCGCCCAGCAGGGAGTTATCCTGGATAATGTCATTGGCATCCGGGAACGGTGCCCAGTCCATCATCACAATCGGCAGGGAGGGGTAGCGGCGCAGCGCATCCTCAGAGGGGAGATGGGTTTCGGTGCACATCAGTAGCAGCCCATCGACCCGCTTTTGCAGCAGCATCTCCAGATTGCGGTTCATACGCTCCACGTCCCCTTCGGTATTGCAGATGATCAGACTATACCCGCGCTCATAACAGCTGCGCTCCACGCCACGCACCAGTTCGGCGTAGAAGGGGTTGCTACTGGCGGTCAGCAGCATGCCGATGGTGTGGGTCTGGTTCATCTTCAGGCTACGGGCGAGGGCGGAGGGGGCATAGTTGAGCGACTCTACCGCCGCCAGCACCTTTTCGCGCACGCTGTCGCTAACGAAACGGTTGTTATTGATGACATGGGAGACCGTCGAGGTGGAGACGCCCGCCAGGCGGGCGACATCTTTCATGGTGGCCAAATGTCACCCCTGTTGTTGTAGGAAGGCATCGATCTCCTGACGCCACGGCACGGAAGGTTGCGCGCCCGGCCGGGTCACGGCAATCGCCGCCGCCGCATGGGCGAAGCGTACCGCCGCTTTCAGCGGGCGTTGCTCCAGCAGGGCAGTCAGCAACGCGCCATTAAAGGTATCGCCAGCGGCGATGGTATCCACGGCTTGCACTCGGAAGCCAGGAATCAGCTCGCCCTTGCCCTGCTCACTGAGCCAGACGCCGCGACTGCCAAGGGTGATCAGCACTGTCGCAATCCCTTTGTCGTGCAGGATGGCAGCGGCACGGGCGGCATCCTGATCGTTACGGATGGCGATGCCCGTGAGCAGCTCCGCCTCGGTCTCATTGGGCGTAATCATGTCCACACAGGCCAGCAGTGCATCCGGCAGTTCACAGGCGGGCGCAGGGTTGAGGATCACCTGGGTCTGGTGCGCTCTCGCCAGCGTGGCGGCGGCGGTCACGCTCTCCAGCGGCGACTCCAACTGCATCAGCAGCGCGGAGGCGTTTTTGATTTCATCCTGATAGCGCTCGAGATAGGCGGGGGTCAGGGCGGCGTTGGCACCCGCGTGGATGCCAATCATGTTTTCGCCCTCACCGTTAACA
This sequence comes from Nissabacter sp. SGAir0207, assembly GCF_005491205.1. Classification (NCBI taxonomy): domain Bacteria; kingdom Pseudomonadati; phylum Pseudomonadota; class Gammaproteobacteria; order Enterobacterales; family Yersiniaceae; genus Nissabacter; species Nissabacter sp. SGAir0207. The sequence goes on from NZ_CP028035.1 coordinate 3,882,505, forward strand.
AAGATCAGCGCGACGCCGGTGGTGGTCTCCTCAATCGCCTCAATCGGCCGGGTATCGATGTTGTCTGCCGCCAACTGCTGGCGGATGCGCTCCCCGATATCATCCGCGCCCACGCAGGCAATAAAGGCGATCTCCGCGCCGCTGCGGCCAGCCGCCACGGCCTGATTGGCCCCCTTGCCGCCAAAGGCAACCTGATACTGCGACCCGATCAGCGTTTCGCCGGGACGCGGAAAGTGCGCCGTATTGAGAATATGGTCAGCGTTGATGCTGCCCAGAACCACTAGTTTGCCGTTCTTCATGATGCTTCCCGCCACTCCTGACATGTCATTACCGCTTCCACAGGGCGGGCGCGATGCACGCCCGCCACGGCAGGTTTATTTCGCCACCAGCTCCAGATCGACTGGAATGATCGCCGCTACCTTTTCACCTTTCAACACTTTATCGGCGGTCTGGACGCCAATCACCCCAATCTGGTCAGGGCGTTGTGCCACGGTGGCCGCCAGTTTGCCGCCTTGTACGGCCTTCACGCCGTCGGCGGTGCCGTCGAAACCGACAATGATCACGTCGCTTTTGCCAGCGGTTTGCAGCGCGCGCAGGGCACCCAGCGCCATCTCATCATTCTGGGCGAATACCGCCTGCACATCCGGGTGGGCCGTCAGCAGGTTCTGCATGACGTTCAGGCCCTTGGTGCGGTCAAAGTCGGCGGGCTGGCTGGCGAGCAGGGTGAATTTATTTTTCTCTTGCGCCTGCTTGAAGCCTTTGCCACGTTCACGCGCGACGGACGTCCCGGCAATGCCCTCCAGCTGGATAACCTTCGCGCCGTTGCCCAGTTTCTTCGCGATGAACTCCCCGGCCATATTGCCGCCAGCACGGTTATCGGAGGCGATGTGGCTCACCACGTTGCCATGTGTCGCAACGCGGTCGAGGGTGATCACCGGAATGTTGGCCTGATTCGCCATCTTCACCGCATTGCCAACCGCGTCGGAGTCAGTGGGGTTAATCAGCAGCAATTTCGTGCCGCGCACCGTCAGATCCTGCACGTTGGCCAGCTCTTTCGCCGGGTTGTTCTGCGAATCCAGCACCACCAGGTTGTAGCCGAGTTTGTCTGCCTCCTTCTGCGCGCCATCTTTCAGCGTCACGAAGAAGGGGTTATTGAGGGTAGAGACCACCAGCGCCAGCGTATCTTTCGCCAGAGCCTGAGTGGAGAAGGTCGCGCTCAGGGCCACGGCGGAGATCAGGGTCGCCAACTTTTTCATCTTTGTCATGTGTGTATCCTCTAAACGTATCGGAAAATTATTTGCTTTTGTTATCCACCAGCACCGCCAGCAGTATCACCACCGCCTTGACGATCATCTGGTAATAGGAGGAGACGCCGAGCAGGTTCAGGCCGTTGTTCAGGAAGCCCAGAATCAGCGCGCCAATCAGGGTGCCCATGATGCGCCCCTTGCCGCCAGCCAGGCTGGTGCCGCCCAGCACCACCGCGGCGATCGCGTCCAGCTCATAGCCAGTACCGGCGGTCGGTTGGGCGGAGGAGAGGCGTGCCACCTCAATGATGCCAGCCAGCGCCGCCAACATGCCGCTCAGGGCATAGACGATGATTTTGACCTTATTGACGCTGATGCCGGAGAGGCGCGTCGCCGCCTCGTTGCCGCCCAGCGCATAGATGTAGCGGCCCAAGCGGGTGTGGTGCAGCATGTACCAGGCGGCAAGGAACACCAGCGCCATCAGCCAGACCGGTGCCGGAATACCCAGCGGGCGGCCGATGCCAAACCAGCCAAAGGTGTCGGCGGCATCAGAGAAACCGGTGTTGACCGGGCTGCCGTTGGTGTAAACCATGGTGACGCCGCGCAGCAGCAGCATCATCACCAGCGTGGCGATAAATGCCTGCACCCGCCCCTTCGCTACAATGACCCCGGTGCCCGCGCCCACCAGCGCGCCCAGTCCCAGCGCTGCCGCGCCTGCTAGGAAGGCGTTGACCTCCATGCCCACCAGCGAGGCAGCGACCGCGCCGGTCAGCGCCAGCAGTGACCCGACAGAGAGGTCAATGCCGGAGGTGAGGATCACCAGCGTCATGCCGACCGCCATGATGGCGTTGACCGAGGTCTGTTGCAGGATATTGAACAGGTTGTTCAGGCTGAAGAAGTTGGGGCTCATTGATGACACCACGGCGATCAACACCACCAGCGCGATCAGTGATTTCTGCTCCAGCCACCATGTTTTGTTGAACCAGCGCTTGGCCGGCAGTGCTTGACTACTCATCTCTGCTTATTCCTGTGTTGCGCTGTGTTGCTTGCCGACGGCCGCGGCCATCAGCACCTCTTGTGTCGCCTGCCCACGGGCAAACTCGCCGCTGATACGCCCTTCATGCATTACCAGAATGCGATCGCTCATGCCGATCACCTCCGGCATCTCCGAGGAGACCAGAATGATGCTTAGCCCCTCCTGCTTGAACTGGTTAATCAGCTGATAGATCTCTTTCTTCGCGCCGACATCCACCCCGCGCGTCGGCTCATCCAGAATCAGCACCTTTGGGCGCGTCATCAGGCCGCGGGCGATGGCCACCTTTTGCTGGTTGCCGCCGGAGAGCAGGCCAATCGGCTGCTCCATTGAAGGGGTTTTGATATTGAACAGCCGGATAAAGTCGCTGACCGCCTGCCGCTCGTCGGCATGGCGCAGCCGTCCGACCTCTTTGCTGAAGTAGCGCAGGGCGGTCAGCGACATGTTCTCTTTTACTGACATGCCGAGCACCAGCCCGTCACGTTTGCGGTCTTCAGAGATGTAGACGATGCCAGCCGCCAGCCCCGCCTGTGGGGTACGCGCCGTGACGGGTTGACCATCCAACTCCACGCTGCCGCCGGTACGGGGCAGCGCGCCGTAGAGGATCTTCATCAGCTCGGTGCGGCCCGCGCCCATCAGCCCGGAGATGCCGAGGATCTCGCCGCTGTGCAGGGTAAAGCTGGCCTGTTCCACCCCCGGCCCACGCACGCCATTTACCACCAGCCGCGTTTTGCCGCGTGGTTGGGAGAGGTGCGGGTACTGGTCTTCCAGCTTGCGGCCAACCATCATCTCAATCAGTGACTCCTCCTCCAGCGAGGAGACCGCGCGCTCAGCGATAAACTGGCCGTCACGGAAGACCGTCACGTCATCGCAAATCTCGAAGATCTCCTTCATCCGGTGGGAGATGTAGACGATGCCGCACCCCTGACTGCGCAATTCGCGGATGACGCTGAACAGCGAGGCGGTTTCGGTATCGGTCAGGGCGTCGGTCGGCTCATCCATGATGATGACCCGCGAGTTGAAGCTCAGCACCTTGGCGATCTCGACCATCTGCTGGTCGCCAATCGACAGCTCGCCCACCAGCCGGTGGCTGCTGTGGCGCACGTTGAGGCGCGCCAGCAGCCTGCCGGCCTCACTGTGCATACGCGCCCAATCGATGCCACCAAACCGGTTTACAAACTCGCGGCCTAAAAAGATGTTCTCCGCAATGGTCAGCTGCGGGATCAGGTTCAGCTCCTGATGGATGATGCCGATGCCTGCCTCCTGGGAGGCTTTCGGCCCGGCAAAACGGGTCTCCTCTCCCAGATAGCGCAGGCTGCCTGCTTCCGGCTGGTAGATGCCGGTCAGCACTTTCATCATGGTGGACTTGCCAGCACCATTTTCGCCCACCAGCGCCATCACCCGGCCCGGATAGACGGAGAGCGCGGCGCCCGACAGCGCCTTGACGCCGGGGAAGGATTTCTCAATGCCTTTAAGTTGCAGTAACGCGTCCATAAAGACCTCAGAAGGTGACGCCAGCACAGAGAATGACGTTGGCATAGGGCGAGCACTCCCCGGTGCGCACGATGGCGCGGCTCTGGGCACTCTGCGCCTTGAATGCCTCGTGGTGGATGTAGTCGACCACCACCGCCTTGCCCTGCCGTTCGCCCAGTTGCTCCAGGTGGCTCAGCAGTTGCTGGTGGATGACCGGGTTCTGCTCGACCATCTCGACGGCCAGCAGCGCGCGCTCAACCTGCATCTCTTGGGTAATCACCCCGAGAGTGGTGATGAAATCAGGCACGCCGTGGGTCAGCGCCAGGTCAATGCGCCACGCGCTATCCGGGATAGGCAGGCCAGCGTCGGCAATTACCAGCTGGTCGGTATGCCCAAGCTGGGCAACGGCATAGGAGAGATCGGCATTCAGTAGGGCGCTCTTTTTCATTTTTTGCTCCGGCAGCGAAACGTTTCGATGGTGGAGTGTAAAAAATCGGCGTCAGAAGGCAAAAGGATTGAGAGAGAAGTGTGATCGCCATCGAAACGTTTCGCTGGCAGCAGGGGAACACGCGGCAAAATTTGACTTAGTGCCACTTCGCCTGACGACAGGCATGAAAAAGGGCCTCCGTGGAGGCCCTCGTCACTAAATCTCGACCTGGGTGCCCAGCTCGATCACCCGGTTGGGCGGGATCTGGAACTGGTCTGGCGCACGCAGGGCATTGCGGCTCAGCGTCATGAACAGTTTGCCGCGGATGCGCAGATACCACGGGCGTTTACCAAGGATCAACGATTCGTGGGACATAAAGAAGGAGGTCTCCATCATCCGGCAGGGCAGTCCCTCCAGCCCGCAGCGGTGGAAAATCTCCTCGACGTTCGGCGTCTCCTTAAACCCGTAGCTGGCCACCACCCGCCAGAAGGTGGGCGAGAGCTGCTCAATGCTGACGCGACGGACGTTATGCACGAAGGGCGCGTCCTCGGTGCGCAGTGTCAGCAGCACCACACGCTCATGCAGCACCTTATTGTGCTTCAGGTTATGCAGCAGGGCGAAGGGGATGACATTGATGGCGCGCGACATATAGACCGCAGTGCCCGGCACCCGCACCGGCGGTGACTTCTCCAGCGAGGCGATCATCGCCTCCAGCGAGTTGCCGTGCTCATGCATCCGGCGCAGCAGGCGGAAGCGCTCGCTCTTCCAAGTGGTCATGATGACGAACATCACCAGCCCCAGCGTCAGCGGCAACCAGCCGCCGGAGAAGAGCTTGGCGGCATTGGCGGAGAACATCGGCACATCAATCACCAGCAGGATCACCAGTAGCGCGCCCACCAGCACCAGATTCCAGTTCCAGTTCTTGCGCGCCACCACACAGGAGAGGATGGAGGTCAGCACCATGGTGCCGGTCACGGCAATGCCGTAGGCCGCGGCCAGGTTACTGGAGTGCTGGAAGCTGGCAATCACAATTACCACCGCCACGTAGAGCGTCCAGTTGATCACCGGGATGTAGATCTGGCCGGACTCCATCTCCGAGGTATGGATGATGCGCATCGGCGGCAGGTAGCCCAACCGCACGGCCTGACGCGTCAGGGAGAAGACGCCGGAGATCACTGCCTGCGAGGCGATGACCGTCGCCAGCGTTGCCAGCACCAGCAACGGCACCAGCGCCCAATCCGGGGCCAACAGGAAGAAGGGGTTTTTGATCGCCGAGGGGTTCTGCAACAGCAGCGCGCCCTGACCAAAGTAGTTCAGCACCAGAGAGGGCAGTACCGCGATGAACCACGCCAAACGGATCGGTTTTTTGCCGAAGTGGCCCATATCGGCATACAGCGCCTCCACCCCAGTGATGGAGAGCACCACCGCGCCGAGCGCAAAGAAGGAGAGCGCCTTGTGATCAATAAAGAAGCTGACCGCCCAGGCCGGGTTCAGCGCCTGCAACACGTCCGGGTTGCCCATGATGCCGCGCACGCCCAGCGCCGCCAGCACCAAAAACCAGACCAGCATCACCGGGGCGAAGAACTTGCTGACGCTGCCGGTACCGTGCTTCTGGATCATAAACAGCAGTGTCAGCACCACAATCGAGCAGGGGACGATATACGCCTCCAGCGATGGCGCGGCGATCTCCAGCCCCTCAATCGCGGACATCACCGATACCGCCGGGGTGATCACGACCTCACCATAGAAGAAGCTGCCGCCAATCAGGCCCAGAATGACCACCGTGGCCGTCAGGCGGGCGGAGGTGTGCCGCCCGGCCAGTGACATCAGGGTCAAAATCCCCCCCTCCCCGGCGTTGTCGGCCCGCAGGACATAGGAGAGGTACTTCAGCGAGACGACCAGAATCAGCAACCAGAAGATCAGGGAGAGGAAGCCGAATACCACATCGGGACGCACATCAAAGCCGTAATGCTCAGAAAAACACTCCCTCAGGGTATAGAGGGGACTGGTACCGATGTCGCCGTAGACCACCCCAATGGCGGCCAGGGTCATGGCTGACAGTGACTTTTTATGCTCTGTGCTCATAACTCGTTTCTTTTGCTAGAACATCCATAAGCGATGCGTGCGCCAGTTCCAGAACGCCCACCAAAAAGCGCACAGTATGCATGAATTACCGCTAATGCCCATCGATAAATCGCGGCCTTTACTGCCAGAACCGCAGCGAGCGCCAACTCAATGAGGATAGAAAATTACTGCGAATCAACAAGCTACTGGCGCAAAAAATAACAGTGGATTAATCGCGGGCGGCAAACCAGAATGCCTTAACCGAAAGAAAATGAAGGGTAATTATGGTGCACACAACGGGACTGGCTGAACGCATCGCGCGGCTCAGCAATGCGCTTGAGAGCGGACTGTATGAACGTCAGGATGCCATCCGGCTCTGCCTGCTGGCGGCGCTGTGCGGCGAGAGCGTTTTCTTGCTGGGGCCGCCGGGCATCGCCAAGAGCCTGATCGCCCGCCGCCTGAAGTACGCCTTCCGCCATGCCCGCGCCTTTGAGTACCTGATGACCCGCTTCTCAACGCCGGAAGAGGTGTTCGGCCCGCTCTCCATTCAGGCGCTGAAAGATGAGGGGCGCTACCAGCGCCTGACGCGTGGCTACCTGCCAGAGGCGGAGATTGTCTTTCTCGATGAGATTTGGAAAGCCGGCCCCGCCATCCTCAATACCCTGCTGACTGCCATCAACGAGCGCCGCTTCCGCAATGGCGACGATGAGACTGCCATCCCGCTGCGCCTGCTGGTGGCCGCCTCGAATGAATTGCCGGAGGCTGACAGCAGCCTGGAAGCGCTCTATGACCGGATGCTGATCCGGCTGTGGCTCGACAAGGTGCAGGACAAACAGAACTTCCGCGCCCTGCTGACCCAACGCGCCAGCGAAAAAGAGAACCCAGTGCCGGAGAACCTCGCCATCACGGATGAGGAGTTCCACCAGTGGCAGCGGGAGATCCCGGCCATCAGCCTGCCGGACAGCTGCTTTGAGCTGATTTTCCAGCTGCGCGAGCGGCTGGATGCGCAGGAGGAGTCGCCCTATGTCTCTGACCGCCGTTGGAAGAAAGCCCTGCGCCTATTGCAGGCCAGCGCCTTCTTCAGTGGCCGGCAGGCCATCACCCCGGTCGATCTGGTGCTGCTCAAGGATTGCCTGTGGCATGACCTGAACGCCTACACCGCGTTCCAGCAACAGCTGGAGCAGTTGCTCACTACCCAGGCCTACCAGCAGCAGTCACTGATCCTGCAAATCCACCAGTTGCACCAACAGTGGCTACGCGAGCAACAGCAACTCAGCGATAGCAAGGCGATCAAGGTCAGCAAAAAAGCCGCCATCTTCAGCCGCACGCCGCACTACGTACTGGAGCTGGCGGGCGAAGAGAAGACGCTGACCCTGTTGCTGCACACCCCGCTGCACCTGCATGAGATCCAGGTGACCCACCTGCTGGTGGAGCGCGACGAGCTGGACAACTGGCTACAGAAGGGCGGCGCGATGCGTGGCAAACTCAACGGCATCGGCTTTGCCCAGACGGTGGAGCTGGAGGTGGATGAGAAGCTGCAACTGGCGGTACTGGATGTCAGCCGACAGCGTTCGGTGCTCTCACTGCCGGGCACGCAGTCAGCCGCCGTCTCACCGGAGATTTTGGCCCAGCTGGACACGCTAACTGAGAAACTGGCCCAGCAGCGGCGACTGTTTGCCTCGCACCAACCCTGCCTGTTTGTGCCAGCTGCCTGGCTGGCGAAAATTGAGGGGAGCCTGATGCAGGTGGCGGAGCAGATCAAGAAACAGCGCCAGACTTTCAGCGGGAAATAGCCGATGCTGAGCCTGCATACGCTGGATATGCTGCTATCGATCAACCAGAGCGAGCTGATTGAGGAGATCATCATCGGCCTGCTGGCCACGCCGCAACTCGCCCTGTTCTTCGAGAAATTCCCGCGGTTGAAACGGGCGCTGCTCAAGGATCTGCCCGCCTGGAAGCAGCGGCTGGCGCGGCGAGTCGATGAGGCCACGGTGCCGCCAGCGCTGACCAAGGAGTTCTACTTCTATCAGCGCAGCATGACCGAAAGCCCCGCCCAATTTTACCAACACCTGCCCGGCATCGTGCGCGATCTGCGGGCGATGGACTCCCCCTTCGCCCCAGAGGCAGAGGTGCTGCTGGAGGGGATAGATCCCAGCCAGAGCCACAGTGACGGCCTGCAAACCCTCTTTATACAACGCTGGCGCATGAGCCTGACCCTTCAGGCCATTACCCTGCACCACCAGTTGCTGGAGCAGGAGCGCGAGCAATTGCTGGCCGAGCTGCAACAGCGGCTGGCGATGAGTGGCGCGCTGGTGCCGCTGCTGGCGGAAAATGACAGCGCCGCGGGCCGGCTGTGGGACATGAGTCGTGGCGAGCTGTATGCCGGCAACTACCGGCAGCTGCTGGACTATGGCGCCTTCCTGCAACAGCAACCGGAGCTGAATCGGCTGGCAGAGCGGTTGGGCCGCAGTCAGGCAGCCAAAAGCGTACCGCAGGACAACGCTGCGATGGAGCCTTACCGCCAGCTGGTGCGGGAGCCAGCCACCGTGCCGGAGCAGGTCAGCGGCCTGCACCAAAGCGACGACATCCTGCGCCTGCTGCCGACCGAACTGGCGATGCTGGGGCTGAGCGAGCTGGAGTTTGAGTTCTATCGCCGGCTGCTGGAGAAGCGGCTGATGACCTACCGGCTCCAGGGCGACGCCTGGCAGGAGCGCACCATGATGCGGCCGGTCACCCACCACCACCATGAGGAGCAGCCGCGCGGGCCGTTTGTGGTCTGCGTCGATACCTCTGGCTCTATGGGCGGTTTCAATGAACAGTGCGCCAAGGCGTTCTGTCTGGCGCTGTTGCGCATCGCCCTGGCGGACAAGCGACGCTGCTTCGTGATGCTGTTCGCCACTGAGATCGTGCAGTATGAGCTGACGGACGCCAGCGGGATCGAGCAGGCGATCCGTTTCCTCGGCCAGCACTTCCGCGGCGGCACGGATCTGGCAGCCTGCCTCTCTGCCACGCTGAAAAAGCTGGAGGATCGCGAGTGGCACGATGCTGACGCGGTGGTGATCTCCGATTTCATCGCCCAACGTCTGCCGGATCCGCTGGTGGATAAAGTGCGAGGCCATCAGCAGAAACGGCAGCAACGCTTCCATGCCGTCGCGATGTCTGCCTATGGCAAGCCCGGCATCATGCGCATCTTCGACCACATCTGGCGCTTCGACACCAGCCTGAAGAGCCGACTGGTGCGGCGTCTGCACCGCTAGCCAGCGCCTGATAACCATAGCCCTGCCGGTCGAGATCCACTATCTTCTCCCCATTGCATGTCATCACGCAGAGGTGGAAAAGTGACAGAAGTGTACCAAATCGACAATCTTGATCGCGGCATCCTGAATGCCCTGATGGAGAACGCGCGCACGGCCTATGCGGAGCTGGCAAAGGTGTTCAACGTCAGCCCCGGCACCATCCATGTACGGGTAGAGAAGATGAAGCAGGCCGGCATCATCACCGGTGCCTGCATCCAGGTAAACCCCAAGCAGCTGGGCTATGACGTCTGCTGCTTCATCGGCATTATCCTCAAGAGCGCCAAAGATTACCCCTCGGCGCTGAAAAAGCTGGAGAGCCTGGAGGAGGTGGTGGAGGCGTACTACACCACCGGGCACTACAGCATCTTCATCAAGGTGATGTGCCGATCGATCGACGCACTCCAACAGGTACTTATCAACAAGATCCAAACCATCGATGAGATCCAGTCCACCGAGACGTTGATCTCCTTGCAGAACCCGATCATGCGTGCGATCGCCCCCTGACGAGAAAAAGTTCATACCCATATTGTCCACAGGTAGATCCCAACTGATTCACAGCGTACAATACGCCCTCTTTATATCAGGTGGGATCATTATGGCTGACATTACCCTGATCAGTGGCAGTACCCTTGGCAGTGCTGAATACGTCGCCGAACATTTGGCCGAAAAGTTGGAAGATGCCGGTTTCTCCACAGAGACCCTGCATGGCCCGGCACTTGATGAGCTGCCACCGGCGGGCATCTGGCTGCTGGTGAGTTCAACGCATGGCGCGGGTGATCTGCCTGATAACCTGCAACCCCTGCTGGAGGAGATCGAGGAGCAACAACCCGATCTTTCCCCGATCCGTTTTGGCGCAGTGGGTCTTGGCAGCAGCGAATATGACACCTTCTGTGGCGCGATCAAAACGCTGGAAACCGCATTGATCGCCCGCGGCGCCAAAAAGATCGGCGATCGCCTCGAGATCGACGTGACGGAGCATGAGATCCCCGAAGACCCCGCCGAAGCCTGGCTGATCGATTGGGTAAAATTACTCAAATAAGGTCAAAGATCACGCGATCAGTTGTGGATAACTACCGTTAAAAGCAGGGTAAAACCGGTAGTTATCCCGATAACAACCTGGCCTTCCAAAAGTGCCTGTGTATAAAACCGCGATCAGATCCCAGCTTATACGTTCCAGGATCACCGATCATTCACAGCTAATGATCGTCTATAACGCCCTGTATCCCATCAGGAATCGGGAGTTATGCACAGAGGATCGCGATCCTAATAAGAGATCTAATAAAGAGATCTTTAAATAAAAAAGATCTTCTTTTAATTACCTGCGATCCCAGGATCCTAAGTCGCTTGGTTGCAAGACCAAACTTAAGTAGAATCCCCCACCCCAGGGCAAACCACGATCATTCGCATAACCGCGAGGTGCAGTACCATGTTTTATCCAGACCATTTTGACGTCATCATCATCGGTGGTGGCCACGCCGGTACCGAGGCGGCCATGGCGGCTGCCCGTATGGGACGACAAACCCTATTGTTAACGCATAACATTGATACGCTTGGACAAATGTCCTGTAACCCAGCGATCGGTGGCATCGGAAAAGGACATCTGGTTAAAGAAGTGGACGCCCTCGGCGGGTTGATGGCCACGGCGATCGATCACGCTGGCATCCAGTTTAGGATACTAAACGCGAGCAAAGGCCCGGCCGTTCGCGCCACCCGCGCTCAGGCGGATCGCGTGCTCTATCGTCAGGCGGTACGCACTGCGCTGGAGAACCAGCCCAACCTGATGATCTTCCAGCAGGCGGTAGAAGATCTGATCGTCGAGAACGATCGGGTGGTGGGCGCCGTGACCCAGATGGGCCTCAAGTTCCGCGCGAAAGCGGTGGTGCTGACCGTGGGTACCTTCCTGGATGGCAAGATCCACATCGGCCTGGAGAACTACAGCGGTGGCCGTGCTGGCGATCCTCCGTCGATCCCGCTGGCCCGCCGCCTGCGTGAGCTGCCGCTGCGCGTGAACCGCCTCAAGACCGGCACACCACCGCGTATCGATGCGCGCACCATCGACTTCAGCGTGCTGGAAGCGCAGCATGGCGACCACCCGGCACCGGTGTTCTCGTTCATGGGCAATGCCTCCCAGCACCCACGCCAGATCCCGTGCTACATCACCCATACCAATGAGCAGACGCATGAGGTGATCCGAAACAACCTGGATCGCAGCCCGATGTACGCCGGGATCATCGAAGGGATCGGCCCGCGCTACTGCCCGTCGATCGAAGACAAGGTGATGCGCTTTGCCGATCGCAACGCCCACCAGATCTTCCTGGAGCCGGAAGGGCTGACCAGCAACGAAATTTATCCGAATGGCATCTCCACCAGCCTGCCGTTCGATGTCCAGATGCAGATTGTCCGCTCCATGCGTGGCATGGAGAATGCCCGTATCGTGCGTCCGGGTTACGCCATCGAGTATGATTTCTTCGATCCGCGTGACCTGAAGCCGACGCTGGAGAGCAAGTTCATCCACGGCCTGTTCTTCGCGGGCCAGATCAACGGCACCACCGGCTATGAAGAGGCGGCGGCGCAGGGCCTGCTGGCTGGCCTGAACGCCGGCCGTTACGCCAACGAGGATGAGGGCTGGTCACCACGCCGCGATCAGGCTTACCTCGGCGTGCTGGTTGATGACCTGAGCACCCTCGGCACCAAAGAGCCGTACCGCATGTTTACTTCGCGTGCCGAGTACCGCCTGATGCTGCGTGAGGACAATGCCGACCTGCGCCTGACGGAGAAGGGGCGTGAGCTGGGTCTGGTTGATGACACCCGCTGGGCGCGCTACTGCGAGAAAGTGGAGCAGATCGAACAGGAGCGCCAGCGTCTGCGCAGCCTGTGGGTGCACCCGCACGCCGAGCAGGTGGAGCAGGTCAATGCGCTGCTGAAAGCACCGCTCTCTCGTGAGGCCAGCGGTGAGGAGTTGCTGCGCCGCCCGGAGATGACCTACCAGCAGATGGTCTCCATGTCGGCGTTCGCCCCGGGGCTGAGCGATCCACAGGCGGCGGAGCAGGTTGAGATCCAGGTGAAGTATGAAGGCTACATCGCCCGCCAGCAGGATGAGATCGAGCGCCAACAGCGCAACGAGAACACTGTGCTGCCAGCGGATCTGGATTACCGTCAGGTCTCCGGCCTGTCGAATGAAGTGATCGCCAAGCTGAACGATCACAAACCCAGCTCCATCGGTCAGGCGTCACGCATCTCCGGCATTACGCCAGCCGCCATCTCCATCCTGCTTGTCTGGCTGAAGAAACAGGGCCTGCTGCGCCGCAGCGCCTGATTCTGCCCGCCGCCAGCCTGAAAGCTGGCGGCGGCCTCTTTGCCTTCGCTGCGCTCTGCACTATCATCAGTGGCAAGCTTCATCTCTTGCCATGCTCTACGCTTGCCAAAGGAATTTCCCGTGCTGCAAAAACTCGACTCGCTGCTTAATCAGGCCGGCATTGTGTTGCCCGATCAGCAGAAAAACCAGCTGCTGGCCTATGTGGGTATGCTGGATAAGTGGAACAAAGCCTATAACCTGACCTCAGTGCGTGACCCGGCAGAGATGTTGGTGCGCCACATCCTCGACAGTATCGTGGTCAACCCGCACCTTCAGGGAAGCCGCTTTATCGATGTCGGCACCGGGCCGGGGTTGCCTGGCATCCCGTTGGCGATTGTGCGCCCCGATTCCCACTTCACGTTGCTGGACAGCTTGGGCAAGCGCGTGCGCTTCCTGCGCCAGGTACAGCATGAGTTAGGACTTACTAACATTACGCCAGTGCAGAGCCGTGTCGAGGCGTTCCCAGCTGAGCCGCCGTTTGACGGCGTCATTAGCCGCGCATTCGCTTCACTGGATGATATGGTCTCCTGGTGCCACCATCTGCCTGCGGCGCAGCATGGGCGTTTCTACGCGCTTAAGGGCGTACGTCCAGATGATGAGTTGGCTGCCATCGAGGGCAGGGCAGGGGTGGAGCAGATTGTTCGCCTGACGGTGCCCGGTTTGGAAGGTGAGCGGCATCTGGTAATATTGAAGCCTGAATAATTTGAGCGATATCAAAAAAAGATAAATCATCTAACCGTTGCCGCCGTTAACATAAGCGTGCTAATTAAAAAAGTGACGGCGGTCTAATTAACGTACATTTCACAGTTTGATAGCAGTGCTATTTTTGACGGCCAAAAACTCGGACAAAATAAGCAAAAGTGGTAATGAGAGTCATTCTCAAATCACTGGGGGGAATGTAAATTTTTCGTTGCTTATTTTTAGGTTGAAATGTCAAAGAAAGGTTTAATTTAGGTATTTGCTTTGTATTTAAAGCGTAACGTAATAGCGCCTTGATTTCTATGGTTTTAAAAAAAGCCGCTTTTGCGCGTTCGACGGCGAAGCAAACCGACTCGGCGGATTCTGCCGCTATTTTGTGTGATCTTGAGCACACTTATATGAATAGTCCGGTGATAATCAGACAATTATTATCTTCGCCATAGGCAATAGTTTCCTTAGGAAAATAGCCACACAGGCGTGGATTTAAATAATTGTTCACCTTTTCGCTACTTATCGATTGAATTCGCTTGAGTGAACCGTATAATTTGCTCGGTTTTTGCTGCTTGACTCTGCCATCCAATGGCAGTTTTATACGACACTCAGCATACCTCCACTGAGTTACGGAGAGAACAAACGTCATGTCTGCATCCCTTTACAGCGGGAAGGTTGCCAGAAAACTGCTGTTGGTGCAGTTACTGACCTTTGTTCTGCTCAGTGCCGTATTCGGGCTAAAAGGCCTGGAATGGAGTGTTTCTGCTTTAGCCGGCGGGTTATCCGCCTGGTTACCGAACGCACTGTTTATGCTGTTTGCGTGGCGCCACCAGGCGGATACGCCACTCTCTGGACGCGTCGCCTGGTCGTTCGCCATCGGAGAGGCGTTGAAGGTTGTCATCACCATTGTGTTGTTGATAATCGCCCTGGGAGTGCTCAAGGCGGTGTTTATCCCGCTGGGTGTAACCTATCTATCGGTGTTGTTCACGCAGATATTGGCACCAGCCGTGATTAACAGTTACCGCGCATAGCGGTTTTTGTATCTAACTACAAAAGGGTAAGAGGCATCATGTCTGCATCAGGAGAAATCTCTACTCCTCAAGAGTATATCGGTCACCATCTGACTCAACTTCAGGTGGGGACGGGATTCTGGTCGATAAACATCGATTCGATGTTTTTCTCCGTGGTCCTCGGTCTGCTCTTTCTGGTTATTTTCCGTAAAGTAGCAAAAAACGCCACCAGTGGCGTCCCTGGCAAACTGCAAACAGCAATTGAGCTGGTTGTCGGGTTTGTCGATAGCAGCGTGCGTGACATGTATCACGGCAAGAGCAAAGTGATTGCACCGCTCGCACTGACCGTCTTCGTCTGGGTCTTCCTGATGAACATGATGGATCTGCTGCCTATCGACTTGCTGCCTTATATCGGTGAACACGTCCTCGGGCTTCCTGCCCTGCGCGTGGTGCCTACCGCTGATGTGAACGTCACATTGTCGATGGCGCTGGGCGTATTCATTCTGATCCTGTTCTACAGCATCAAAATGAAAGGGGTTGGCGGCTTCGTTAAAGAGTTGACGATGCAGCCGTTCAACCATCCGGTATTCATTCCAATCAACTTGATTTTGGAAGGTGTCAGCCTGCTGTCCAAGCCTGTTTCTCTGGGTCTGCGACTGTTTGGCAACATGTATGCGGGTGAGTTGATCTTCATCCTGATTGCCGGATTGCTGCCGTGGTGGTCACAGTGGGTTCTGAGTGTGCCGTGGGCCATTTTCCACATCCTGATCATTACGCTGCAAGCCTTTATTTTCATGGTTCTGACGATTGTTTATCTGTCGATGGCTTCTGAAGAACACTGATTTTTCTTTCAACAATACTGCGTTTAACTGAAACAAACTGGAGACTGTCATGGAAAACCTGAGTATGGATCTGCTGTACATGGCTGCCGCTGTGATGATGGGCCTGGCGGCAATCGGTGCTGCGATCGGTATCGGCATCCTGGGTGGTAAATTCTTGGAAGGCGCTGCTCGTCAGCCTGACCTGATTCCTCTGCTGCGTACACAATTCTTCATCGTTATGGGTCTGGTTGACGCCATCCCGATGATTGCGGTTGGTCTGGGCCTGTACGTGATGTTTGCTGTCGCGTAGTAGAGATTTTTCTCTACAGTGAAACCACACAAACTATTAACTTTAAAAGAGGCATTGTGCTGTGAATCTTAACGCAACAATCCTCGGCCAGGCCATCGCGTTCGTCCTGTTTGTCTGGTTCTGTATGAAGTATGTATGGCCGCCAATTATGGCTGCCATCGAGAAGCGTCAGAAAGAGATTGCTGACGGTCTCGCTTCAGCAGAACGTGCCAAAAAAGATCTGGACCTCGCGCAAGCCGATGCGACCGACCAGCTGAAAAAAGCCAAGGCAGACGCCCAGGTAATCATTGAGCAAGCCAACAAGCGTGGCTCTCAGATTGTCGAAGATGCAAAAGCCGAAGCAGAGCAGGAACGTAACAGAATCGTGGCGCAAGCACAGGCTGAGATCGAAGCCGAACGTAAGCGCGCTCGTGAAGAGTTGCGTAAGCAAGTCGCTGTACTGGCAATTGCTGGCGCCGAGAAGATCATTGAACGTTCCGTGGATGAAGCTGCTAACAGCGACATCGTTGATAAACTGGTCGCTGAACTGTAAGGAGGGAGGGGCCGATGTCTGAATTTGTCACGGTAGCTCGCCCCTACGCCAAAGCAGCATTTGACTTTGCCGTTGAGCACCAATGTATCGACCGCTGGCAGCAGATGCTGGCGTTTGCCGCAGAAGTGACGCGCAACGAACAGATTAAAGCATTGCTTTCCGGTGCTGTTGCACCGGAAACGCTGTCTGAAACGTTCTTTGCCGTATGTGGTGATCAACTCGACGACGCCGGTCGCAACCTGATTAAGGTCATGGCCGACAACAAACGTTTATCCGTCCTTCCTGAAGTGTTAGAGCAGTTTATTGCACTGCGCGCCTCCCTCGAGGCGACGGTCGAAGTCGAAGTGATTTCCGCCACCACACTGAATGACGCCCAGCAGGCAAACATTGCCGCTGCGATGGAAAAACGTCTGTCACGCAAAGTTAAGCTGAATTGCAAAATTGATAAGTCTGTATTGGCCGGCGTAGTAATCCGCGCAGGCGACATGGTGATTGATGGCAGCGTACGCGGCCGTCTCGAACGCCTCGCAGACGTCTTGCAGTCTTAAGGGGACTGGAGCATGCAACTGAATTCCACCGAAATCAGCGAACTGATCAAGCAGCGCATTGCTCAGTTCAATGTAGTGAGCGAAGCTCACAATGAAGGTACTATTGTTTCCGTCAGCGACGGGATCATCCGCGTACACGGTCTGGCCGACGTTATGCAGGGCGAGATGATCGCACTGCCGGGCAACCGTTACGCTATCGCACTGAACCTGGAGCGCGACTCCGTTGGTGCCGTGGTCATGGGCCCGTATGCGGACCTGGCTGAAGGCATGAAGGTGAAGTGCACCGGCCGTATCCTGGAAGTACCGGTTGGCCGTGGCCTGCTGGGCCGTGTGGTCAACACCCTGGGTGCGCCAATCGACGGTAAAGGCCCGATTGAAAATGACGGTTTCTCCCCGGTTGAAGTTATCGCCCCTGGCGTTATCGACCGTCAATCCGTTGATGAGCCGGTACAGACTGGTTATAAGTCCGTTGATGCCATGATTCCAATCGGCCGTGGCCAGCGTGAGCTGATCATCGGCGACCGTCAGACCGGTAAAACCGCGCTGGCGATCGATGCGATCATCAACCAACGTGACTCCGGCATCAAATGCGTCTACGTCGCCATCGGCCAGAAAGCGTCCACCATCTCCAACGTGGTGCGTAAACTGGAAGAGCACGGCGCGCTGGCTAACACCATCGTGGTTGTGGCTACCGCATCTGAATCCGCTGCACTGCAATACCTGGCACCGTACGCCGGTTGCTCCATGGGCGAATACTTCCGTGACCGCGGTGAAGATGCGCTGATCGTATACGATGACCTGTCCAAGCAGGCCGTTGCTTACCGTCAGATCTCCCTGCTGCTGCGTCGTCCGCCGGGCCGTGAAGCCTATCCGGGTGACGTGTTCTACCTCCACTCCCGTCTGCTGGAGCGTGCTGCGCGTGTTAACGCCGACTACGTTGAAGCATTCACCAAGGGTGAAGTGAAAGGTAAAACCGGCTCCCTGACCGCGCTGCCGCTGATCGAGACTCAGGCTGGTGACGTTTCCGCGTTCGTTCCGACCAACGTAATCTCCATTACCGATGGTCAGATCTTCCTGGAATCCAACCTGTTCAACTCCGGCATCCGTCCTGCGGTTAACCCAGGGATCTCCGTATCCCGTGTGGGTGGCGCAGCACAGACCAAGATCATCAAGAAACTGTCCGGTGGTATCCGTACCGCGCTGGCACAGTATCGTGAACTGGCAGCCTTCTCCCAGTTCGCCTCTGATCTGGATGAAGCAACGCGTAAGCAGCTGAACCACGGCCAGAAAGTAACTGAACTGCTGAAGCAGAAACAGTACGCGCCGATGTCCGTTGCCCAACAAGCCCTGGTGCTGTTTGCGGCCGAGCGTGGCTTCCTGGAAGACGTTGAAGTGCCTAAAGTGGTTGCTTTTGAAGCTGCCCTGCTGGCCTTCGCTGACCGCGAGCACGCTGATCTGCTGAACGAAATCAACCAAACTGGCAACTTTAACAACGAGATTGAAGGCAAGCTGAAAAGCCTGCTGGAAACCTTCAAAGCAACCCAGTCCTGGTAACGCCTGAACGGTCCTGCTGTTCTTCTGAGCAGCAGGCCGTCTGGCAATGAGGAGAAGCAGAGATGGCCGGCGCAAAAGAGATACGTAGTAAGATCGGAAGCGTACAAAACACGCAGAAGATCACTAAAGCGATGGAGATGGTCGCCGCCTCCAAAATGCGTAAATCGCAGGAGCGCATGGCAGCCAGCCGTCCTTATGCAGAGACCATGCGCAAAGTGATTGGTCACCTTGCGCTGGGTAATCTGGAATACAAACACCCCTACCTGGACGACCGCGATGTGAAGCGCGTTGGGTATCTGGTGGTGTCTACTGACCGTGGTCTGTGCGGCGGCTTGAACACTAACCTGTTCAAGAAAGTGCTGTCAGAGATGAAAGGTTGGTCCGAAAAAGGCGTACAAGCCGATCTCGCTGTGATTGGTTCGAAAGCAGCCTCTTTCTTCGGCGCTGTAGGCGGCAACATTGTTGCCCAGGTGACCGGTCTGGGCGACAAGCCCTCCCTGTCCGATCTGATCGGGCCGGTGAAAGTGATGCTGCAAGCCTACGACGAAGGTCGTCTGGACAAGCTGTACATCGTCAGTAACAAGTTTATCAATACGATGTCCCAGGTTCCGCAAGTTCTTCAGTTGCTGCCGCTGCCGCCCGCGGAAGAGGGCACGCTGGAGAAGAAATCGTGGGATTACCTGTATGAACCCGATCCTAAGTCGTTGCTGGATACCCTGCTGCGTCGCTATGTGGAATCGCAAGTTTATCAGGGCGTCGTGGAAAACCTGGCCAGCGAGCAGGCCGCACGAATGGTCGCGATGAAAGCCGCAACCGACAACGGCGGTAGCCTGATCAAAGAGCTTCAGTTGGTATACAACAAAGCCCGTCAGGCCAGCATCACTCAAGAACTTACCGAGATCGTCTCGGGGGCCGCTGCGGTTTAAGCTAGGTTTACGAATTACGTAGAGGATTCAAGATGGCTACTGGAAAGATTATCCAGGTAATCGGCGCCGTAGTGGACGTCGAGTTCCCTCAGGATGCCGTACCGAACGTGTACGAAGCACTTGAGGTTGAAAACGGCGCTTCCAAACTGGTGCTGGAAGTTCAGCAACAGCTGGGCGGCGGCGTTGTGCGTTGTATCGCAATGGGTAGTTCCGACGGTCTGCGTCGCGGGTTGAAAGTCACCAACCTGGGCCACCCGATCGAAGTACCGGTTGGTAAAGCAACCCTGGGCCGTATCATGAACGTATTGGGTGAACCAATCGACATGAAGGGCGACATCGGCGAAGAAGAGCGTTGGGCTATCCACCGTTCTGCTCCGAGCTACGAAGAGCTCTCCAGCTCCCAGGATCTGCTGGAAACCGGCATCAAGGTTATCGACCTGATGTGTCCGTTCGCTAAGGGCGGTAAAGTCGGTCTGTTCGGTGGTGCGGGTGTAGGTAAAACCGTAAACATGATGGAGCTGATCCGTAACATCGCGATCGAGCACTCCGGTTACTCCGTGTTTGCAGGCGTGGGCGAGCGTACCCGTGAAGGTAACGACTTCTACCACGAGATGACCGACTCCAACGTTATCGACAAAGTATCCCTGGTGTATGGCCAGATGAACGAGCCGCCGGGTAACCGTCTGCGCGTGGCACTGACCGGCCTGACCATGGCTGAGAAGTTCCGTGACGAAGGTCGTGACGTTCTGCTGTTCGTTGACAACATCTACCGTTACACCCTGGCCGGTACTGAAGTATCCGCACTGCTCGGCCGTATGCCGTCTGCAGTAGGTTACCAGCCGACCCTGGCTGAAGAGATGGGCGTTCTGCAAGAGCGTATCACCTCTACCAAGACCGGTTCTATCACCTCCGTACAGGCCGTTTACGTCCCTGCGGATGACTTGACTGACCCGTCTCCGGCAACCACCTTCGCCCACTTGGACGCAACCGTGGTACTGAGCCGTCAAATCGCCTCTCTGGGTATCTACCCGGCGGTTGACCCGCTCGACTCCACCAGCCGTCAGCTGGATCCGCTGGTAGTTGGTCAGGAGCACTACGATGTGGCTCGTGGCGTGCAGTCCCTGCTGCAACGCTACCAGGAACTGAAAGACATCATCGCGATTCTGGGTATGGACGAGCTGTCTGAAGAAGACAAGCTGGTTGTAGCCCGTTCTCGTAAGATTCAGCGCTTCCTGTCCCAGCCGTTCTTCGTGGCAGAAGTATTTACCGGTGCACCGGGCAAATACGTCTCCCTGAAAGACACCATC
Organism: Nissabacter sp. SGAir0207; assembly: GCF_005491205.1. Taxonomy (NCBI): domain Bacteria; kingdom Pseudomonadati; phylum Pseudomonadota; class Gammaproteobacteria; order Enterobacterales; family Yersiniaceae; genus Nissabacter; species Nissabacter sp. SGAir0207. The sequence continues at coordinate 3,903,095 of NZ_CP028035.1, forward strand.
GCGGGCTTCAAAGGCATCATGAACGGCGACTACGATCACCTGCCAGAGCAAGCGTTCTACATGGTTGGTTCCATCGACGAAGCCGTGGAAAAAGCCAAGAAACTGTAACGCTTTCATAGGAGGCTGACATGGCTGAAATGACTTACCATCTGGATGTGGTCAGTGCGGAAAAGGGTATGTTTTCCGGTCTGGTCCAGAAAATTCAGGTGACGGGTAGCGAAGGTGAGCTGGGTATCTTCCCGGGCCACGCGCCGCTGCTCACTGCCATTAAGCCTGGCATGGTGCGTATTGTTAAGCAGCACGGTGAAGAGGAGTATATCTACCTCTCCGGCGGCATCCTCGAGGTGCAACCGAACAGCGTAACCGTGCTGGCTGACACCGCCATTCGTGGGCAGGATCTTGACGAAGCTCGCGCGCTGGAAGCTAAGCGCAAGGCGGAAGAACATATCCATAGCTCTCACGGTGACGTCGACTATGCTCAGGCATCGGCGGAACTGGCCAAAGCGATCGCAAAATTGCGCGTCATCGAGTTGACCAGAAAAGCAATGTAATGCATTACGGAAGCGGCCTACGGGCCGCTTTTTTTTCGCCTTTAAAAAAGCGCCCCCTGCCCTCTTCTTTCCGATTATTCCTGAAAAAAATCCCCCGCTTTACCGACACTTTGCGGCAAAATTCGTTATTGTTATCGTCAGGCGTGCAAGCCTTGCGCAGCGCGGCTTGTGCAGCATTTTCACTGAAAAATATGTAGTAATTCTGTCACCGAACAGGTTTACTTTTGACTTCTCAATAAGGCTACCAGATTGCTTATGTCGAACAGCTCACTGAGCGTGGTTATCCTTGCCGCTGGCAAGGGAACGCGCATGTATTCCGATCTTCCCAAAGTCCTTCATCCCCTGGCCGGCAAGCCAATGGTTCAACATGTGATTGATGCGGCAACGAAACTGGGCGCGGCACGGGTTCATCTGGTGTATGGGCATGGCGGCAACCTGTTGCAGGAGAAACTGCACCACGCGCCGCTGAATTGGGTGTTGCAGGCTGAGCAGCTGGGCACCGGCCACGCCATGCAGCAGGCCGCGCCGCACTTCGCCGATGAGGAAGAAGTGCTGATGCTCTACGGCGATGTGCCACTGATCTCGGTGGCGACGCTGCAAAACCTGCTGCGCGCCAAGCCTGAGGGCGGCATCGGCCTGTTGACGGTCAAGCTAACCGACCCCACCGGCTATGGCCGCATCGTGCGGGAGAATGGCCGCGTGACGGGCATCGTGGAGCAGAAAGACGCCACCCCGGCGCAGCAGGCGATTGATGAGGTGAACACCGGCATTCTGGTGGCCAAGGGCGCTGACCTGAAACGCTGGCTGGCGAAGCTGGAGAACAACAACGCCCAGGGCGAGTACTACCTGACAGACATCATCGGGCTGGCCCACGCGGAGGGGCGACTGATCGAGACCGTCCACCCGGCACGCCTGAGCGAAGTGGAGGGGGTGAACAACCGCCTGCAACTGGCGCGGCTGGAGCGGGTCTATCAGGCGGAACAGGCGGAACAGCTGCTACTGGCCGGCGTGATGCTGCTGGACCCGGCGCGCTTTGACCTGCGCGGCACGCTGGAGCATGGCCGTGACGTGGTGATTGACGCCAACGTGATCGTCGAAGGTCAGGTAAAACTGGGCAACCGGGTGAAGATTGGCGCGGGCTGCGTGCTGAAGAACTGTGAAATTGGCGATGATTGCGACATCAGCCCCTACACGGTCATTGAGGATTCGACGCTGGCCAACGCCTGCACCATTGGGCCATTTGCCCGCCTGCGTCCCGGCAGTGAGCTGGCGGAGAGCGTCCACGTCGGCAATTTCGTTGAGGTGAAGAATGCCCACCTCGGTCAGGGCACCAAGGCGGGCCACCTCTCCTACCTGGGCGACGCGGAGATTGGCGCGAACGTCAACATTGGCGCGGGCACCATCACCTGCAACTATGACGGCGCGAACAAACATAAGACGGTGATCGGCGATAATGTTTTCGTTGGCTCCGACACCCAATTGGTCGCACCGGTCAGCGTGGGCAACAACGTCACCCTGGCGGCGGGCACCACCGTCACGCGCAATGTACCGGACAACGGTCTGGTCTTGAGCCGCGTGCCGCAGGTGCACAAACCGGAGTGGCAGCGCCCGGTGAAAAAACGCTGATCCCCCCTGCCTCGGGTGCGCCCGAGGCGGTTTTGGCCTGTGTACTGCCTGAAGTGCACAGGCCAAAACATAATAATCCCCACTCTACAGGCTCGGGGAACCCGGCAACGCCGGGAAATCAGGTCGAAGACATCGTAGGCCATTGAGTGGCCTTAATAGGAATTAACATCCATGTGTGGAATTGTTGGCGCAGTAGCGCAACGTGATATCGCTGAAATCCTGGTCGAGGGATTGCGTCGTCTGGAGTACCGCGGGTATGACTCCGCAGGGCTGGCTGTCGTAGACAGCGAAGGCCGCATGGCGCGAGTGCGCCGGGTCGGCAAAGTACAGAAGTTGGCCGAGGCGGTGGACGCAGAGCCGCTGACCGGCGGCACCGGCATCGCCCACACCCGTTGGGCGACGCATGGCGAGCCGTCTGAATCCAATGCCCACCCGCACGTCTCTGACTACGTCAGCGTGGTGCACAACGGCATTATTGAGAACCATGAGCCGCTGCGTGAGCTGCTGATGGAGCGCGGCTACCGCTTCGTGTCCGAAACTGACACCGAGGTGATCGCGCATCTGGTGCATTGGGAGCTGCAACAGGGCGGTTCGCTGATGCAGGTGGTCCAGCGCGTGATCCCGCAACTGCGCGGTGCCTACGGCACCGTGGTGATGGACAGCCGCGACCCGAGCGTGCTGGTGGCCGCCCGTTCCGGCAGCCCGCTGGTGATTGGCCGTGGCGTGGGTGAAAACTTCATCGCCTCTGACCAGTTGGCCCTGCTGCCCGTAACCCGCCGCTTCCAGTTCCTGGAGGAGGGCGACGTGGTGGAAGTGACCCGCCGCAGCGTGACCATCGTCGACAAGCAGGGCAAACCGGCGACCCGCCCGGAGATTGAGTCCAGCGTGCAGTATGACGCCGGCGACAAGGGCGCCTATCGCCACTACATGCAGAAAGAGATCTACGAGCAGCCGCAGGCGATCAAAAACACCCTGGCGGGCCGCTTCAGCCACGGTCAGATCGACCTGAGCGAGCTTGGCCCGCAGGCCGACGACCTGCTGGCACAGGTGCAGCATGTGCAGATCATTGCCTGTGGCACCTCCTATCACTCTGGGATGGTGGCGCGCTACTGGTTCGAGTCGCTGGCTGGCGTGCCTTGCGACGTGGAGATCGCCTCCGAGTTCCGCTACCGCAAATCGGCGGTACGCCCCGGCAGCCTGATCATCACCCTCTCCCAGTCCGGCGAAACCGCCGACACGCTGGCGGCGCTGCGCCTCTCCAAAGAGCTGGGCTACCTTGGCTCGCTGGCGGTGTGCAACGTGGCTGGCTCCTCGCTGGTGCGTGAGTCCGATCTGGCGCTGATGACCAAGGCTGGCACCGAGATTGGCGTGGCCTCTACCAAAGCCTTCACCACCCAGCTGACCGTGCTGCTGATGCTGGTGGCGCGTCTGGGCCGCCTGAAAGGGATGAACGAGAGCGTGGAGCACGAGGTGGTGCACGCGTTGCAGGCGCTGCCGGCGCGCATTGAGCAGATGCTGTCACTCGACAAGTCCATTGAGCCGCTGGCAGAAGGCTTCTCTGACAAGCACCATGCGCTGTTCCTTGGCCGTGGCGATCAATACCCGATCGCGATGGAGGGCGCGCTGAAGCTGAAAGAGATCTCCTACATCCACGCCGAAGCTTACGCGGCCGGTGAGCTGAAGCATGGCCCGCTGGCGCTGATTGACGCCGATATGCCGGTGATTGTGGTGGCACCGAACAACGAGCTGCTGGAGAAGCTGAAGTCCAACATTGAAGAGGTGCGCGCACGCGGCGGCCTGCTCTATGTCTTCGCCGATCAGGATGCCGGTTTTGCCGACAGCGAAGGGATGAAGATTATTCCGCTGCCGCACGTGGAAGAGATTGTCGCCCCGATCTTCTACACCGTACCGTTGCAGTTGCTGGCCTACCACGTCGCGCTGATCAAGGGCACGGACGTTGACCAGCCGCGTAACCTGGCAAAATCCGTGACCGTTGAGTAATCCGCAACGCGAAAAAAAGCCGGCTCAAGCCGGCTTTTTTGATCCTGCCATCAGGGTCTGGAGGGTGAGGTGCGTCAGTTCCGCCAGCGCCAGATAGAACCCCTCCCCACCATGCTGCCGCAGGCGGCAGATAAACAGCGGTAACCAATGCAGGTGATCGCGCAGCAACTCCAATAGCGCAGCCTCGCGCCCTTCGGCGGCCAGCACCGCTGCCTGAAACAGCAGCAGCCCCAGATGATCCTCCGGTTCCGGGCTTGCCGTATGCAGGCGCAGCCCCTCACGTTGCAAGAAACCGCGCAGGGCGAGCGTGGAGTCGCCACGCAGCACCCCCTCCGCATCCAGATAAACAGATCCCCACGGCGGCGCGGGTAGGGCTTCCGGCCCGGCAAACAGCCGTTGCCAGTCGCTCGCCACGGTGGCGGCAGTGGGCGTCAGGTGGGGCAACAGCGCCTCCAGCGCGGGATCATCGCCACCCGGCCACACCGCGCGCCATGCCGGTTCGGCAAAAAAGTGCCGCACCGCATTGACCTCCGGGCTATCGGACGGCAGGTAGAAACAGCAACCCAGCGCATTCAGGACGTGCGGCAGGGTGATTGATGTATCAGACATGGTGTTCTCATCAGGTGGCATGACGCATCCCGTGGGCGTGGCGTCGGCAAAGTGGACAAAGCGCCTCCTCCGGCGATCTGTGCCGAAAAGATTGGCGGCACTGGCGGCAACGGCAGGTATGGAGCGAATGGGTTTCTGGGCTGGTAGCTGCCGCCCAAGGCTGTAGGGCGATCGACTGGTTGAAGCAGACCGACAGGCAGGCACGGCAACCGGTGCAGCGTTGGGTATTGATCTGTAACGTCTTATCGGTGAACTGGATCGCCTGTTCCGGGCAGATGCGCCCGCAGGCACCGCACAGCGAGCACGTCGCCAGATCCAGCGTCACCTTAAACCAAGCGATGGCCGGAAAGGCGTCGCGCAAGGCCCGCTGTCCGCCGACGATCCGTCCCACCGATCCCGTTTTTTTCGCCCACCAGCGCGAGGGTGGCGGATCGGCCGTTTCCGGCGGGTAGATCACCTGCCAGCTCGGTTCGCCGATCTGTTTTAGCAGAAGATTTAACCGGGCAACCGGCAGCAGCCAGCGGCTCGCCATGTCCGGGATCGCGATCTGCCGGATGCCGTATTGATCGTGCCAAAGCAATAATTCTTCCCTCGATGCCACCCTCGGATCACCCTGGCTAAACAGGCAGTTATCTTTGTATCGCCTTTCTATTGGGGATAGGGAGTCAATGGCGTCGGTGGGACATACCACGACACAGTGGCTGCAATAAATACAGCGATCGGCGTCCAGTCGCGGGGTGTTTCCAATCAGGGTGATGGCTGCCACCGGGCAGTGCTGTATGCAGGCGTCGCACTCCCCGTGGCGGGTCTGATGGCGGATGCAGCGATCCCCGATGCCGGGTGGCATCGGGGAGGCTGACGCCAGTAACGAGCGTAAGCGCATGGCAAATCAGTGCAGGGTGAAGAAGGCGTAGCGGGAGGCGACATGCGCCAGCATCACCAGCCCGGCGGCCATCGACAGCAGGATGCGTGACGGCGACTGCGCGCGCGGATTGTTGCGGTAGAGCATCCACAGCAGCATGGTCAGGCCGCCCAGCAGCAGGATCCAGCTCAACAACCGCAGGGCCGCGCCATGCTGGAAGGCCAGCTGCATATCGAACGGCAGCGTCACTGGCTGGCTGGCCAACCGCTGCGCCATCTGGTGCAGGTAATCCGGCATCACCAGCAGTTGGCAAGCGGCGCTCGCGGCGGTCAGCAGCAGGGTCGTGACCAACAGGCGGCGCACCAGTGGGGCGCTAAGCACCGCCCGGCTGGCGAACAGCAGCGCCAGCACTGCCCCCAGCGCAATCACGGCGCTATAGAAGGAGACGTGCGTATGGATGTGCATCCACCCGATCACCGTGCTGTGGAAGTAGATCTCCGCCATGCAGTAGACGTCCGCCAGCCCGACCAGCCCACCAATCGCCAACAGGGCGGGCTGGATGCGGCGGGTCAGCAGCGCCAGCAGCGTTACCAGACACATAATGCCGAGGTAGAGGCTGGCAAACAGGATCTCCCGGCTGAGCCACGAGGTGCCGACGTGGCGCAGGGCGTGGAAGGCGTTCAGCGGATAGCCGAGGTGCGCCACCGATGCCAGCAGGCCGGTGCCGGCCATCAGGCACACCATCAACAGCAGTGGCCGTAAGGTGGTGAAGTGCTGTTCCTGCGCCAACTCCTGCGCCATCCAATAGCTGTACCAGGCGCCGAACAGGGTCAGCCCCACCGAGGCCTGCACCAGCAGGGTGAAGATCAGTAATGGCCACTCACTCATGGCGCGGCTCCTCCTGTTGTGCGCCGAGATGGGCGCGGATCACCAGATTGGGCTGCGTCAGCGCCGGGTCAGGCAGCCCCCGCACGCCGTTCAGGTTGCCATATTTGGCGCGCAGCTCCTCAATGGGGCCGAATTTAATGGCCCCCAGCGGGCAGGTGGCGACGCAGACCGGCGACTGCCCCTGTGCCAGCAAATCGACGCAAAAATCGCATTTCGACATCTGGCCGCTTTCGGCATTGAACTGCGGCGCGCCGTAGGGGCACGACCATGCGCAGTAACCGCAGCCGACGCACTTGTCGGTATTGACGCGCACGATGCCGTCGCCGGGGCGCTTGTGCATGGCAGTGGTGGGGCAGTTTTTGGTGCAGGCGGGGTCGCTGCAATGGTTGCAGGAGATGGAGAGCGTATAGGCGTAGACGTTCTGTTGCAGCCCGCCGTGGCCGGTCGCGACGAAGCCGCCGCCCTCTACCTCATACACGCGCCGGAAACGCCGCCTCACCTCCAGGTTGTTTTTGTCCTTGCAGGCAACCTGGCAGGCTTTGCAGCCTGAACAGCGGGAGGAGTCGATGAAAAATCCCAACTGCCGGTCGCTGACCGGCGGGAAGTCCTGAAATGTACTCATGCTCTGTTTACCTCGACCAGCATGGTCTGGTGGGAGTTGCCTTTCGCCAGCGGCGTGATGCGCGCTGAACTCAATACATTCGGGCAGCCGCCGCGATCGATGCCCTGTGCATCGGGTTGCCACCAAGCGCCAGCCTGCATCGCCACCACGCCGGGCATGATGCGCATGGTCAGGTGCGCCGGGATCACCACCACCCCGCGGTCATTGGCGATGCGTACCTGATCGCCCGGCTGGATGCCACGGGTGGCGGCGTCCTGCGGGTTGATCCACAGCACCTGCTCCTGTACCTCTTGCATCCAAGGGTTGGGGTACTGGGTGGAGTTGGCGCGGTTCTTCCCTTTCCAGGTGATCAGTTGCAGCGGGTAGTGCGTGCGCAGCGCATCCTCCGGGCCTTCGTGGGCGGGCACATAGTGGGAGAGCGCCGGGATCTCCGGGTGCTGCATCTCATACAGCCGCTGCGAGAAGATCTCAATCTTGCCCGACGGGGTAGGGAAGGGGTGCGCCTCTGGGTCGGCAATGTTCTCTGCGAAGGCGACGTAAGGCTCGCTTTTGAACAGGTGGCGACGCTGCACGCAGAGCTGCTCAAAGGTGGGGAAGTTCTCTTCCGGCATCGCCTGACGGGTGGTTTCAACAATATGCGCGATCCACTCCTGCTCAGTGCGGCCCTCGCTGAACTGCCGCTCGACGCCCAGTTTCTCCGCCACCTCACGCAGCCACTCGTAGTCAGAGCGCCGTTCAAAGTCCGGGGCCACCAGCTTCTCTGACAGAATGATGTAGTTGCCGGTGCCCCAGGTCTCGCCGATGTTCCAGCGCTCCATAAAGCTGGTTTCTGGCAGCAGCAGATCGGCGTAGCGCGCGCTCGGGGTGAGGTAGAGATCGCTGACGACGATGAACTCAATCTTGGACTCATCCTCCAGCACCCTTACCGCCTGATGGAGATCGGGGTTCTGGTTGGCGAGGTAGTTACTGCCGAGTGAGAAGAGCGCGCGGATATTGCTCTCCAGCTGCTCCGCCCCTTTCAGCCCCATCTCCGGGGTGATCTGGCTGGCATCCTCGGCGGCCTGTACCCAGTTCATGATGGAGATTTTGGCCTGCACCGGGTTATCCAGGCTGGTGGCATCGGCCATGAACTTGCGGTTGCCGATGCCGCCGTAGCCAGCGGCCCAGCCGCCATGCACACCGACGTTGCCGGTCAGGGTGGCAAGCAGCGTGGAGCCGCGCGCCGTGCGCTCGCCGCAGTTGTGGCGCTGCGGCCCCCAGCCCTGAATCAGCGCGGCAGGTTTGGTGGTGGCGTACTCCCGTGCCAGATGGCGAATTGTCTGCGCCGGGACGCGTGTGATCTTTTCCGCCCATTCCGGCGTCTTCTCAATGCCATCTTTCAGTCCAAACAGGTAGGCCATCAGGGACTCATTCGGCGGCACGCCCTCTGGCATGGAAGCCTCATCAAACCCGAGGGTGTAGCGCGCAATGAACGCCGTGTCGTGCAGGTTCTCGCTGATGATGACGTGCATCATGGCGTCCATCATCGCGTTGTCGGTGGTCGGCAGCAGCGGGATCCACTCATCGGCCAGCGAGGCGGCGGTGTCGGAGTAGCGCGGATCAACGACCACAAAGCGCGTGCCGTTGGCCTTCATCTGCTGGTAGTAGTGGTTAGTGTGGCCGAAGACCGTCTCATTCGGGTTGTGTCCCCACAGGATCACCAGTTTGGTGTCCGCCAGCGTGTCGAGCGAACTGCCGCTGGCGTGGGTGCCGTAGGTGTAGGGCGTGGCGGCCGCGGTGTTGCCCATGCTGACCGAGTGGTAGTGCTCGAGGTAGCCGCCGGTCAGGTTGAACAGCCGACGCAGCATCTTGTCACCCGAGAACGCGCCGCCGCTGACGGCGGTGTTGGTGTGGGCAAAGCGCGCCGCTGGGCCATACTGTTCAGTGATGCGCTTCAGATTGTCGGCGATCAGGGTAGTCGCTTCGTCCCAGCTGATGCGCTCGAATTTGCCCTCGCCACGCCGTCCGACCCGTTTCATCGGGTACTTGAGGCGATCGGGATGATAGACAAACTTGCGGTAGCCGCGGCCGCGCACGCAGGCGCGCATGATTGGCATCTCCGGGTCCAGCTCGTTATCCGGGCGGGTGGTAATGCGCGTCACCATGCCCTGCGAAACATGGGCGCGGATGTCGCATTTGCCGCCGCAATCGAAGGTGCTACAGGTCGGTACGACACGGGTGGCAGGGGCAGGGGAGGCGAGGCCCGTCGCTGGCGCGGCGGTGACCTTGTTGCCGGCGATAAAAGGCACCGCCAGCAGGGCGCTGCCTGCCTGCACGAAACGTCGCCGGCTGAGCGCCAGGCCGCCCTTCAGGCCAGATGGCTTGTGTGTGGTCATAAGCTGCTTCCAAAAAAGGAAAGAGCTTAGCCATCACGCTGGTGTGGGGTGTTGATGGCAATCAAACCAAGCCGGAGTGCCGCCGGTGAAAGGGCAGAAAAGTGGGTGGCGGCGATACATTGATTTATCTAATGAATTTCTGGAGATTGTATTATTTTTAATTAATATCTTTGCCGCGCCCCGCCTAAGCCGGGTAATGGGGCTGATTGAAAATCATCCGTCACAAAACTGTCATACTAACTACATTTTACTGTCACCAAACTGTCCTATTTTCCCTCCTGCAGCGATTCACATACTCAAAAAACGGCCTAAGCCGGATTGCCATCCCCAGGAGAGATTATGAAACTGATGCGTACCACCGTCGCCGGTATTGTGGCAGCGACCTTTTCGTTCACGACAATGTCCGCCTTCGCCGCAGCCAGCCTGACCGGCGCCGGCGGCACCTTCCCGGCTCCGGTGTATGCCAAGTGGGCCGATAGCTACCAGAAAGAGACCGGCAACCAGGTGAACTACCAGGGGATCGGCTCGTCAGGTGGCGTGAAGCAGATCATTGCCAAGACCGTAGATTTCGGTGCCTCTGATGCCCCGATGGCGGAAGACAAGCTGAACAGCAGCGGTCTGTTCCAGTTCCCGACCGTGATTGGCGGCGTGGTGCTGGCGGTGAACCTGCCGGGCCTGAAATCGGGCGACCTGATGCTGGATGGCGCCACCCTGGGTGACATCTACCTGGGCAAAATCAAGAAGTGGAACGATCCGGCCATCAGCAAACTGAACCCCGGCGTGAAACTGCCAGACCAGAACATCGCCGTGGTGCGCCGCGCTGACGGTTCCGGCACCTCCTTCGTCTTCACCAGCTACCTGGCGAAGGTGAATGGCGAGTGGAAAGAGAAAGTGGGCGCGGGCAACACCGTGAACTGGCCGACCGGTCTGGGCGGCAAGGGCAATGACGGCGTTGCCGCCTTCGTCCAGCGTCTGCCGGGTTCCATCGGTTACGTTGAGTATGCCTACGCTAAGCAGAACAAACTGGCCTACACCAAGCTGGTGAACGCCGATGGTCAGGCTGTCTCCCCGACGGAAGAAGCGTTCAGCGCGGCCGCCAAGGGCGCAGACTGGAGCACCTCCTTCGCGCAGGATCTGACCAACCAGAAGGGTGGTGACGCCTGGCCGATCACCTCCACCACCTTCATCCTGATCTACAAGAACCAGCCGAATGCCCAACAGGGTGCCGAAGTGCTGAAGTTCTTCGACTGGGCATACAAGAACGGCAACCAGATCGCCAACGATCTTGACTACGCTACCCTGCCGGAGCAGGTAGTCACGCAGATCCGCGCTTCCTGGAAAGAGAGCATCAAAGACAGCAGCGGAAAAGCCCTGTACTGATCCGGCTACCGCGGCCCGGCTTCGCCGGGTTACCAAGCCCGGCCTGCGGCCGGGCCATCTTGTTAATGAGAAGAGCGTCGTATGGCTGAGTACAAGCCGGCTATTAAGCCACCGAGCAAAAACGGTGACATCCTGTTTGGGGCGCTGGTCAAGCTGGCCGCCCTGATCACCCTGATGCTGCTCGGCGGCATCATCGTCTCGCTGATCATCTCCTCCTGGCCAAGCATCCAAAAATTTGGGTTCGCCTTCCTCTGGACCAAGGAGTGGGACGCGCCTGCCGAGCAGTTCGGCGCGCTGGTGCCGATCTACGGTACGGTCGTGACCTCCGTGATCGCCCTGATTATCGCGGTGCCGGTGAGTTTCGGCATCGCCCTGTTCCTGACGGAACTGGCCCCCAACTGGCTGAAGCGCCCGCTGGGTATCGCCATTGAGCTGCTGGCGGCCATCCCCAGTATCGTGTACGGCATGTGGGGCCTGTTCGTGTTCGCCCCGCTGTTTGCCACCTATTTCCAGGAGCCGGTGGGCAACGTGCTCTCCAGCATCCCGTTTGTCGGCGTGCTCTTCTCCGGCCCGGCCTTCGGTATCGGTATTCTGGCCGCTGGCGTGATCCTCGCCATCATGATCATCCCGTACATCGCGGCGGTGATGCGTGACGTCTTCGAGCAGACCCCAGTGATGATGAAAGAGTCGGCCTACGGCATCGGCTGCACCACCTGGGAAGTGATCTGGCGCATCGTGCTGCCCTACACCAAAAACGGCGTGATAGGCGGCGTGATGCTGGGGCTGGGGCGTGCGCTTGGTGAAACCATGGCGGTGACCTTCATCATCGGCAACACCTACCAACTCGACAGCCTGTCGCTCTACATGCCGGGCAACAGCATCACTTCGGCACTGGCCAACGAATTCGCGGAAGCGGAATCCGGCGTGCACACCGCCGCGCTGATGGAGCTGGGCCTGATCCTGTTCGTGATTACCTTTATTGTCCTGGCGCTGTCGAAAGTGATGGTGATGCGTCTGGCGAAGAATGAGGGCCGCTAGCATGGCGACGATGGACATACAACAAAGCGCGGCGCTGCGTGAGTCACGCCGCAAAAAACAGGCATGGCGCCGCCAGAAGAACCGCTTCGCGCTGTTCCTCTCCATGAGCACCATGGCCTTCGGCCTGTTCTGGCTCTGCTGGATCCTGTTTACCACGCTGGTGCGCGGGTTTGACGGCATGTCGATGGCACTGTTCACCGAGATGACGCCGCCGCCGAACACCGCCGGCGGCGGGCTGCTGAACGCCATTATCGGCAGCGGCCTGCTGATTGGCTGGGCGACGCTGGTGGGCACGCCGCTGGGCGTGATGGCGGGCATCTACCTGGCCGAGTATGGGCGCAAATCCTGGCTGGCTGAGGTGATCCGCTTCATCAACGACATCCTGCTCTCCGCGCCCTCGATCGTGGTCGGCCTGTTCGTCTATACGCTGGTGGTGGCACAGATGGGCCACTTCTCCGGCTTGGCGGGCATTTTGGCGCTGGCGCTGTTGCAGATCCCGATTGTTATCCGCACCACTGAAAACATGCTGAAGCTGGTGCCGGACAGCCTGCGCGAGGCGGCTTACGCCCTCGGCACGCCGAAATGGAAGATGATCTCGGCCATTACACTGAAGGCCTCGGTCTCCGGCATCATCACCGGCGTCCTGCTGGCGGTGGCGCGCATCGCTGGCGAAACCGCCCCGCTACTCTTCACGTCGCTCTCCAACCAGTTCTGGAGCACCGACCTGATGCAGCCGATCGCCAACCTGCCGGTCACCATCTTTAAGTTCGCCATGAGCCCGTTCGCGGAGTGGCAGGAGCTGGCATGGGCCGGTGTCCTGTTGATTACCCTCTGCGTCCTGCTGCTGAACATTGTGGCGCGCGTGATTTTCGCCAAGCAGAAGCACTGATTGGCCACCCTATTCGCCCGGCGCGCCAAGGCGGCGCCGGCAAACTGAGAGACAGAGAGATGAGCATCGCAACTGACGCCACCGCAGGCAAAATCCAGGTCCGTGACCTCAACTTCTACTACGGCAAATTCCACGCGCTGAAAAACATCTCGCTGGATATCGCCCAGAACAAGGTGACGGCGTTTATCGGCCCCTCGGGCTGCGGCAAATCGACCCTGCTGCGCACCTTCAACAAGATGTACCAGCTCTACCCAGACCAGCGCGCCGAGGGCGGCATCCTGCTGGATGGCGAAAACATCCTGACCGACAAGCAGGACATCGCCCTGCTGCGCGCCAAGGTGGGCATGGTGTTCCAGAAGCCGACCCCGTTCCCGATGTCGATCTATGACAACATCGCCTTCGGCGTGCGCCTGTTTGAAAACCTCTCCCGCGCGGACATGGACGAGCGCGTGCAGTGGGCGCTGACCAAGGCGGCGCTGTGGAATGAGTCGAAAGACAAGCTGCACCAGAGCGGCTACAGCCTCTCCGGCGGCCAGCAGCAGCGCCTGTGCATCGCGCGTGGCATCGCCATCCGCCCGGAAGTGCTGCTGCTCGATGAGCCATGCTCGGCCCTTGACCCCATCTCCACCGGCAAGATTGAGGAGCTGATCACCGAGCTGAAGCAGGACTACACCGTGGTGATCGTGACGCACAACATGCAGCAGGCGGCACGTTGCTCAGACCACACCGCTTTTATGTACCTGGGTGAGTTGATCGAATTCAGTGATACTGACACCCTGTTCACGTCTCCGGCGCAGAGACAGACCGAAGACTACATTACCGGCCGCTACGGCTGATCCCGCGCCAGGTACAGGGTTGCGCGTCACCTTTTGCAGGTTAACAGGACTAGCACATGGACAATCTGAATCTCAATAAACACATTTCCGGCCAGTTCAACGCCGAGCTGGAGCACATCCGCACCCAGGTTCTGACCATGGGCGGGCTGGTGGAGCAGCAACTGACCGATGCCATCACCGCCATGCACAATCAGGATGGCGATCTCGCCCAGCGCGTGATTGAGGGCGACCGCCAGGTGAACATGATGGAGGTGGCCATCGATGAGGCGTGCGTGCGCATCATCGCTAAGCGCCAGCCCACCGCCAGCGACCTGCGTCTGGTGATGGCGATCATCAAGACCATCTCGGAGCTGGAGCGCATCGGCGACGTGGCGGACAAAATCTGCCGCACCGCGCTGGAGAAGTTCTCCCACCAGCACCAGCCGCTGCTGGTCAGCCTGGAGTCGCTGGGCCGCCACACCGTGCAGATGCTGCATGACGTGCTGGATGCCTTTGCGCGCATGGATCTGGATGAGGCGATCCGCATCTACCGCGAGGATAAAAAGGTCGATCAGGAGTACGAAGGGATCGTGCGCCAGCTGATGACCTACATGATGGAAGATTCGCGCACCATTCCGAGCGTGCTGACCGCGCTGTTCTGCGCCCGCTCGATTGAGCGCATCGGCGACCGCTGCCAGAACATCTGCGAATTTATCTTCTACTTCGTGAAAGGGCAGGATTTCCGCCACTTGGGCGGCGATGCGCTGGATGTGCTGCTGGCCGGCGACAAGGACAATACGCCGGCAGATTGATGCCTACAGGGTGACGAACCGTAGCGTCACCTGCACCGCCATCCGGCGGAAGTGGGCGATGTAGTTCTCATCCTGCGAGTTGCCTTCGAACAGCGTGTCGAAGGTGTACTGGTTGGCAGCCTGATGGAAGCTCAGGCTGCTGATCAGGCGGTGCACGTCGCGCGCCGCCACATCCGCCTTGAACAGCCCACTTGCCTTGCCCCTACTCAAAATATCTTCCAGCACCGTCAGCGCGCTGCGGTTCAACGCCTTGATCTGCGTCGACTGGCGGATGTAGCGCCCGCGCATCATGTTCTCCATGCAGATGATGCGGATGAAGTCGGCGTTCTGCACATGGAAGTTAAAGCTCGCCTCCACCAGCCGCACCAGCGCCTCCGCTGGCGGCAGCGTGGCGAGGTTCAGCCCCACCTCATGCTGGCGGATCTGGCTGTAGACGTGCTCCAGCACGTTGATATAGAGCGTCTCTTTGTTCTTGAAATGGTACACCACCATCCGTTTGGTGGTGCCCGCCTGCTCGGCGATCTTCTCCATCCGCGCGCCATTCAGCCCTGACTCGGCAAACTCGGTCAGCGCGCTGTGAAAAATGCGGTTTTTCAATCCCACCGGATCATTTTTACGTCCGACGACGGGCATCTCTTGGCTGCTCAGACTCGGCTCCTCGCGTGGTCATTAACACTCTTTTCTCTGGGGAGAAAGAGTAACGATTCTGGCCGGGCGATACAAACGAAACGCCCGTCGCCGTACGTCGCCTTGACTAAACGAACCCTCTGGTTCAAAACTTAATGCATATGCTGCGGCCTTCCACCCCTGATGCGCGCCAGCCGGTTTTGGTTCCTATTCGTATGAAAAAAGGGGAAATCTATGCTTCGCTCTATCGCCACGGTGTCAGTGTCCGGTTCATTGCCGGAAAAAATGCAGGCCATTGCTGACGCCGGTTTTGATGGCATTGAGATCTTTGAGAACGACCTGCTCTACTATCCCGGCAAACCGGCGGAGATCCGCCAGCGCGCGGCGGATTTGGGGCTGGCGATCACCCTGTTCCAGCCGTTCCGTAACTTTGAGGGCAACCCGCGCGACCAGTTGCCAAACCACCTGGAGCGGGCGCGGCGCAAGTTTGAACTGATGCATGAGCTGGGCTGCGACACCATGCTGGTGTGCAGCAACGTCTCGCCGGAAAGCAGCGCCGAGCGCGAGGTGCAGGTGGCCGATCTGGCGCGGCTGGCGGCGCTGGCGCAGGAGCACCAGATCGCCCTCGGCTATGAGGCACTGGCTTGGGGGGCGCACGTCAACCACTACCAGCAGGCGTGGGATCGGGTGCGTGAGGTGGACAGCCCGGCGATGGGCATCGTGCTCGACAGCTTCCATGTGCTGTCGCTGGGAGACAACCTCGACCGGCTGGGAGAGGTGCCGCTCGAGAAGATCACCTTCGTGCAGATGGCCGACGCGCCGCTGCTGAAGATGGATACGCTGGAGTGGAGCCGCCACTTCCGCTGCTTCCCCGGACAGGGCGGGCTGCCGCTGGAGAAATTTGCCACCCAGTTGACGCAGCGCGGCTACCGTGGGCCGTGGTCGCTGGAGATCTTCAATGACACCTTCCGCGCCGAACCGGCCGCGCCCACCGCGCGGGATGGCTACCGTTCGCTGCTCTATTTAGAGGAGCAGACCCGCCGTGCGCTGGAGCAGGCGGGCGAGCCAGCGCCCGACGAGCTGTTCACCGCCCCCGCCGCGCCGGGCTACCACGGCGTGGAGTTCATCGAGTTCACCGTGAATGAGCGTGAGGCCGCGCCGCTGGCGCAGGGCCTGACGCAACTGGGGCTGGAGAAGCGCGGCGAGCACCGCTCGAAAGCCGTTTCCCTCTACCAGAATGGCGCGGCGAGCGTCATCATCAACCGCCAGCCGCACAGCATGGCCGCCGACTGGCACGAGCGCCACGGGCTGTCGATGTGCGCGCTGGCGCTGCGGGTGGATCAGGCGGCCCCGCTGTTGCAGCGGGCGCAGGCGTTTGGCTACGCCCTCTTCCCGCCAGAATGCGGCCCCAATGAGCGCCCCATTCCGGCGCTCTGCGCGCCGGATGGCAGCCTGATCTATCTGGTGGAAGAGGATGGCTGGTCACAGGATTTCCAGTTGGAGAGCGCGCCAGCGGCGGGCTGGCAGGGCATTGACCATCTGGCGCTGGCGATCCCAGCCGCCATGCGCCAGAACTGGGTGATGTTCCTGCGCAGCGTGCTCGGCTTTACGCTGGATGAGACGCAGGAGCTAAACGACCCGTTTGGCATTGTGCGCAGCCAGGTGGCGCATGACCCGGAGAACCGGGTACGCCTGCCGCTCAACATCTCCCAGAGCGAGGAGACGCTGATCGCCCGCGCCGTGGCCTCCTACCGCGGGGCGGGCCTGCAACATGCGGCCTTCGCCACCACAGAGATCTTTGCCGCCGTTGAGGCCGCCCGCGCCCGTGGCCTGACCCTGCTGCCGGTGCCGGAAAACTACTATGAGGATCTGGCGGCGCGCTTTGGCCTGTCCGCTGAATTCCTGCAACAGTTGGAGGCGCACCAAGTGCTGTATGACCGCGATGACGAAGGCGGCGAGTTGCTGCACGCCTACACCCGGCCCGCGGCGGAGGGGCGTTTCTTCTTCGAATTGCTTGAGCGCCGTGGCGGCTACCGGCAGTACGGTGCCGCCAATGCTGGCGTGCGGCTGACCATGCAGCAGCAGCCCTAGCGCGTCAGGCGGTAGCCCTGCTGGCGCCACAGGCCCGGCAGGGCGTGCATATCGTGGAACGGCGTCACCAGCGGGTGGTCAATCACCGGGTTACGCGGATCGGCGCAGTAGTAGAAGACCGGGATGCCAGCGGCAATCCCGGCTTGCGCGCCATACAGCGAGTCCTCCACCAGAATGCAG
The DNA here is from genome assembly GCF_005491205.1 of Nissabacter sp. SGAir0207. Classification (NCBI taxonomy): domain Bacteria; kingdom Pseudomonadati; phylum Pseudomonadota; class Gammaproteobacteria; order Enterobacterales; family Yersiniaceae; genus Nissabacter; species Nissabacter sp. SGAir0207. The sequence continues at coordinate 3,920,461 of NZ_CP028035.1, forward strand.
CGACTGATGTCCACGCCCATCTGGCGCGCGGCGTGGTGTAACAGCGCCGGATCGGGTTTCCAGCGCTGCACGTCATAGCCGCTGAACAGGCGGTGGCGATCGCCATCCACAAAGAACGGCAGCAGGCCGGTCAGGCCGAGGGAGTGCTGCATCTTGCTCACCGGGCCATTTGACACCACACAGATCGGCGCGCTGATCTGCGCCAGCAGCGGGGCCACGCCGTCAATCGCCACCAGCTCCTGTTCAAACAGCTGCGCGATGGTCTGGCGGTAGAACGCCTCCATCTCGCTGACCTTCGGCTCCATGCCGTGGCGGCGGCAGACCTGATCGATAATCTCGTAGAGTTTGATGCCCTTGTAGCGCGTCATCGCCTCCTCCAGCGGCAGCGTGATGCCATAGTGGGCGAACATCAGCACAAAGCCCCGGCAGCAGAGCGTTTCGCTGTCTACCAGCGTACCGTCGCAATCAAAAAACACGCACTCAATGTCTTTCATCCCTCTCTCCTTCAGTTGGCCGGATGCCAGCGGGAAATAACAGCACTTTTCCGGCGCGCGGCGCAATCGAAACCTATACTCGCCTGTGGGCACTTCGCGTTTTTTTGCACGGCGAAAACGATAACATGCGGGGAAAATCCGCGAAAAAAAGTGTGAGCTGCGCGTCAAAATTCCTATTTTTTGTTATAGGATAGCCCCCGACCATCCCTTTTCCCTCTTCGGAAATCAGATAAATGAGCAAACCACAACCCACCCCGGCTGCGGAGAACGGCCTGCTTGAGCGCGTGTTTAAGCTGAAGCAGCATGGCACAACGGCGCGTACGGAAGTGATCGCCGGCCTGACCACCTTCTTGACGATGGTGTATATCGTTTTTGTTAACCCACAGATCCTCGGGGTTGCGGGCATGGATGTCCGGGCAGTCTTCGTTACCACCTGCCTGATCGCGGCGTTTGGCACCATCTTTATGGGGCTGCTGGCGAACCTGCCGGTGGCGCTGGCACCCGCCATGGGCCTGAACGCCTTCTTCGCCTTTGTGGTGGTGGGTGCGATGGGCATCTCCTGGCAAGTGGCAATGGGCGCAATCTTCTGGGGCGCGGTCGGCTTCTTCCTGCTGACCCTGTTCCGCATCCGCTACTGGATGATCGCCAATATCCCGGTCAGCCTGCGGGTGGGCATCACCAGCGGCATCGGGCTGTTCATCGGCATGATGGGGCTGAAAAACGCCGGCATCATCGTGGCGAACACTGATACCATCGCCGCCATCGGCGATCTCTCCTCCCACGGCGTGCTGCTGGGCATCCTCGGCTTCTTTATCATCGCCATTCTGGCGTCGCGCAATATCCACGCGGCGGTGCTGATCTCGATTGTTGTGACCACGCTGATTGGCTGGGCGCTGGGCGATGTGCAGTACAATGGCATCTTCGCCCTGCCGCCGAGCATCACCACCGTGGTGGGCCAGGTGGATCTGGCGGGCGCACTGAACGTCGGGCTGGCGGGGGTGATCTTCTCCTTCATGCTGGTGAACCTGTTTGACTCCTCCGGCACCCTGATCGGCGTGACCGACAAGGCTGGCCTGGCTGACGCGCAGGGCAAGTTCCCGCGCATGAAACCGGCGCTGTTCGTTGACAGCATCAGCTCGGTGGCGGGCGCCTTCGTTGGCACCTCCTCCGTGACCGCTTACATCGAGAGCACCTCCGGCGTCTCCGTCGGTGGCCGTACCGGCCTGACGGCGGTGGTGGTCGGCATCCTGTTCCTGCTGGTGATCTTCATCTCCCCGCTGGCAGGCATGGTGCCGGGCTACGCGGCGGCTGGCGCGCTGATCTACGTGGGCGTGCTGATGACCTCCAGCCTGGCGCGCGTCTCCTGGAACGACCTGACCGAGGCCGTCCCGGCCTTCGTCACCGCCGTGATGATGCCGTTCAGCTTCTCCATCACCGAAGGCATCGCGCTGGGCTTCATCTCCTACTGCGTGATGAAGATTGGCACCGGCCGGCTGAAAGAGCTGAACCCGTGCGTGATCGTGGTGGCGCTGCTGTTCGTGCTGAAAATCGCCTTTATCGACCATTAAGATCGGTAGAGGCAAAAAGGCCGCCCTCGGGCGGCCTTTTTTTATGGCGGGCGTTTAGCCGCTCACCTTGCGAATGAACTGGCCAAAGGCGGTCAGCTGGCCGCCAAGGAAGTCGAGTGTGCTCTGGTCAATCACCTCGCCAATCTGCTCATCAACCTTGTTCTGGATCACCCCGCCCATAAACTCCGGCTTATTCAACACCAGCGCATCGAGGTAGACCAGAATCTGGCGCAGATGGTACTGGCAGCGCGCGCCGCCGATGCCGCCCATCGAGCTGGTCTGGAGGGCGACCGGCTTTTTCGCCAGCGGCTGCTGCGGCAGGCGCGAGAGCCAGTCAATCGCGTTCTTTAGCCCGCCCGGCACCGAGTAGTTGTACTCCGGCGTCACGATAATCACGCCATCCGCCTTCTGGATCTGCGCGGCGATCTCCTCCACCCGCTGCGGAAACCCCTCATCCTGCTGGATATCGGCATCATAGATCGGGATGCCAGCGATGGAAGGCAGCGCACTGATGGTCATGCCCTCTGGGGCCAGTTTGGGCAGGGTACGCGCCACCATCGCGTTGTAAGAGCCTTTGCGCAGGCTGCCAAGCAGGGTGACGATATGCAGCGGTCGATCAGACATCCGGGACTCCTTAGCACTTCAACAGGGATTGGCCGGGGGCCGCGCCCCCAGAGGAATTTTACCCGTTAAGCGTAGCAGATCGCCGGTGGGCTATTTGGTCGGCGGCAGGCTGAGTAGCTTCATGAAGTGGGAGGAGAGGACGTGGGGCGCGGCGATGCTCTCTGGCAGCTGGCTGAAGCCGCTGTCAGGCTGGAAGCGCCACTGTACCATGCGGCCAAGGGTGGGGGATTGCGCGCAGGCCCAGGCAAACAGCGAGTCGCTGTCGCTGACCACCTGCACATCCGGCAGGACGCTGGAGCGCAACCGGCCCGAGGCCGGGTGCAGGCGCAGGGTGTCGAGGCCGCTGTTGCCGAGGCCAGAGAGCTTCAGGATGCTCTGGCGGATGCACCAAAGCTGGGTGGCGGCCTCCAGTGGCTCGGTCTGCTCCGTGACCCACGCCTGCTCGGCGGAGCTGAGGTGCTCATTGTGCAGCTGCATCACCTGGCTGCTGCGCGCGCGAATCACTTCCATATCCAGCCCGACTTTGCCCTCGCTGCTAAGCATCACGCCCAGCGTATTGCCCGCGTAGGCAAGGCTGAAATCGGGCAGGTTGGCGTCAGCGAAACAGGGGCGGCCATTCGGCGGGGTGATGATTTTGGGCAGGAAGGGAATGCCGTAGAAGTAGGCCATCATCTCCGCCAGCAGTACCCGCCCATGCAGATAGCGCTGTCGGCGCTTGGCGGAAAACGTGGTGGCGGTGGCCACCAGATCCGGGTTCAGCCGCCGCAGGTCCGGTTCTTGGTCGGACAGGATCCACTTCGCATAATGGCACGCCATCGGTCACTCCCTGATAATGGTTCGCACGTAATATTTTTATCTGACTAAGAATAACACCAAGAGTTTCACGGCAACACCACGTGCCGCCGCCCGGCCACCGAATTAACCTAACTTTACGTTTGAAGAGGGCTGGCCGTTTTTCCCACCCTGGCGGGGTGCCCATCATACGGATTTCATGCCCGCGGATTCCTAAATAGTCCTTAGTGATTTCCTTACGAAACAATGTGTAGCGCACGGTCAGGCCGACGGCGGACATAAAAAAACCCGCCGGAGGGCGGGTTTCGTTTACTTGCCGATACAGAAGCTGGAGAAGATGCGGCCGAGCAGGTCGTCCGAGGTGAACTCCCCGGTGATCTCGCTGAGCGCCTGTTGCGCCAGCCGTAGCTCCTCGGCCAGCAGCTCGCCGGCCCAGGCGCCGAGCAGCTGATCCTTGCCCTGCACCAAGTGCGCGGCGGCCTGCTCCAGCGCCTGCAAGTGGCGGCGGCGCGCCAGGAAGCCGCCTTCCATATTGTTGTTGAAGCCCATGCTGGCTTTCAGGTGCTCACGCAGCACCTCCACGCCGTCGCCGGTGCGCGCCGAGAGGCGAATCACCGCGTGGCCGTTGATGTCGCTGGCACCCAGCGCCTCGCCGGTGACATCCGCCTTATTGCGCACCACGGTGATCGGCAGCCGCGCTGGCAGGCGCGCCATGAACTCTGGCCAGATGGCCGAAGGCTCCACGGCGTCGGTGGTGGTGCCATCCACCATAAACAGCACGCTATCCGCCTGCTCGATCTCTTTCCAGGCACGCTCAATGCCGATGCGCTCCACCTCGTCGCTGGCGTCACGCAGGCCAGCGGTGTCGATGATGTGCAGCGGCATCCCGTCGATATGGATATGCTCACGCAGCACGTCGCGGGTGGTGCCCGCGATGTCAGTGACGATCGCCGCCTCGCGCCCCGCCAGCGCGTTCAGCAAGCTGGATTTGCCAGCGTTCGGACGGCCAGCAATCACCACCTTCATCCCTTCACGCAGCAGGCTGCCCTGACGCGCCTCGGCGCGCACGGCCTCCAGATCGCCCATCACCGCGTTGAGCTGTTGCTCAATCCGGCCGTCAGAGAGGAAGTCGATCTCCTCGTCCGGGAAGTCGATGGCCGCCTCAACGTAGATGCGCAGGTGGGTCAGCGCTTCCACCAGCTGGTGCACGCGGTTGGAGAACGCGCCCTGCAAGGAGTTCATCGCCGAACGTGCCGCCTGCTCGGAGCTGGCGTCAATCAGGTCGGCAATTGCCTCAGCCTGCGCCAGATCGAGTTTGTCATTGAGGAAGGCCCGCTCGGAGAACTCCCCCGGCCGCGCGATGCGCACGCCCGGCAGCGCCAGAATGCGTTTCAGCAGCAGGTCGAGGATCACTGGCCCGCCGTGGCCCTGCAACTCCAGCACATCCTCACCGGTAAACGAGTTAGGCCCCGGGAACCAGAGCGCAATGCCTTGGTCCAGCGTGGCACCCTCCGCGTCGCGGAAGGGGAGGTAGTCGGCGTAGCGCGGCTTCGGCAGTTTGCCGAGCACCACCTGTGCGACGTCGCGGGCGGCGCGGCCGGAAATACGCAGGATACCGACGCCGCCGCGTCCCGGTGGCGTCGCCTGCGCAACGATAGTGTCGGAGGTACTCATCACAATCTCTTTATGGGCGTTGGTTACGGGATAAAAAAGAAGGCGGTCAATTGACCGCCTTCATCTGCTTTCCGTTGCGTGTGGTGCGGATTAGCTCTTCTTCACGCGGCTATGCAGGCCACGCTTCTCCAGACCACGGTAGATCAGTTGCTGCTGGAGAATGGTCACCAGGTTGCTGACGATATAGTACAGCACCAGACCAGACGGGAACCACAGGAAGAACACGGTGAAGATGACCGGCATGAAGGTCATGATCTTCTGCTGCATCGGGTCGGTCACGGTGGTCGGCGACATCTTCTGGATGAAGAACATCGTCACGCCCATCAGGATCGGCAGGATGTAGTACGGGTCCTGTGCGGAGAGGTCATGGATCCACAGCGCGAACGGCGCATGGCGCAGCTCCACGGAGCCCATCAGCATGTAGTAGAGCGCCAGGAAGATCGGCATCTGGATAACCAGCGGCAGGCAGCCGCCCAGCGGGTTAACCTTCTCGGTCTTGTACAGCGCCATCATCTCCTGGCTCATACGCTGCTTGTCGTCACCCAGACGCTCACGCATGGCCTGGATTTTCGGTTGCAGCATACGCATTTTCGCCATCGAGGTGTACTGCGCCTTGGTCAGCGGGTACATGATGCCACGCACGATGAAGGTGATGACGATGATGGAGAAGCCCCAGTTGCCGATGAAGTTGTGCAGGAACTTCAGCAACTTGAACAGCGGTTGGGAAATGAACCACAGCCAGCCGTAGTCCACGGTCAGGTCAAGGTGCGGTGCCACGGCAGCCATCTTGTCCTGCAGCTCTGGGCCAACCCACAGGGTCGCGGCCACGCTCTGCTGCGCGCCCGGCTGTACCACGAACGGTGCGCCCTTGAAGCCAATCGCGGCCAGGTCACTGCCCATGCTGGTGGAGTAGAAGGTGTTGCTGTCTTTCGCCGCTGGCACCCAGGCCGTGGCGAAGTACTGTTGCAGCATCGCAACCCAGCCACCCTGAGTGTTGATGTTCAGGTTCTCATCTTTGATGTCGCCGAAGCTGTACTTCTTGTACTTCTCATCGGTAGAAGAGAAGGCCGCGCCACGGTAGGTGTGCAGGGCGAAGTTGTTGCTGCCGGTATCGCGGTGCTTCGGCAGGTCAACGGTCTGCTTCAGCTGGCCGAACAGGGTCATCTCCTGCGGCGCGGTGCTGGCGTTGTTGATGTGGTAGTCGACGTTCACCGCATACTGGCCGCGCTTCAGCACGAAGGTCTTGGTGTAGACCACGCCATTGTCGGCAGTGTAGGTCATCGGCACACGCAGCTCTTCCTGGCCGTCAGCCAGGGTAAAGGTATCCTGGGCGGTCTGGAACAGCGGGCGCGGGCCATTGTTCGGGTTGTCCGGGCCATTTTTGCCGGTCAGGCCGCTCTGCGCCTGATAGACAAAGGAGGAGGAGGTTTCCAGCAGCTGGAATGGCTTGTCTGAACCCAGGCTGTCCGGGTAGGCCGGCAGCAGCGCTTGTTCGATGTCACCGCCACGGGTATTGATCGTCAGCGACAATACGTCGGTCTTAACGGTAATCAGTTTACCCTGTCCGCTGGCGGGAAGCGCCTGGCTGGAAGCATCACCGGCTACTGTGTTGGAAGTCTGTTGCGTGGTCTGGTTGGCCGGTTGCGGAGCGTGGTCCGTTTGCCAGGCCTGCCAGATCATGAAAGACACAAACAGCAGAGCGATGAGAAAGAGATTGCGTTGCGAATCCATCGTTAGTGTTCTCTGTTATTGTCGGTTTTCGGCGGCACCGGATCGTCGCCACCTGGGTTCAAGGGGTGGCATTTTAATACGCGTTTGATTGTCAACCAACTGCCTTTTAACATGCCGAAACGGCGCACTGCCTCAATACCGTAGTGAGAACATGTGGGCCTGAAGCGGCAATGCGGCCCAAGCAATGGACTGATAAAGAGCTGATAACCGCGTATCAGCCCAATCAGGATGCGCGAGCCTGGCGACAGTGGCGGCGCCATAATTTCTCCAACGCTTCCGTCAGTGCCCGGTTATCGAGATCTTGAATACCTTTTTTGGCGACCACCACAAAATCCATCGGCGGCAGCTCATGCTGGTGCAAACGGAAGCTCTCACGCGTGAGGCGCTTGATCCGGTTACGCTCATGGGCGCGTTTGACGTTCTTTTTGGCGACGGTAAGACCGATGCGGGGATGCCCCAGCGTGTTCAGGCGGCCGAGAATAGTGATTTGCGGCGTGCCAGCCCGTTGTGGCTGCTGGAAGACGAAAGTGAAGTGAGTGGGAGTTAACAAACGTAACTCCCTGGGAAATGCGAGCTTAACCACTAAAAGGGTTAGCTTTTATTACTTAGAAACAGTCAGACGAGTACGGCCTTTCGCACGACGGCGGGCCAGAACTTGACGACCATTTTTGGTGGCCATACGAGCACGGAAACCGTGGCTACGGTTGCGCTTCAGTACGGACGGTTGGAAAGTGCGTTTCATAGCGATTTCTACCTAAACTTAAATAATTACTGATCAGTAAACGCGTTTGGCTATTCGGCGTGAGAACGACCGACGCCTCAATCGCAACATATAAAGAAGCGGGATTGTATTAATTGTACAGTCCTGAGTCAATTCACATCGCTTAGCCTGCCCGGTTGTTTACCAAGTGGCCCGTGGTCACCACCGAATCCCATCTGGTTTAGACCATCAGGAACACAGGCATCACACGTAGGGCGAAGATTATACGGACTCCCCGCCAAAGCGCAAGGATCGCGGGCTGATCCTCCGATCCCGGTCGCGATCCGTCAGGGCGCGGCTGCCGGGCCATTTCAGACAATTCTATTTTATTCACAGGCCCGGTCGGATCGGCGGAATTTTCGTCACAATCGGATACACTTATTTGCGCCTCCGGATCCGGTCTTGTCCACGTCAGCCCACAAGAAAGCCACAGGGAAAATAAAACCTGTGGATAAAAAGGATCTAATCTGTGAGGAAGGGGAGGATCTCTTTCCCGGATTGCGTTATGATCCGCCATTCCGATCGCGATCCCACTGCCGGATTGGGGCGGACACAAACCGTCAAAATCGGTTCGCACGCTGTTGCGTCTGCAAAAACTGGCGTGTGTCAAAAATCATGAATTTAAAACGTATCCTGATCCTTTTCTTTTGTTGATCTTGTTCGAGTGGAGTCCGCC